>CAMYKY010000126.1:0-5857 GCA_947259165.1 uncultured Acidobacteriota bacterium | reverse complement strand
CTGTTGACCGGGCAGTACGGGCGGCTTGAACAGGGCGGTGGTTAACGGGGCGAGCGGATTGTTCAGTCCGTATTTCTTGGCGGCAACTCGGAACCGCGCTTCTAGGAGGTCGGCGTACGGGCCGGTTCCTCGCATACGATCGCCGAAGTCAGAGTTATAGAGAGCGCCTCCTCTTGTTTCGCGGAGCAGGTTCAGGACGTGGGTGGCTTTGTCGGGGTAATGGGTTTCTAGCCACTCGGTGAACAGGTCCTTCAGCTCGAGCGGGAGTCGGAGCAGGATATAGCCGGCGGAGCAGGCGCCGTTGGCGGCGCACACCTCGAGAATGCGCTCGAGCTCGGCGTCGTTCAGAGCGGGGATCATCGGGGAGGCCAGCACGCCGCACGGTACGGCGGCGTCTCGGAGTGCGGCTAGCGTTCCCACGCGCTTGTCCGGTGTCGAAGCGCGGGGCTCCATGGTTCGGGCAAGCCCGGGGTCAAGGGTCGTGATCGAGACGAGCACGTGGGCGAGGCCTTTCGCAGCCATCGGTGTCAGAAGGTCGAGATCTCGTAGAACGAGATTCGACTTGGTGACAATCGTGACGGGATGGTCGTGCTCCGCGAGCACTTCGAGCACGCTTCGGGTAATACGGTGCTCTCTCTCCGCGGGTTGGTAAGGATCGGTATTTGCGCCGATCGCCAACGTCTCGGGACGGTATCCCGGCTTCGCCAATTCTTTCTTCAGAAGCTCGGCAGCCTTCGGCTTCGAAAAAATCCTGGTCTCGAAGTCGAGACCGGGCGACAGTCCAAGGAAAGCATGGGTCGGCCTCGCGAAGCAATAGACACAACCATGCTCGCAGCCACGGTACGGATTGATCGAAAGCGAGAACGGCACGTCCGGGGAATCGTTTTTCGCGATAATCGAGCGCGAGCTGTCGGGCGCCACGACGGTCTCCACCTTGTCGCGCTCTTCGAGCGGCACATACCGGTGCTGTTCGAACCGACCCGATGCGTTGCTGACTGCGCCCCGTCCCTTTGGCTTCATCTGCATTAAACTACCGCAGTGAGCAATTGGGACGCCATCGGCGTAGGACTGGTCGTTCGGGATTTCTGTGTCCTCATGGACCGCTACCCCGACTCCGACGAAAAGCTCCCGGCCCGCGAAATCCACGAGGTCGGAGGCGGCCCGGTGCCGACCGCACTCATCACCATGGCACGTTTCGGACGCAAGACAGCCATCTCGGGCGTCGTCGGAAACGATTTCGGAGGTCGTTTCATCGTGGACGGGTTAGAGCGCGAGGGCTTGAACGTCGACCACATTGCGGTGCGCGAGGGGTTCGAATCCCAGACCAGTGTCATCGTTGTCGAGAACGGCCGCCGCACAATCCTCGAAGCCCCGCGCGGAGTCGACTTCCCGCTCACCTGGGACGACGTACGCGCCCTACCGTTCGAAGACTGCGACGCCCTGCTGGTCGATGCCCGCAAGGTCGACGTTCAGATCGAAGCGGCGAAGCGGGTGCGGGAAGCCGGAGGTCTCGTCGTCCTCGACTGTGGCCACCCGCGTGCCGGGGTCGACGAGCTCGTGGCGCTCACGGATGTCGCGATTTTCTCTCACACCTACCCCAAAGCGCTTTTCGGCCCCGACTACGACGCGGAGGCTTTCGTGCGAAAGACCGCGGAGAAACTCCCAACGAGTGGTCCCGCTATCGCCGGAGTGACGCTGGGCGCGGGTGGCTGCGCGCTAACAAGCCGCGACGAGCCATTTTTCCGTCTCCCCGGCGTCCGCGTCAAAGCCTTGGATACGACTGGCGCCGGCGACGTCTTTCACGGAGCGTTCACCCACGCGTATTTAAAAGCCAAGTCCGTTGCAGATGCCGCGAAGTTCGCGAACCTCACGGCCGCCCGTAAATGCGAGGGAATGACCGGGCGAGCCCCCCTCCCTCGAGAAGCGGAGCTCTGGGAGCAGATCTGAGCCCAGCAGTGTCATAAGAAAGTGTCGTAAAGAAGAGAGGCCATTTCGATGAGACAACCGGGCCGATCGACTACATTATATATAGGAGCCAGCATCGTGGCTCAGCTCGTCGCTCTCTGGTCTCCGGCCAAGACTTCTCCTCAGACTGCAGCCGGGGACTGGCTTGTGGCGAATGAACGCTATCTCGTTGAGGCCGCTGACGCACTTTGGGCAATTCCCGAGCCCGCGCACGAGGAAGTCCAAACATCAGAGTATCTTCAAGGCGAGCTATCGAAAGCAGGCTTTGCGGTCGACTCCGGCGTCGCGGGACTCCCGACCGCGTTTGTCGCTAGCTACGGCTCAGGACGACCCGTCATCGGGATCGTCGCCCTCATGGACGCTCTACCAGGGCTTTCTCAGGAAAAATTCGCCACCGAGCGGCGCCCTATCGTCGAAGGCGAAGCCGGCCACGGCTGCGGCCATAACCTCATCGGGGCAGCAGATCTCGGTGCCGCACTCGCGCTCCAACACGCGATCGATACCGAGAATCTCGAAGGCACGATCCGCTTCTACGGCGCTCCAGCCGAAGAGATCTACCACGGCGGTGTCTACATGGTGCGAGCCGGTTTGTTCGACGATCTCGACGCCTTGCTGTTTTGGCATCCCTCGGCGGTCACCACCGTCATCTCGCGCAGCGGGCTCGCGATGGATTCCGTTCGTTTCGTCTTTCGTGGCAGAGCGTCGGACGCCACCGACGCGGCCAAAAAAGGTGTCAACGCCCTGTCCGCCGCCTACCGACTCGCCGAGGCCGTCGACGAGGAATCCTGGCCTTCCGACGCGGTCGTCAATCACGTTCTTGTCGAAGGCGGGACGATACCGTCCATCGTGCCCGAGCGCGCGACGCAATGGTTATTTATCCACGGTCGCAACCGCAAGAGTGTGGAAGCGCTACGCGCGAGAATCGATGCGATCGCGGACGGCGTCGCGCGGGCGTCGGGAACGAAGCTCGAGGTTCAGCTTCTGTCGTCGGCAAGCGAATGGCTGATCAACCGAGAGCTCGGGAATCTCCTTCACCGCTCTCTGAACGAAGAGGTGCCAGCCCGGTATACCGAAGACGAAATCGCGTTCGCGAACGAGCTGCGCACGGAGTTCAATCCCACGGACGCGGATACGTTCTTCACTTCCGTCATCCCACCCGCATACACCGATGACCCCGTCCCCATCAGCGACGACACGGCAGAAGCGAGTTGGGTTGCGCCTCGCGGCGGCTTTCTCGTCGCGTGTTTCCCCGCTGACATACCGTCGCACTCGTGGCAGTGGGCTTCATCCGCAAGTTCGGCCTTTGCTCACAAAGGCATGCTGCGCGCGGCGCGAACCTTGACGTCAACGGCCGTCGAACTGATGACGAACAAGCAAAGCCTCGAGGAGATAAGACGGGAGTTCGAAGAAGCGACGCGAGGAAGCTCGTATGAGTCGCCGTTGCCCCGCGAACGCGGAGCGTTCGATTACTTGAAGCGGAAGTGATCAGACAAAAAGAAAGGGGGTGATTGCTCACCCCCCCTCTCATTACCCCTGAGGAAGTCGCTACTTCTTCTTGGTCGCTTTCTTCTTCTTTGTGGCCTTCTTTTTGGTGGCCTTCTTCTTAGCTTTTTTCTTCGCCATTTAGAATCACCTCCTCCCTTCTCGGACTAGAGCGGTACTCCGCCCCGATGAAGACACTTCAAACCAAATTGTCGTGTGATGAAGAGTGTTTAACACTAGATGTAGGGTAAAGTCGTGTACCACACGTGTCAAGCGCTTTTTGGTGATCTAAGGGTTCGACCACGCGTCGCCGTTTGGATAAGAGAACGACTCTCTCGACGACTTCTTCATCGTGATGCTGTATCCCGGACGATAGGGTGCACGATATCGTCCCTCTTCGACGATCACCGGGTCTTCGAAGTGCTCGTGTAGATGATCGACGTACTCGATCATGCGCTTGTCCATCGAACCGGTGACGCACGCGTAGTCGAACAGCATGAGGTGCTGCACGTGCTCGCAAAGACCGACCCCACCGGCATGCGGACAGACCGGCACCCCACTCTTGGCCGCCATCAACAAGACCGAAAGCACTTCGTTGACACCGCCGAGGCGACAACTATCGATCTGGCAAAACGAGAGCGCCTCCGCTTGAAGGAGTTGTTTGAACATCACTCGGTTGTGACAGTGTTCACCGGTAGCGACTCCGATCGGTGCAACCGCAGCAGCAATAGTGGCATGCCCGAGAATGTCGTCAGGACTGGTTGGCTCTTCGATCCATAGCGGCCGAAACTCTGCGAGACGCACCATCCACGCTATCGCTTCGTCAACGTCCCAGATCTGAT
This sequence comes from uncultured Acidobacteriota bacterium, assembly GCA_947259165.1. GTDB lineage: Bacteria > Acidobacteriota > Vicinamibacteria > Marinacidobacterales > SMYC01 > CAMYKY01. The sequence continues at coordinate 1,568 of CAMYKY010000126.1, read as the reverse complement.
TCGCGTCCATCATCAGTGCGTTATCCGGGCCGATTTCTTCACGGATGAGTGCAGCGCGGCGCACGTCGTCTTCGACGTTGCGGCCGACTTTCATTTTGAACGCCGTGAACCCACGGGACAATGCGTCACGGCAAAGGCTTCTAATCTTATCGTCGCCATAGCCCATCCACCCGACGGACGTGGTGTAGGCCGGATAGCCACTCGCGAGAAGCTCCTGCACTCGCTCGTTCCGGGACGGCTCGAGCTCGTGCAGGATCGCGAACGCTTCGTCCGGACTTAGAAGATCCGTGATGTAGCGAAAATCAATAGCGCGAACGAGCTCCTCCGCGCTCATGTCGCAAAGAAGCCTCCACAGAGGCTTGCCTTGGGACTTCGCGTGGAGATCCCATAGCGCGTTGACGACCGCGGCGGTCGCAAGATGGACGACTCCCTTCTCAGGGCCCAGCCATCTCATCTGAGAGTCCCCCGTCAGCTCGCGCCAGAACGCTCCCCAATTCGATGTGATCGAAGACAAGCTGCGCCCCACGACGCGCGCTGCGAGCTGGTCGATCGCCGCCACACAGAGATCGTTGCCGCGGCCAATCGTAAACGCCAGCCCATGCCCTTCGTGGCCGCTATCCGTTTCGAAGACGATGTAGGCCGCCGAATAGTCAGGATCCGGGTTCATCGCGTCGGAGCCGTCCAGCTCGCGGGAGGTCGGGAATCGGATATCTCGCGTCGTAAAGCCGGTGATTTGCGTCATGTCGTCTCGAGCCGCCGATGGCGCCATCGATCGATGGCAACCGCGACGACGATGATGGTGCCGGTCACGATCTCTTGAACCCAATTCGGAAGTCCCATCTGCGACGTGCCCGCGCGGATGACGGTCATGATGAACGCGCCCACTAGTGTGCCGACGACAGTGCCCTCGCCTCCGGAGAGACTCCCACCGCCGATGACGACCGCCGCGATGACGTCGAGCTCGAGCCCAACCGCAACCGTGGGGTCTCCGACCGTCAGTCGCGAGAACTGGAGCACGCCCGTCAAACCGGCGAGCGCGCCGGAGAGGGTGTAGACGGCGATTTTTACCCGCTCGACGGGAACCCCGCACAACCGAGCCGTGTTCTCACTCGAGCCGATCGCAAAGATGTGGGCCCCAAGACGGGTGCGCCGCAAAACGATTGCGGTGATTGCGGCTAGTCCGGCCAGAAGCCAAACGCCCGGAGGCACGACCATCCACTCTCGCTCCGGCGGCAGCGACGACAACAACTCGACGAGCCACGTCAACGGTGCGTCGACTTTCTGCTCCCTGCCGAGACCTTTGGCGGCACCTCGAACGATGAGCAGCATTCCGAGCGTGACAATGAACGGAGCGACCTTGAGCCGCGTGATCAGGTTGCCACTGGCAAAGCCGGTGACCGCGCCGGCGGCCGTCGCGGCCAGGATGGCGACGAGCGGCGAGTTGCCTCCGCTCAGCGTCAAAGCGACGATGACGGAGGTCATCGCCACGATCGAGCCAACCGACAGATCAATGCCGCCGAGGATGATGACCAAGGTCATCCCCAGGGCGGCGGTCCCGACGATCGCCG
>CAMYKY010000125.1 GCA_947259165.1 uncultured Acidobacteriota bacterium | reverse complement strand
GGCGGGGTCGTGCCGGTATGGGCCGTTATTACAAGAGAGCTGCGTCTGGCAGAATAATGTGACGTCTCGACGGTGCTTCAAATAGCCGGATTGGCTCTCCAGAGACTATCCGGTCTCCACCCGCCGCGGGTATGAGATATGAGCCGACCGTCAGGGGAGGCGAGTAATCGACACCGCTTTCCTTGAACGCGCACTCCCCTGCCACTACAATCAACCGCGGATATCCCTGGAAGCGGGAAGAAAGCTCGGCCCTTACGAGATCGTCTCGCCCATCGGCAAGGGAAGAATTGGGCGAAGTCAGGGTTCCCTACTTGGTCCGCGCAAGAACGTATACGCCGGGATCAATCCTTCGAAACTTATCGCCGCGCGTCGATGGCTCGATTGACGGAGTTCGTAATTTGTAGTAACGTTACTACATTGAGAAGACGTAGACGATGGCTGCAAAAAAGATCACTAGCCGAGAGTTCAACCAGGATACCGGTGGCGCCAAGAAGGCTGCCGAGGCCGGACCGGTCTACATCACCGATCGCGGTCGGCCTTCCCATGTGCTGCTGAGCTTCGCTGATTACCGGCGCTTGGCGGCGAACCAGCCCAGCATCATCGAGCTGCTCGCAGAACCGAAGGGCGTCGAGGACATCGATCTCGGAGCACCGACCTCTGGAGAACTGGCCGAGCCTGCACGCTTCAACTGATGTTCATCCTCGACACCAACGTTGTCTCGGAGCTCCGTAAAGCCAAAGCGGGCAAGGCCAACCGCGGCATCACCGAATGGGCCAGCGACGTCCCCGCGGCATTGATGTTCATGTCGGTGATCTCACTTCACGAGCTCGAACATGGTGTGCTCCTCGTAGAGCGTCGCGACCCGGCACAAGGCAAGGTTCTGCGCCAATGGCTCGACACGAGCGTTGTCGCCGCGTTCGCCGATCGCTTCCTCCCGGTGGACGAGCATGTCGCGCGACAAGCCGCCGTGCTGCACGTCCCCGACCCGGCCCCCTTTCGAGACGCCCTCATCGCGGCAACAGCCCAAGTGCATGCAATGAGCGTCGTCACTCGGAATGTCAGGGATTTCGAACGCTTCGCCGGCCTCGACGTCACCAATCCCTGGACCTGACGGCAGCTCCCCACTCGCGCCGACATGATAACTTCGAGCCCAGTGGAAGGCACCAGTCCGACTGGCTAGCAGCCGCAAGCAGAAAGTCAACGTGCCGGAAGTTGTCTCCTAGCCACGTTTTGCCTTCCGGGTCACCACGGGCGACAACCACTGTGGCGTCTAAGCCCGTTTCGTAGTCCTTCTAGCGCTTCGGCAAGCTCGTGCGCAGGGGGTCCGAATCGAGGCGAACGGGGTGAATTCTGCGTCACGTCTGTCGCCGGTTCTTCGACTCGACGGATTCCTTCGAGCTCTTCTCGAATCTTTCCAACAAAACGTCGAAGAGTTGTGGCGATGCGCGAAACGTTGTTCGCCTCAAGCGCTCGGTTGCTTCGGGGAAATCCAACAACTCTTTCTCGGCGGCGGGTGCAAGAACTCGGAGGGTTCCAATGACTCGCAGGTCGCGCCGCGTCGCTTCCCTACGACCATCTCGGTCGTCGATCAACACCCCGTCGGCACCCAATTCCTTGGCCAGCAAAATTGCATCGCGCTCGCCCGCTCCCAGGCTTACTCGTCGCGCTGCCAGGCGCACAGCCATGTCCGTGTTCGTCGCTTTCGGGCAGTTGGCTTCCTCTTCGGAATTGCACTCGGCATTAGAGCTCCTTCCCGTGCCGTCGAATCGTATCGTATGTGCCGCCGGTGGTGTGGCAAGCCGGATGGAATTCAAACAATGAGACACGGGTTGACGGGATACAATTTCCCATCTATATCTGTATCCCCTATGGAGCTCGTCCAAAGCGTATCGACTTGGATATGGGGGACGCCCATGCTCGTCATCCTCGTGGGTGGGGGGTTGTGGCTGACCATCAGGCTCGATTTCTTTACGATCCGATACTTCCCTCTCATCATGAGGGAGACCTTCGGGAAGATCTTCGCTAAGCCCGAAGGAGAAGGCACCATCTCTCCTTTTCAGGCCACGTGCTCCGCTCTGGCATCCACGGTGGGTGGGTCCAACATCATCGGCGTTCCGGTCGCATTGGCCCTCGGCGGACCGGGAGCGATTTTTTGGATGTGGATGACCGCGATCATCGGCTCCACTACCAAGTATTCCGAGATCGCGCTCGGCCTCGAGTATCGAGAGACCAATGAGGAAGGAAACTTCGTCGGCGGCCCCATGTACTACCTCCGCAAGGGATTGGGATCGCCTTTCCTTGGAGGGTTCTACGCTTTCTTCTTGATGCTCGAGATCATTCCTTCCATCGCGACCCAGTCGCTCAACGTGGTTCAGTCGGCGAGCACGATTGGAATTAACGAAACGGTGACCGGTCTGATCTTAACCTTCCTGGTCGGGCTCGTGGTGATTGGCGGAATCCGGAGGATCGGGCAAGTGACGGAGCGGCTAGTGCCTTTGATGGCACTCTTGTATCTCTCTGCCGCATTACTCATCGTCGCCGTCAATATCGTGAAGCTTCCCGGCGTCATAGCGATGATATTCGCGCACGCCTTTACGCCAATCGCCGCCACGGGAGGATTTGCGGGAGCGAGCCTCGCCGCCACCATGAGATGGGGCGTGGCAAGAGGATGCTATTCGAACGAGGCGGGGATGGGCACCGCTTCGATCGCCCACGCCGCCGCGGTCACGGATCATCCCGGCCGTCAGGCGATGTGGGGCGTGTTCTCCGTCATCATCGACACGATGATCGTGTGCACGACCACCGCCTGCGTGGTTTTGGTCACCGGCGTCTGGGACGAGGTACCCGCGGATCGGGCTGCGACCATGCCGGCATTAGCGTTTCAACAGTTGTTCGGCGACAACCTCGGAGGCGCCATCGTTACTATTTGTCTTTTGTTGTTCGTGCTCTCGACCATCATCGTCATCATCTACTACGGAGAGAAGCAGGCCGAGTATCTGTTCGGCATCAGATTCTCGAAGGTTATGAGAATCGTCTATCTCGGAGCGATCCTCGCGGGGTCATTTCTGCACCTCGAGCTTTTGTATCAGTTCCTGGACCTCTTTCTCGCAGCGCTCGTCATACCGAACGTCATCGGCCTCGTCCTCATGTCCGGCAAAATCAAAGCCATCAGAGACGACTTCTTGCGGAGCGAGACGGCGGGCTGACGACCGAACAAAAAAGACGACACTGGCGGTCCAGGCGAGGTCCCCCCGGGAGTTCCGACTTTTCCCTAGCCTCGTCATCGCCGCGCCTCCAGTTGAACCCCGGGGCGCGAGCCGATATCTTGCGCGTCATGCACCGATATTTGTGTCCCTTGTTGCTACTGTGGGTCAGCGCCGCCGCCAGTGCCCAAGAATACGATCTCGTCCTAGCAGGCGGGCGCGTCATGGACCCGGAGACGAGCCTCGACGCGATCCGATACGTCGGCATCACCGACGGAACCGTCGCCGCGATCTCGGAGGCGCCGATCGCGGGCGACGAGATGCTAGACGTCAGCGGACTCGTGGTCGCGCCCGGATTCATCGACTTACACGCGCACGGGCAGGACCCGATCAGCAATCGGCTTCAGGCCGCGGACGGCGTGACCACCGCCCTCGAGATGGAGATCGGCGTTTATCCCGTCGGCGACTGGCTGCGCGCGCTGCAAGGCGAGGCGGTGATCCACTACGGCGCGACCGTGGGACACTTGGGCGCCCGGGTGAAGCTCTTTCACGGCGTCGACCTCGGGAGCTGGGCGACACGGCCGCCCTCCGATCCCGAGCTCCTCACCTTCGAGGACTTCGAGTACAAGGAGACGAGTGAAGACGAGCTCGCGCGCCTGCTCGGGCTCATGAAGACAGGCCTCGACGAAGGCGGCCTCGGCTTCGGGCTCGGCATCACCTATACACCGGGGGCCTCGCGCGAAGAGATCCTGCGCCTGTTCGAGCTCGCGGCTGCCGAAGGCGTGCCGATCTACGTGCACATCCGCGGGCAAAACTCCGGAGGCCGGCTGGGTGCGTTTCAAGAGGTCATCGCCAACGCGGCCGCCACGGGGGCGTCGCTTCACATCGTCCACATGAACAGCAGCGCTGGAGAGGACGCCCGTGTCGTGCTCGGCATGATCCGCGGCGCGCGCGAGCGAGGGGTCGACGTCACGACCGAGGCCTACCCGTACACGGCGGGCTCCACCCGTCTCGAATCGGCGAGCTTCGACAACTGGGCGGACCGCCCCGAGGAGGACTACCACAATCTCCAATGGACGGCGACGGGCGAGCGACTCACCAAGAAGACGTTCGAGATCTATCGGGAAGAAGGCGGCTGGATCATCAGCCACGGCAGCCGCACCGAAGAGACCAACCGGTGGATCGTCGCCCAGCCCGACGTCATGGTCGCGAGTGACGGCATCTCGTTCCTGTACGGTCCGGCCCACCCGAGGGGCGCCGGCACGTTCTCGCGAGTGCTCGGACGCTACAGCCGAGACGAGGGCGAGATCGGTCTGATGGAGGCGCTTCGCAAGATGACCCTGCTGCCGGCGCAGCGGCTCGAAGCCGCAGCGCCGATTATGAAAAAGAAGGGGCGGGTCCAGGAGGGTGTCCACGCCGACCTCGTCGTCTTCGATCCGGAGAGGATCCTGGATCGTGCGACGTACGAGCGGGGCGACGTCCCCTCGGCGGGTATCCACCACGTGCTGGTCCGCGGAACGTTCGTCGTCCGCGACCAGGCGCTGGTCGAAGACGTCTACCCCGGCGTGGCGATCACCGGTACCCGACGCTAACAACACACTCCCTGATTTCGCCGGGACTACGGGCGCGACAACGTTGTGGGACTGAGCCCACGTAGCCGCGGAATGCCAACGCCATTAGAACATGCCATCGCTCGTGCCTTGGCGGGGTTGTGTTGGTGAAACGTTCGATTGAACGCGTTGGATTTCGAAACGGTCACGCTCAGGGTACTCTCGGAGAATTCTTCAGCTCGAGTCGTTTCTACAGTGTGATGGGCTTTCACCAAGACGGAGCGACGAAGAAGCATCCCGATACGGGCCTGCTCGAGCTACGGTACGAAAAGTCTCTCTCCATGGCGTAGTATTCCAGTCGAGCTGAAAGAGTTGAATCGTTCCATGGCGTTGAGTGCGAAAAGCATGCTCGGCCTGCGCTCCGCTCAGGGATCGAGCGGGGCATCGCCCGGGTCTGTGGGCTCAACCAGGAGTCGAACTCCAGCGAGAACCTCGGAAATTCTTGTCGGCGACAGCGAGCCGATCCGTTTCACGAGATCGCTCTTGTCGACCGTGTAGATCTGGCTGATGTTGACGACGCTCCGCTTGGCTAACCCAGCCTCACCTTTCCTCAAGGTCACGTTACCAGGGGCGGCGCCGAGTTTGAGATTCGAGGTGAGCGAGCAAACGACGATCGTGCCAATCGCACTGCGATTAAAAGCGTTGTTTTGAATCACCATGTGCGGATGGCGGTATCCGGGAGCCGAGCCCGAGGGCGCCTCGAGCTCGACCCAGAAGACCTCGCCCTGAGAGATTACCAAGTTCCTTCGACCATCCCACGGTGCTTGGCACGGCGCGCGGCTTCTTCGTCCTCATCCCGTGCGACCGCATCCGAGTACACCGCATTGAGCTCGTTCAGAAGTTTCTTGGCATCCTGTCGGCTGAGAAACTGCTCGAGTGCTATCGAAAAAACGCGGCTGCGCGGGATTTCCAATTCTTCGGCAAGAGCTTCGGCCCTCTCGAACAGCGACTCCTCGATCGACAGAGCCGTTTTGATCGTCGCCATAGGTGCTTACCTCTTTTACTAACAATTATTATACCAAAGGTATTACAATAGACGACCCCAATCATTAGTAACATTCTCTATACTACTAGGGCACACGTAAAAGCGGCCACTTCGGGTAGCCCAGAAAGGGCATCCTTTGCTTCGAAAGGAGTGACGGACAGCCTTGGGAAACTACCTGAAGGTAGAGAAGAGACAACAAGTTATCGCACTGTTGGAGCTCGGCTGGAGCTACCGACGAATCGAGTCTGAGACGGGAGTACGTCGCGAAGACGGTGTCGCGTTACGACCGTCTGCGTGATTCAAACCCGGCCAAAGTGTTCCCCGGCTCTGGCGCGGGCTCAGAGCCAGGAATCAGTGACTTAGAAGGATTTCCCAAAACGCTGGGTGGCGCTTCCATTCTGGAAACCTACCCGTCGACGCGGCGCGGGAGTGCCGGAGAGCGCTCCGAAGGTCATCTTGCTCGAGCGCCAGCTGTGCCCGTTGCATCCGCAGGCGAACAGAACTCGTTTTGTATCTGATCGCCTCCTCGAGCGCTTGCGACGCCCCGTCGAGATCTCCAATCCTTTCGCGTGCGACTCCCAGGAACAACCATGCCGTCGCCATGTTCCGCCGGGCAAATGTGTCTCGGTCGCCTGCATCTCACGGGAAGTGGGGTCTCGCAAGATTTCGAGGAGGCCTAACTGGCTCCGCTGGCCGCGGCGGGTTCCCGCGATTCCCGCTTGATCGAGGATGCCACGCGGATGCGGGACGCTGCGGCTGAGCGGTTGTCGCCTGCTGCGCAGACGCGCGTCAACCAGCGCATCGAGGCATTCACACGACAACGCCACCTTGGACGTCGCCGAAACGGCTTTTGTCGTCCAGGATGGGCAAGAGAAACGCGCAGAGCACACGGGTGAACTCATCCGCGAACCCGTCGGGTACCGTGAGCGCGGCGCGCGAACGCGCGTACCTGCGCGGGCCGGGAGATGTTCTCCCAGTACGCCGCCGTGAGTCCGACGGGCGCGTCGGCGCGGATCGGTGTGCTCCGACGCGCAAATGTTCTCCGCACTGCCTCCGCGAGCGTCGCCCGATCGAAGTCGAAGTGTGTGGCCAGGGAGATCAAAAAAGTCCTTGATGCGGCTGTTGCTATCGCCGTGCACGACGAGAGCCTCGAGCTTCTCGGCGACCACGGCTTCCCGCGGATAGGCAAGCACATCGGGGCGGGAAGATCGAGAAGCGTCGGGGTACGTGCAGGCGCACGCCTGCGACCACACAGCGTCGCCGAGCCCCATGCCGATCTGGAGCGTCAGGCGCGCGGTGCCGCATTCGACTGGGAGCTTTGCTCTCGTGCCGACGTCGTCGTCTTCCGCGCGAATGCTCTCGATGCGGATCGCCGCGGCGCCGAATTCCACGGCGTCCGACTTGACGGGCGTGGTGACGATGGCGCGAATGTCGTCGAGGACCGCTTCGTTCGAGCTCTCACCTCGACGAAGGAGGTCGAGGTCGCGCGTCGCTCGGTAGGGATGCTCCGACCAGACGCGCAGAAGCCGCGCCCTTGAGAACGAAGCGATCGCGGAGGGTCGACGTCCCGAGCCGATAGAGGAAACGCTCGGCCTGAAGCGCCAAGAGGTTGTTGTTGCGCCAATCGTTTCGTTCGGTCACGAAAAGTACGACGAGACGGCGGACATTCGAATCGAAGGGGATAGAAGTTTTTTCATAGATCTGATCGAGTCGAAACTCTACGAGTAAGACGCGACGGTTGTCGCAACGTGGGGTCACCGAGTCTTGCGGATAACGGCATCCAATACGCTTGAAATCCTTGACATGCAAACCCATACCGCTACAGAGCTCCTTCCAGGGTTTCGAGAGCCAGGATTCACACGTCAACAGCATCAATAGGTGAGTATCTGGAGCGAGTCGTACGAATTTACCCGCGTTGACATGCAGGACCAACGATTGGTCGGCGCACTGCCATCCTGGACGCGCTGGATCGACGATCGAGGCAGGGGCCTATACCCGACAGGGAAAGGGCAAAGACGAACACGCCGAGAGAATGGCTTGCTCATCCAGGAGATGGACTCCCGTGCTGACCTCGGACCACTAGTATGGATAGGCAGCGCTCCTCCAAGTGCTCTCCGCGAGCGTGAATGAGATCATAATCGCAAGCAAAGGATTCGCCTAGACACCGCCCGACGTCCGGAACGTTGCACCGCGGGCCGAATAAGTGCCGGGTGTTTGTTCCGAGCGGATATCAGGAAACGCCATGACCTCGTGAAAGACGTACGACGATGACTTCAACGGTGACAACGTCGTCCCACCCTGATACCTCGTTCGACCTCATCCCGCTTTTCGTTGTGTTTGGGCGGCGTGCCAGAGATCCCAGTCCGTTTGAAGCCCCATCCAAAACTCTGGAGACGTCTTGAACAATCGTGCCAGCCGGAGCGCCGTGTCAGCGCTGATGCCTCGCCTGCCTCGAATGATTTCATTCAGTCGGTTGAGGGAGATCTTCATCGCTCGCGCCGCTTCGACCTGGGTCAGGCCAGCGGGTCGGAGGAATTCCTCGAGAAGCATCTCACCGGGTGAGGTTGGCGGCCGCTTCAAGTCGAGCACGGACCGCGGTCCGTCAGTGGTAGTCTTCGCACGCGACATCGTCGGCATCTCCCTTCTCGAATCGAAACGTGTTGCGATACTGGTCGTTCACGCGGAGGCTGAAATGCCCGGCTCTATTTCCTTTCAGCGCCTCCAGCCGGTTGCCGGCGGGAAGACGGAGGTCCTGAGGCGTCCTCGCTCGGTGAACCGCATCAAGTTTGCGCCGAATAACCGGCCATAGAGTCTTCGGCAAGCGCCGTGCCGCCTTGGTTTCTCGTCCGAAGTAGACATCAGCAGTCGCGTCGTCTGCGAACGACCGAATCACTTGTTAATATTACATGATTAACCGGTAACCATACAAGTCGAATCTGCGCATCCCCGCGAAATGCTGCTCGGGGGTTTCTTGAGCTGGCAGTCGGGACAGTTCGCAATCGAGGATGCCGCGTACTCCGAACGTGTCTTGGGGCTCGATGCCTCTTGCAGTTTGAGAAAACCCGCTTCGTGGGCCGCGCGGAATATCTCTCAAAAGTCGAACACGACACCGAAGGAAATCATCACGACGTCGGTTCGTGAGCGTTCGGGGAGCGGCCGTGCATCGTCGCGGCGCGGGAGTTCGGGCTCGAGAAAATATTCAGTCTCGGAACCAAAGAGATACCGCACGCGTACTTCGACGGAGACGCCCGCTTCCTTGCCGTCGTCCCGCAGGCGGAAGCTCACGCCCCCTCCACCTCCGGCGCTGAGCGCAACGTTGCTGCGACTCGTCGGAGCCGTGCACGGGCCGAGACAGTCCAAGTACGTGACGGAGTTCTCGAAGGCGCGGAGACCGAACGCTCCCTCGACATAGGGCGAGAATCGACCGTAGACCGGCTGGTACCTGACGAGGGCGTGTCCGAACAGCATGTCGTTCGCGAGCTTCAGCTCGCGGAAGGAGAAACCCGGAGATCGGAGCTCGAGCTCGACGCTGTTGTTCTCGACAGCGCCGACTTCCAGGCCAAAGCGAACGGGGGTCTCGCGATAGCGCCGAGTGAAATAACCGAGCCCACCCCAGCGCGTATCTGGAAGGTTCTCTTTGAAGGCACCCTGGGGGGAGCTCGCCACCGCATGGACGCCGACCTGCCAGCGCGATTTCACGTTCTCGTCCGCGAATGAGATCACCGCGCAGAGAATCAGGCAAACGACGATCGAAGCTCGTACGATTCCTGTCGTCCTCACAGTTCCGATTGTACCCGCCAACGCCCTGCCTGGCGATTACCCAGTAGGTAGGTGCCATGCTTTTGTTCATAGACTTCGAAAAAGTGAGCGGAGATGATCTTCTTTCGAGGAACGAGGGAGGTTTCCCAGGCTGGAAACAGGTGTCTGGCACTTGTTCTCGGCACTTGTTCTCGAGTTGCAGCGAAGCCCTCGTCATTCTGACGACGGCCGCCCGCCCCAAGCGCGGCCTCTAGCTGCGGCGGCGTTCGAGTTAGAATCCCGCGTCCGCCAGCGATACTTGCAGAGGGAGCGTGCCTGATGAGCGAGCGACAGCCGGATGAGCCCCCAAAGGGAGGGCCGCCGCCGTGGATCGACACCGAGATCCAGCAGCGCATGGCGTGGCGAGATGGAGACATCGTCATCTCGGCACCGGTGAAGAGCGGCACGACCTGGACGATGAACATCGTGCATCAGCTCCGGTCGGGGGGCGACCCGGACATCGCCAGCCTCTACGCCGAGGTCCCCTGGGTCGAGCTCGTGCCGGGGCCGACGGCGCACATCCCCGAACTCGTCGCGCGGTTGGACGCGATGCCGACCGGACGGCGCCGCGCCTTCAAGTCGCACTCGCCGCCGCCAGCGCTTCCCTATCACCCGCCCCGCTCGGGCCGGGACGTTCAGTACATCGTCGTCGCGCGCCATCCGGACGAGGCGGTGGTGTCGCTCCACCCGTTCATCGGGGCCCACTCGGACGCCTGGTTGGAGCTTTGGGACGTTCCGAAGCACCCCTACCGCAAACCCGACTTCCCGACCTTCTTCCGTGAGGCGGCGCAGCTCCGGTTCGTGCCGATGATCTTCCAGTTCCTGGCGAACTGGTGGCCGTACCGGAACGAGGACAACGTTCTGTTCCTGCATTTCGCCGACATGAAACGGGACCACAAGGGTTCGGTGCGGAAGATCGCCGAGTTCCTTGGCTACGAGCCGACCGCGCGGCAGTGGCCGACGATCCTGGAGTGCACTTCTTTTCGCTGGATGAAGGCGCACGAGCACAAGTTCGACGCACGGAGCTCGGCGGAGGTACCGATCCTCGACGATGGAGCGCTGATCCGGAGGGGCGAGCTCGACGGTGCCAGCGACGACGGCATGACGGACGAGTTCTCTGCCGGCATCGCCGCGAGGGGTCGGGAGATCGTAAGCGATGAGGCCGCGCTCGCGTGGATCTATAAAGGGGGACCGGTACCGGCCTGACAGCGCGGACGGAGGCTCGGGCTCCCCCCGGATCGATCCTGAGGTGCCAGCCGTCTGTTCGTCGCGACGCATTCGGAGTGTGTTATTTGGCCTCTGCACGGTTGGATGGACGATCGGGGAATGCCTCGCGCGCGCGAATTCGGTTACACCTCCAGCGCCGTGAACCTTCACGTCGGTCTCCTGACAGCGCTTCTGGGAACGTCAGCTATGTCGGTCCCGCCTGCCGCGACTCAACCGCGCTCGAATGAAGTGCGCGTCGGAACCAAAGTGGTCTCATACGAGGCTCCGGTCACCGGCGAACAAGCGGGGGAACTAGCCGCGCTCCTCGAAAGGACGAGGGGCGGTGCGGAGGGAGTTTCCGCCCGATTGAGCGGCTCCGAGGACGGATACTCCCTTTGGCTCGCTTTCCCGGGCGAAACATGGCGTCAGCCACAAAGCCTGCAGTCAGCTTCCTTGGCAGGACGGCTCGCGTCCGCTGCCGTGCTCGATGGAGCGCCACTGACGGTTCACGTGTCGGACAGTGCCCTCGAATCGAGGCAGACGGTTCGGATCGAGCTCGCGCCGGAGGACATCTTCTTCTACCGCGGTGAGGCTCTCGTCGTTCTGCAGCGCAATGTCGCGGCCATCGAGCAGTTCCGAAGGGCCGTCGAGCTCCGGTCGAAAGAGACCCGATATCTTCTGCGCTATGGCGAGGCCTTGTTCTTGGATTGGCGGGACGCCGAGGCCGAGCGGGCGTTCCGGACCGCGCTCGAGCTCGAGCCCAACAACGCACGAGCGCACTTCCTGATGGGTAAGCTGACATTCCAGGTGGGTCAGCTAAATGAGGCACTTCCCTTTTACCGTCGTGCGGTGGAGCTCCAACCCGATTTCGTCCGGGCTCACGAAATGCTGGCCTCGACCTATGACCTGCTCGGCCGTTTCGACGCGGCGATCGCCCACTACGAACGAGCAATTCAGCTCGCTCCGAGCGGCACGCTATACAACGAGCTGGGAATCACGTATCGCAACAAGAAGCAGATCGTTGAAGCCATCGCACAGTTCCGAGCCGGGATCGAGCTCTTTCCCGATCACGCGCTTCTTCATCGCAACCTGGCGAGCACTCTCGTGACGGCGGGCCGAGGCGATCAGTCCGGCCCGGTCTTTTCGAGGGCGCTCCAGCTCCACCGTCGCGCCGCCGAGAGCGAGCCCGAAAACCCCCGATCTCCACGCGAGTCTCGGCTTCATGATGGCCCAAGTTCAGGACTTTGAGGGAGCCATCGCTTCTTTTCGTAGAGCGCTCGCGCTCGATCCTCGTGCGCCGCTCACCTGGAGCGGGCTCGGCGACGCATACATCAGTACGAAGCGATTCGACGAGGCGAACGAGGCGGTCGATGCGTTCCTGAAGATGGTGGAGCTGCGGCCGAACGACGGCTTCGCTCATCACCGTCAGGCACGCGCTCTCGAAGCTGCGGGACGCTCCGGTGAAACGGAAGAGGCGTTCGAACGAGCGCGACGACTGGGCTATCCTCCGCAATGACGCAAGAAGATCTATCGCCCGGCGAACCTGGCTCAGCACCTTCCTGTCGCGCTTGCCGGACACCAGGACAGTCGTCGGTCGCGAGACGTAGAGTCGTTCGGGGTTGCGAATCGAGTCGACTCTCTTGCGCCAGTCCTGGTGGAACGCTCAACAACCTCGGGTGCTCCAGTAGAGCCAGGGGCCTTTCTCGTCGCCCCACCAGCGGATCCATCCGGTCTGCACTTCGCCCTGCCAGGGACCTTCGCCCGAGCA
>CAMYKY010000124.1 GCA_947259165.1 uncultured Acidobacteriota bacterium | reverse complement strand
CGCGTCCGCCGTGAGCGCACTCAGCACTTCCTCGTAGATCGCGAGTCGCAGCTCGCGCACGACACGGTAGCCGACGGAGTCGGTCGAGGCCCGCCCCGTCCACTCGTCCTCGAGGATCCGGTGCAGGTCGTCGTCGTTGATCCCTGCGAGAAGGTAGCTGCGCCACGTGTCCATGAACAGGGCCCGATCGTCGAGTTGGATCTCGAGCATGTCTTGTTCGCTGGCTTCGTCGAGCTCGAGCAAGTCGTCACGAATCTGGCGGGCACGTGCGCCAAGGTCGTAACCGCCATCGCCGAGCTCGTCGAGCATCGAGCCTCCCACGACCCGGGCGTTTGCGGTCCAGAGGATGCCAGCCTCAGGATTGCGGATCACGGGGTAGTCTTCGGAGTCGAGCCAGCCATCCCAACCCCGCGCGCCGTCGGCCCACGACGACGGAAGCCGTCCGTCGAAACCGAATCGCCGAGGAATACGTCCCGCGATGGTCCATGCGATCGCACCCGCGCTATCGGCGCAAACAAAATTCTGGGGCGGTATCCCGCTGCGCTGCGCGATTGCCAGCGCGTCATCGAGCGACGCGGCGGTCTCGAGCTCGCCGAGCGCCAGGTTGACTCCGCCGACGTCGTGCGCGATCCAGCGTGCGGCGCGCAACGTGCCTCGATGGTCTTTGTCGATGACGGGGCCCCAGATGGTTTCGCGTACCGTGAAAATCTCGGGCTCTCCGTTTGCGACATGAAGAATCTCTTCATGCACCGTGAACGCCGTCCAGCCTGCGGGAGTTCGGTAGGTGTCGGGACTCTCGGGGTTGGTTTCGAGCTCGACGAGGTCGACCCAGTCTCCATTCGTGTTGGTGAAGCCCCAGGCAACGCGAGTATTGCTGCCGGCCACGAGAATCGGTGTTCCCGGCAACGTCACCCCGACCGCGGTGTTGGAGCCGGAGTGCAGGACCGCGCGGTACCAGATATTCGGCACTGCGTGCCCGAGGTGCATGTCGCTTGCGAGCAGCGCTCCGCCGTGAACGGTGCGCGACCCTGCCACTGCCCAATTGTTGCTGCCGAGGGTCATGTTGTCGTCGGGGGCTTCGCCCAGACGCTCGTTCACGGAAACCGGCTTGGCATGCACGGCGCCAGGTCCGGGAACCGGCGCCGTCGCGAACGCCTCGCCGTCCACGGGTGAGTCCCAGTTTGTGCCCATCGGTGACAAGAACTGTGCAAGCTCGGGCGGTAGGACATCGTGCAGCAAGCCGAGTGTCGATTCGTACTGTCCGTCGGCGTCATTGAGCTCAAAGTACATCGACGCCACCACGAGCACGCTGTCTTCGACGACCCAGGGTCGTGGCTCTTGTCGCAGCAGAAGGTATTCGAAATGCGATGCTCCGAGCGCGGTGAGTCCCGCATTGACTCCCTCGGTATACGCCTCCAGGAGCGCCCGCTCGGTGGCGCCAGTCGCAGCAACCGCACGGGTCGCGCGAACACGCATCCGATGAGCTCGGTGTCGCCGATCCAAGGGTAGCGCGTCGGCGCCGAAGAGCTCCGCAAGCTCGCCCGCGGCGCGCCGTCGCATGAGATCCATTTGGAAAAATCGCTCTTGCCCGTGGACGAACCCGAGGGCGCGTCCAACGTCCAGGCGGCTGTCACCTCGAAAGGTCGGCACACCCAGCGCGTCGCGTTCGACGGTCACAGAGGACGCAAGACCCTTCACCTCGATCTCACCATCGACGTCAGGAAGGCTTGCCGTCACCCGGTAGTACAACCCAACTCCTGCGACGACGACGATGACGATCAGCCCGAGGCCGAGCCGTTTCACCCATTTCATGGCCTCAGATAGTAATATCGCTTCCCAATCCGTACAACACGAGGAGGTGCCGCGTGGACGGACTTATTGGATTTCTTGTTATTGGGCTCGTCGCCGGGTGGCTGGCTGGGCAAATCATGAAGGGCAAGGGCTTCGGCCTCATCGGCAATCTGGTGATTGGCGTGGTGGGCGCGATTCTCGGCGGGTTGATGTTCGGTGTTCTCGGTCTTCCCGCGGCCGGAACGATGGGCTCGCTGCTGACGGCGACCGTGGGAGCCGTGGTGCTTCTTTATCTTCTGTCGTATGTCAGGAGAGCGTAAGCGGGCTCAGTCGAACAAACCCTTGAGGCGATCCTGCAGTGACGAGTCATCGCCTTTGAGCTCCACCAGAGCGCTGCGCGCTTTCGTGAACTTGGGATCGATGCGAAGTGCCGTCTTGAACTCCGCGAGCGCGCGCGATTTCATGTCGAACGACTGGTAGTAACGGCCAAGAAAGTAGTGCAGTTGCGCGTTTTGCGGATCGAGCGAGACGGCGCGCCGAAAGTGGCGTTCGGCTTTCTTCTTCAAGACGTCGTGGGAGGCCATGGCTTGAGCGAGTAGCGCCTCGTATTTGGCGTTTTCGGGCTCGAGTGCCACGACCTCGTAGAGTAGCGAGATGACGCCTTCGTCGTCGTTGACCATTTTACGAAGCTTGATCTCACGCATGAGTCGCTTGATTTCGGCCGACGTAGTCGACGTAGCCGGCACCGGAGGGGTTTCCGGTTCGGGGGTTTCCAGCGGAGGGGTCGTTGTTTCAGCGGCGAGCATCGCCGCTTTCGCGG
Source organism: uncultured Acidobacteriota bacterium (assembly GCA_947259165.1). Taxonomy (GTDB): domain Bacteria; phylum Acidobacteriota; class Vicinamibacteria; order Marinacidobacterales; family SMYC01; genus CAMYKY01. The sequence continues at coordinate 17,945 of CAMYKY010000124.1, read as the reverse complement.
CGTCGAGCCGCCGCTTGATTTCGTCAACCTTCATGCAAAGGGTGCTCTCGTTGTCGAGCTCTCGCTGTTTCTGGTCCCACTCTGCACTGCGCTCGGCGAACGCGCGGCGAACCTCTTCTTCTGAGGCACCGGCTTCAACGTTGAGAAGCTTCTCAGCGGACGCGTGCTCGGAGCTCTCGAATTCCAGCAGAACTTCCTGACGAACGTTCTCGGCTTCCGTGTCGTCGTCACCGCCACCGAGCGTCGAAAGAAGAAACGTTCCTGTTTCCTCCTGAACCTTGAGCGGAATTTCCGATTGATCGGGACCGACTCGTTCGAGGATCCCGGCGCTCAAGAGGCCATAGGCGGCACACAGCGTGTCGTCGGGTCCGCGGCCGACGCGTCGAACGATTGCCCGGAGCTCGCGCTCCTTTTGGGCCGCTTCCATGACGAGCAGCTCGATGGGCGGAAAGGACACGTCTTCGAAGCTGAACGGTGGACACTTCGACATGCGGACGACTTCATGGAGCGGTGGCAGCGACTCGACGACGAGCTTTCCGTTCGTCATCTTGCGGATACCCTCGAGTTGGAGCCGGTACAACGAGAGGCTGAGCCGAAGCTCCATCGGGATCGGGCACTCCTGCTGTTCGAACCGGTACATGCCCTTGCTGAGCGCATAGATGGATGTCGCGATCCGCCGAGCTTGGCCTGCGAGCTCAAGACCCAACTCGTCCTCGGTGAGGAGCCCGGCGGCGACGATGGCCTGTCCGATCCGACCTCCGCGGGTGCCCATCAGGCGCGAGGCGAGCTCGAGCTCGTGTTCGGTGACTTTACCGGCCTCGAGCAGGCATTGGCCGAGCCGATCCGTTTTCGCCGTGCTCGCGGTGAACACGACGAAGCCACGATCAAAATAGATGGTGCGGACGGTTTTTCCTGAGCTGGCTTCGAGCGAACCTGAGAGCTCGTTCAACGCGACGCGCTTCAAGATCTCGGGCAGGGCGACCCGCGCAAGTGACCCCACGTTCGCCATCGGGGCGTTAGTCGGCCATCGTCCCGCGAGTTCAGGCATGGTTTGAGACAAGATCTGGGTTCAATCTTTGTGCCATTTGGAATGGAACTCGTAACTTATTGTAGCACATAGGGTTTGTCTGCCGGGGTTCGCCCTGGTCGTAGGAGAACTCGATGGTGTTGCCATCGGGATCCTCGAAACTCTGAAACGCAGCAAGAGCACGTCAGCTTCCTAGTGATGGGGAAGACCACCAACCATCGACAAGGCACCACTGGGACGTCGCTGTTGAACTACCACTTTTTCGCTGAGATCTTCGTCAAAGAAGACGGCAGCGTCAGCGATGCGACCCTCAGCTTTCCCGACGGGCGCGCTCAGGAGTTCGAAGACCTCGGTTTCGTTCAAGAGGTGCATGGGGGTCGCTACGAGCGCGAGGCGGAGCTCGACCGTTTGTACCCGAATGGGGACTATACGTTTCGGTTCACGACGCCGAGCGGGCGCGAGAAGGCCCGGGTCCTCAGGGTACGCGGGACGGGCGAGGGCGAATCGCGAATACCGAATGCGGTTTCTATCTCGCTCCGGCAAAACGGGCGTGAGGTCTCTCCGGAAGCCGTGAATCCGGGCGAGGACCTCGAGATCACTTGGAGCGCGTTCGAAACCGGAGCCTCGGACCCGAACGGCATCGTCGATGATTTATTGTTCGCGGTCGTCGGCAATTGTCACGGAGAGAAGATTGTTCACAGTGGGCGTCCGTTCGAAGGCACGCCCTATTTGACGTACGAAACGACCCGCTACGTCGTGGGGTCGGAAAGACTCTCTCCGGGGGAGCCGCATCAGATTTTCGTCGAGCACGCTAGAGTCGACACCAGCGAAGAGGGCGGCCTCGTGGGGCTCGTCACGTACGCCGCGACCACATTTCTCGACTTCGAGACGACGGGGGTCGCCTCCGGTAAACCCTGCCCTCGGAGCATGCCCAAGATGGACGCCGGGCAGACAGATCGCAACTAGTGGACTGTAACAGTTATTCGCTGCCAAAATCGCGGGTCCTTTTGCGCGCTGGCTTCGTTGCGAATCCTCTATTTATCCAGATAAATCGTCGTCATCACGCCTTGCCAGCCCACAAAATGACCTCGCGATTTGCGCAACGAATAACTGTTACAGTCCACTAGCGGGGATCGTGATGGACTGGATCAAAGAAGGTACGACGCGGTGGGATGACGACAAGAAGCGCGTCGTGGGCGACGCTCCCGCTGGTATCTTCGATCGACGCTACAGCGAGCTCGCCAACGACGACATCGTGCCCGGCGAGTGGTGGCGGGTCGAAGACGACGGCAAGGTCGTCGGTTATGGTTGGCTCGATATCGTTTGGGGGGATGCCGAGATTCTGTTAGCAACCGCGCCGGACGCTCGAGGGCGCGGTGTTGGCAGCTTCATCCTCCGTGAGGTCGAAAACGAAGCACGCCAGCACGGGGTCAATTATCTCTACAACGTCGTGCGACCGACTCACCCTGATGCGCCTCGTGTCACTGCGTGGCTCGAGAAGCGCGGGTTCAAGGCCTCGGAGGACGGCAGTCTCCGTTGTAGCGTGGTTTCGTGAACCTGTCCCAGTTCGGCACCAAGTTCACTCGGGAGTCCGGCATCCTTCAATTGATGGATGACCTCGGCGAGGCGCTCGCCTCGGGTGACGACTGGCTCATGCTAGGCGGAGGCAACCCCGCGCGGATTCCCGAAGTCGAGGCGAGGTTTCGGGCCCGGATGAACGCGATGCTGACGAGCGCGTTCGAGCTCGAAAACCTCATCGGCAGCTACGATTCCCCGAAAGGAAACCGCGAGCTCATTGAAGCGACGGCTTCGTTGTTGCGACAACAATACGGCTGGGACGTTGGACCGGAGAACATCGCACTCACCAACGGAAGCCAAACTTCGTTTTTCTACTTGTTCAATCTTCTCGGCGGAATTTCCCCGAAGGGCGAGCACAAGAAAATCTTGCTTCCGATCACCCCCGAGTACATCGGCTACTCGGACGCCGGTATCGAGGACAACGTCTTCGTGTCGCGGCGACCGGAGATCGAGCAGATCGGCGACGACCTCTTCAAGTACCACGTCGATTTCGATGCTCTCGAGGTGACCCCGGATATAGCCGCCATCTGTGTGTCGCGTCCAACGAACCCGACGTCGAACGTCCTCACCAAAGACGAGCTATCGCGCTTGAGCACGATGGCGGGTGAGAAGGGTATCCCGCTCATTATCGACAACGCGTACGGAACACCGTTTCCGAACGTTATGTTTATGGACGCCGAGCCGATTTGGAACGAGAACATCATCCTCACCATGAGTCTCTCGAAGCTCGGCTTGCCGGGGGTCCGAACCGGGATCGTCATTGCTCACGAAGAAGTCGTCGCGGCCGTCGCCGCCCTCAACGCGATCGTGAGTCTTGCACCCGGAAGCTTTGGTGCTGCACTGACGCGAGACATGATCCGCTCTGGCGAAGTCGTGCGATTGAGCCGCGACGTGATCCGTCCGTTCTACGAGAGCAAGTGCGAGCAGGCGCTTGCTTGGATCCGCGAGGAGCTAGATGGGCTGCGCTACCGGGTGCACAAGCCCGAAGGGACTTTCTTTTTCTGGCTCTGGTTCGAGGGGCTTCCGATTTCCTCACGCGAGCTCTATCACAGGCTGAAGGAGCGCCGCGTTCTCGTCGTCCCCGGAAACTACTTCTTCCCTGGCCTCGACGAAGAGTGGCCGCACCAACACGAGTGCATCCGCCTCAACTACTCCCAAAAGGATGAGGACGTCCGAAAGGGCATCACCATCCTGGCTGAAGAACTGAAAAAGCTGACGTAGCCTCCGCGCCACCCGTTCCCGTTCCCGATTGCTTTTCACGACGGAGGCACGGAGGTCTTTTAGCGGCCGCTCCCCCGATGGGGAGAGGTTACCCCGCGTACATACGGAGCTCTGTCGCGAAGCGGTCGGCGATTTCGAGGGTGCGGTTCAAATCGGGGTGGCGGATGATGATCATTCCATCGGAGATCAGCGTTTGCTTCCAGTTGCGCCGGGGCGCGCCGATGGGCAGCAGGTCGAGAACCATCACGTGCTCTGACAGCTCGGCCATCAACGGCGCCAGGCCTTCGACGCGCTGGATCGCGCCTTGGCCCTCAGCGCGCTTGTAGATCCACGCGGCGTTGTATTTCCTCTCGACGGGCTGGCTGAAACGTCCGTGACACACGGCTTCAGCCCATCCGGTGAACACGTCGACGTCGCATGCGTAGTTCATGAGGTCGACGAGGTGTGCGCCCGGGGGCCGCGCGGCGATCTCGCCAAAGACGGCCTCTCCCGAGGGCGTGCGGAACCATTCCATGTGGGTGAAGCCGGTCTTGAAGCCGAGAGCTTTGTTGACGGCTTCGCCCATCTCGCGGCCCCCGCGAAGCTCTTCGGCGTCGACGTCGCGAACAACCACTGTTTGTGGTGAGATCCATTCGTGCGATCGGGACAGCAGCGCCCGTGGTCGATAAAACGAAATGCTGAAGAGCTTGATCTCGCCGTCGACACAAATGGTCTCGTAGGTGAAGTCCTCACCTTCGATGAACTCCTCGACACTGACTTCTGGCACATGACGTAGCGCCGGGAGCACCGCCTCGAGCTCCTCTTCGGTGTTCACACGATACGTGTCTGCCGAGCCGGCGCCGGCGATCGGTTTCACGACAATGGGGGTGCCCGGGAATCCGATGGAAGCGGCCGCGTCGCGGCAGCCGGCCACGCTCGTCACACTCGCATGTCTCGGAGTGCGAATGCCGGCCTCGTCGAGCCGCTGCTTCATAATTTCCTTGTCGCGAAAAGGGATGGTTTCCGCGACCGTCATCCCCGGTAGCCCAAGGTGCTCTCGCAGTTTGGCCGCGAGGATCATGAATGGCTCCCAGAGGCATTCGATGCGATCCAGCCGGGCTCGCTCGTGAATGGCTTCAACTTCTCTGAAGATCGCCGCCTCGTCGGTGAAAGACGCCACTTGCACGTAGGCCGCGAGGCTTTCGCGCGCGACGTCGGGGAGCGCGGACTGGGGTTGGTCGCCGAGGCCGATCGCGTTGGCCCCGACGGAAGCGAGCCCGCGGGTGAAAAACGGCATCTCTGCGGGAAAACCTGGACTGATCATCAAGACGTTCATGACTACGAAAGCTCCACGTAAATGCGCTCTACGAGACGCGCGAGCGCGCTCTGGACAACCTTCGTGTCGGGGTGTCGAAGGATCACATAACCGTCTCCTTCGTAGGTGCCCGACCGAGACTGGCCGATTTTCGGTAGCTTGGACTCGACGACGAGCTCGCCGATTTCGCTCTGCGCCTGCTCGATACCGTGAATTGCGCTCACTCGCTCCCCGCGACCCTGCCCTCGTAGATAAGCCGCACCGACGGCGAAGCGCCTCGGCGGAGGCTCCCACGCGTCGTGCACCATCAAGTGCGCCCAAGCTCGATAAAAGTCGAAGTCGTACGCGTACGAAAGAATCGTCGCGAACTGCGCTCCGGGTGGGCGAGCGCCAACTTCCGAGATCGCCACCCTCCCGTCGTCCCGCTGAAACCACTCCATATGACTCAATCCGTTTTTCAGCCCGAGCGCTGACAGCGCTGGACCAGCGACCTCACGGATGGCCGCGTAGCGGGCGTCGTCGACATCGAACGGCGAGACGACGCACCACTGAATCCACGGCTGGCGAAGCACTTCGATGGGGCCGGGCGAGTAGTCGTTGATCGAGTGCCAGACGAGCTTGCCGCCGAGCACGACGCTGTCGAACGAATGCTCTTCGCCGACGATGAACTCTTCGAGTAGCGTAGGCCGCTCGGATGAGGGCGGCATCGACGCCAGGCAATCCGCGAGCGCGTTCTCGTCGTCGAGACGAAACGTGGACTGCGCTCCCGCTCCCGCAGGTGGCTTCGCGATCAGCGGGAAGCCCACGTCCCGCGCGAACGAGAATCCTTCCGCTGGATGCCCGATCAGACGGTGCTGGGCACACGGGAGCCCCGCCTCGGAAAGCACGGTTTTCATCTGCGCTTTGTCGCGGAAATTTCGTGCGGCTTTCGCGCCCATCCCGTCGATCCCGAGCTCGTCTCTCAGCGCACCTAACGGCACCTGAAGCTGCTCGAGGGTTCCCAGCAGTCGGTCGACGGATCCGAGAGCTCGTTCGATGGCGCGCACCGCGGGCCGAATCGATCCCAAATCGAGTCCGTCCTCGACGCGGTAGTGGCCTGCGAGTTTCTCCCGGACACCCGGCGGGAGTTTCCCTTCGGCGTCCTGGCTGACGAGACCGAGCTGAACGCCCGGAAGGCTCGCCGCGGCATCGATGAATCGCAAGGTCGTCTCGGCGAAAAAAGGCGCGACGAAGACAGCGTTTACCATGCCGCGATTATAATCCCGACCATGGGTCCACTTCGCATCGCGTTTCTCGCCTCGGAGCTTACCCCGTTTGCGAAGATCGGGGGTCTCGCGGATGTCGCGGAATCTCTGCCGCGCACTCTCGGCAAGCTCGGCCACGACGTTCGGGTCTTCGTGCCGCTTTACGGCGTTATCGACCGCGAGGCGCACGGGCTCGAGCCCTTGACGATCGACTCGTCTGAGTTCTCGCTCTACCAAGGGGTGATCCCGCGCTCCGATGTGCCGGTTTTTTTTGTCGATTGCCCGCGCTTGTTCGACCGGGGTGCCATTTACACGAACGACGACGACGAGCCGCTGCGTTTTCTTTTTTTCTGCCGCGCCGCGATCGAAGCTTGTCAGTACCTCGGTTTTGAGATGGACGTTTTCCATGTGAACGACTGGCAGACCGCGCTGGTGCCTTTGTTGTTGAAAACGACCTACGCCTGGGACAAGTTGTTAGAGAACGCGAAAACGCTTCTAACAATTCACAACCTCGCCTACCAGGGAGTCTTTGCTGGAGACGTTTACGATGCCCTCGAGATTGAGGACCCTGGCTATTTCGATGCCGACGATCGGCGGGCCGGCGTGATCAATTTCTTGAAAACCGGGCTCTTACACGCTGACCAACTCTCGACGGTCAGTCCGACCTACGCGCGGGAGATTCAAACGCCGGAGCAAGGCTACGGCCTGGAGGGTCTGTTGCGTGAGCGGTCGTCGTCGCTGACCGGCATCTTGAACGGCGTCGACTACGACGCGTGGAACCCTTCAAAAGACCGCTTCATCCCGTTTCGGTATTCGGAAAAGAGCTTGTTCCGAAAGAAGAAGAACAAGAGCGCGCTCGCCGACCAACTCGATCTTGCGCCCGCCGCGGACAAGCCGCTGCTCGGGATGGTCACGCGCATGTCGGCCCAGAAAGGCATCGACCTGCTCGAGCGCGTGCTGCCGGAAGTGCTCTCGCGCGAGCCGGTGCTCCTCGTGGTGCTCGGCACCGGTGAAGCCCGCTACGAGAGCTTCTTCGCGTCGTTGCAACTACGGTTTCCCGAGCGAGTGTGTTTTCATCGTGGTTTCAACAACGAGCTCGCCCATTGGATCGAGGCTGCCGCGGACATGTTTCTCATGCCGTCGCGATACGAACCGTGCGGGCTCAATCAGATGTACAGTCTCAAATACGGAGCCGTCCCGATCGTTCGGAAAACCGGTGGGCTCGCCGATAGCGTTCAGTTGTTCGACCCCGCAACGCGGGAAGGGACCGGGATCGTCTTCAGTCACTACACTCCCGATGGCATGCGCTGGGCGCTCGATATGGCTCTCGGACTCTACGGTGATACCGAGGCTTGGCGTGCCATCGTGGCCAACGGCATGGCCGCGGATTTCTCGTGGGATCTCCAGGCCGAGCGCTATGTCGCGATCTATCGCCAACTCCTGATACATTAGCGAGACTTTCTTACACGGTCCAGAGGAGTTTGCAAGGATCATCAGGGCCAGGGGTCTCGCGCCGTGCACGTCGTTCTCATTGAGCCAACGTTTCCACAAAATCAGCGCGAGTTCGCTCGGGCCTTACACGATGTCGGCGCCGTGGTGACCGGGGTCGGGGAGCGCCCGAAAGAAGCGCTCGACCAAGACCTCGCGCGCTGGCTGACCCACTACGAGCAGATCGGCTCGGTCGTGGATGAAGGAGCGCTTGCTGACAAGGTGCGCTGGCTTCAATCGAAGCTCCCGGTGGATCGACTCGAGGCGACCGTCGAGGCCCATATCCTTCCAGCGGCGCACGTGAGAGAGGCTTGCCAGATCCCGGGAACGTCGAGCCGAACCGCGTTTTTGTGTCGCGACAAGCCCGCCATGAAAGAAGTGCTGCGCGAGGGGGGCATTCCCTGCGCTCAATCTCTTGGCAGCAGCTCCCGCGAGGAGATTCGAGATTTTGCCGAAGCCGTCGGGTTTCCATTGATTTTGAAACCACCGGCCGGGGCCGGAGCCGCCGGCACGGTTCGAGTCGATAACGACGAGGAGCTCGGCGCGGCGTTGAACGATTTGGCGGTGGACTCCGGCGCGACGATCGCCGTCGAGGAGTTTATCGAAGGGCACGAGGGCTTTTACGACACACTGACCATAGGCGGGGAAGTTGTTCACGACTTCATCTCTCATTACTATCCCAATGTGCTCGAGGCCATGCGGGCCCGCTGGATCTCACCCCAGTTCATCGCGACCAACCGCGTGGACACGGCTGAGAGCTACGAAGAGGTCAAGGCGATGGGGCGAAAGGTTAATGCGCTGCTCGGTATCGAGACTTCGGCGACCCACATGGAATGGTTCTTCGGACCCAAAGGGCTGAAGTTCTCGGAGATTGGCTGCCGTCCGCCGGGCGTTCGGGCGTGGGATCTCTACGGCGTCGGCAACGATATGGACCTGTATCGGGAGTGGGCCGTCGCCATCGTCAACGGTACGACGAGCCAGACGCCGTCGCGTGCTTACTCGGCCGGCATCGTCACCTTGCGACCCGATCGCGATGGTCGCATCCTGGGCTATGAGGGGGTCTCGACCATCGAGAGCGAGCTTGGGGAGTGGATCATCGATTACCATCTTCCGAGCGCGGGGACCTCGACGCAGGCGGTGACCGCGGGCTACATGGCGAACGCATGGATTCGCATGCGCCATCCCGACTACGATCAGCTGCGCCGCATGTTGGATCGCGCCGGTGAAACCGTGAAGCTCAGAGCAGAGTGACCCGAGAGTGAACGCGTGACCAGCGAAAACCGAACGATTTGGCTCCTCGGCCCGCAATACCATGCCCCGACGCTCGGGGACCGATTCAAGGAATTCGGTATCCCCGATGGCCCCATCGGAGTCGTGACCGCGGGGTGGCAAGAACGCGAAGGCGAGGACGAAGAGCTCGATGGGTATCTCGACGGTCGCTCTTGCGATCTCGAGCTGTATCGTCGCGCGGATCAAGTCTTCAGGAGCGATCCCGAATTTCGAGAAGCGCATCGCGAAATGCAGCGCATGCTGCGCGAAGTCGAGGGGTTGTACGAACTGCGGCTGTCCTATGTCGTCGAGTCCGTGCGCCGTCTTCTCGTCGCTGAAGGTAGTAAGGAACTTGTCGAGCCTGAGCAGGAGCACGCCATCGAGCAGCTTCGCGAGCTCGACGCGTGGCATTTGCGGCGAATCGTGGAGATTCGAAGCGCGTTCGAGGAGGCGTGGAAGCCGTTGGAGCGGGAGGTGATTGCCAAACAACGCGAGGCAGTCAAAGGCCTGCTCGCCGACGCACCCGCAGTGGTCATCACCGGAGGCCACGTTGCCGTTCTTCTCAACCGCTTGCGTCTGTTCGGCATGAGTGAGCTTTTCGATGACAAGACGGTGATCGCGTGGTCTGCGGGTGCAATGGTGCTCACCGAACGGGTCGTGTTGTTTCACGACCACCCGCCACAAGGCGCCGGCAACCCCGAAGTCGTGGAAGAGGGTCTCGGGCTGTGCCCTGGGATCGTTGCCTTGCCGGATGGCGGGAAGCGACTGGATGTAAACGCGCGTCATCGTGTCGCGTCGTTCGCGAGACGTTTTCTGCCGGACGCCTGCATCGTGATGGGCGACGGAGATTGCATTTCGTGGAATGGAAAGACGTGGACAGCACACGACGACGTGCAACGACTCGGTCTCGCCGGAGAGCTGGAGACAGTGACATCGTGGTAACGCGCGATCAAGAACAAATCATCGAACGCAAGCTTGCTATCCACCGAGTCGCGGACGAGAAGCCGACTCGAGAGCAGATCGATGCGTTTATCGCCGAGCATGAATTCCCGTTGAGCGAGAGTACTTACACGACGTTCGTGTATCGGGGGCCGGCGGAGGCCGTCTACCTGGGGCATTGGATTTACGGCCTCGTGTCGGCGCAGCTGTTCAAGCACGTGGAGGGCACGGACCTGTGGTATCTGGTGATGGAGCTGCCGCCCGAGTCGCGCATCGAATACAAGCTTCAGCGGATGCACCACGGCAAGATGGAGTGGCTCTTGGATCCGCTCAACCCACACCGGGCGTCGGACCCCTTCGGTGAGAACTCCGTATGTCATACGGCCGGCTACGAGGTTCCCGAGTGGGCGAAGCCGGATCCCGAGGCTCGACCCGGGACGCTCAAAGAGCTCGCCTTCGAAAGTGAAGCCCTAGGAAGCAAGAGGCACGTCGTTATCTACCTGCCGGCACGTTTTCGACCGACGAGGCGCTACCCGCTGTTGGTCGTTCATGACGGCCCCGAGTATTTGAAGTATTCGGGTCTCAAAACCGTTCTCGACAACCTTATTTATCGCCTCGAGATCCCGGGGATGATCGTCGCGTTGACACAACCGGAGAAACGGCTCTTGGAATATGCAAACCATGAGCCGCATGCGCGCTACCTCACCGAAGAGCTCGTCCCGTTTCTCGAGAAAGAGCTGCCGCTGCTCAAAGCGCCGCAACACCGCGGCCTCGTGGGAGCGAGCTTCGGCGCGGTGGCGGCGCTGTCGACAGCTTGGCGCTATCCGGGATTCTACGGTCGGCTTCTTCTTCAGTCGGGCTCGTTCGCGTTCAGCGATATCGGAGAGCACCAGCGCGGTCCCGCTTTCGACCCGGTCGTCGAGTTCATGAACGCGTATCGTGAGGATCCGAAGTCCGTCAGCGAAAAGGTCTTCGTCAGCTGCGGCACCTACGAGGCGAACATCTACGAGAACCGCTCCATCGTCCCGTTTCTTCAAAAGACCGGGATGGAGATCCGCTATGTCGAAGCCCGGGATGGTCACAACTGGGAGAACTGGCGAGATCGAAGTCGCGAGGGACTTTCGTGGCTCTTCCCCGGACCGCTGTGGATGGTCTACGAGTGAGCTTTGAGTAAGCTCAAGACGGGTTGGTACTCCCAGCGCGTCGGCTGCGACGTGAGCGTCGTCCGTTGGGGCGACGTGGGAGCTCCGGTTCTGATCTTTCCTACTGCCGGGGGCGACGCCGAAGAGATCGAGCGATTCCACGTCATCGATTCACTCGGCCCGCTGCTCGAGGCCGGCCGGGTGAAGGTCTACTCGTGCGATAGCGTGGCGGGGCGGGCGATGCTCACCGAGGAGGGCACACCTCAGCATCGCATGTGGATGCAAAACCAGTTCGAGCAATTCGTTTATCACGAGCTCGTGCCGTCGATAAGAAACGACTGCCGCTCCGACGATATCGGGATCATCACCGCCGGATCGTCGATCGGTGCTTTCAACGCGCTCGCGGTCTTGGCACGGTTTCCGGACGCGTTCACGCACGCGCTGTGTCTCAGTGGCACATACGATCTGGATCGCTTCCTGAGAGCTGGCTCCACCGGCACCACGGATGATTGGTACTTCTCGTCGCCGCTGCACTTCGTTCCCGGGCTGTCGGGAGAGCGTCTCGACCAAGTGCGCACGCGGTTCGTCCTGTTGGCGTCGGGCGAAGGCGAGGCGGAAGACATCGGGGAATCGTGGCAAATGGCCGACGTGCTCGGGGCGCAGGCTATCCCGAACCGCGTGGATAGTTGGGGACGCGAATGGCGCCACGACTGGGTCACGTGGCGGAAGATGTTTCCTCAGTATCTCAGTGAGCTCACGACGCCGAAGGCGCCGTAAGCTCACGGAGCGTTGCGGCTCTCGGCTTTCGGCATCCGGCATTCGGCCAGAGCTACGACACAGGTGGTGTGCCTTCCGGCTGGTAGTCTTTACCTCAGAATCTTTTCCAGCTGCAGCTCGCGAACAACGAGCCGGGTCACGTCATCGATGACGACTTGTGCGGATTTGGGATCCAACGTCTCGCTATAGCCGGTCCACACGAGCTCTTCTTTGGTGCCGCCCAGGGAATACAACGCCGTCTCGATCCTGACAGCAATCTCGGTCGTCAGATACCCCGGATCATGGTAGGCTGACCACACGCCGCCATAGTAGCTATTGAACGAGTAAGAGGGACGATAGAACGATCCAGGATCGTAGGCGACGCTGTTTTCTTCTTCGATCAATCGCATCACCGCGACCGCGTCGACACCGGCCGCGCGCAGTTTGGCGACAACCTTCTCGACGTCTCCTTCTTCGGCCTCGGTGAGGATCGAATACGAGCTAACGCCTTCGGTGTTGTTCCCGAGCCGACGGACGAATTCGTCCTCGGCGACCTGACGGGTGGCCTCGTCCCTCGCGAGCGCGATAGCCGCGACTTTGCTAAAGGGTCCTGGAGGCGCGGCGGGCTCCTTCCAGGTCGCAAACAGTTTGCTCCGCGCCGAGCATGAAAGGCTCAGTGCACACGAAGTGATCAGGACAATGGCGATTGGCTTGATTCGAACCGTAATGTTTTTTGTGAGAATCACGATACTCCTTGCTTGGAGTGAACTATAACGCATCGAGACCGACAGGATTTGCGCAGGCGTCACCTCGTCGTTCGTAACGCTGGAGGCAAGCGCTACCCTTTCAGGCGCCGCTGGCAACGCTTTCGAATAACCGCCGTAGCGTCCTGGCGACGAGGCCTATCTCAGCATCGGTCAGCTGGCGCACGCGGACCGTTGTTCCGTCGTAGGTCATCCGCGGATCGCCGGCCATCAGGCGCGCGCGCAACTGCGCGTGGCTCAGCGGGATGACAGCGTCGTCCCAACTCAGATCGACGTCCGCGTAGCCTTTGGTGTTCACCGCAACCTCTGCTGAAACGCCTCGGATACCTTGCAGCTCGTTCGCTAGCCATGTCGCCCGTTCGTTCCAACTGATGAGGTCGCGATCATGATCGTGGTTGACGTAGGCCTCCAGTGCGACGACCAGTGCGATGATCTCCTCCTTGCCGACCTTCATGCCTCGTCCGATGTTGCCGTTGGGTGCCGCGTTCAGGCGAGCGGCCTCAATCAAATCCTTTCGACCCGCGAGGATTCCCGTGGACTGAGGGCCGCGCAAGCCTTTGCCGCCACTGATGACGAACAGGTCCGCGCCTTCACGAACCCACCGCGTCAAGTTGCTCGCCGGCGGGAGATCCGAGGCCATGTCGACGAGCACTGGAACACCGGCCCGCTTGCCGATGGCGACGAGCTCCTCCGGCATCAACACAGAGTCCTCCGGGGGCAGCGCTCGTTTTTTGGGCTTCGGCGGTCCGTACACGCGCTGTTCCTCGACTGCCGCCAGCACAGCGATCATTGCGGTCTGCTCGCTAATCTTGGCAACGAGCTCGCTTTCTGTGTCGGCTTCGACGATGGTCATTCCCGCAGCGCGGTAGGCGCGGTCGTAGCCGAAGCGGTGTCGTGTTTGCACGAGGCATTCTCGTTTGGGCCAGCTCGGGTGGGGGAGAGCGGCGGCTTTTTCGACGTCGGTACCGGTCAGACACCCGGCGTTCATGTCGACGAAGAATCGATTCGCCTCCACCATGGCCTCCATCGTTTCTTCGGTCATCCGTGAGCCGCTGAGTCGCGAAATGTGCTCGTGGGCTCCGAGGTGGGGTCTTACGCCGAGAAGCCTCGTATAGATATTGTCCTGCAGCGCCTCGGCAACAGCGTCAGGCGTTTCCTGAGCTCCGCGCGCCGGCGCGCCCGCGCTTGCCCCGAGAGCCAGCGTCGTTCCGAGAAACTGACGTCGTCCGATTCTTTGAGTCATGGCAGGCCTCCTCTTGCGTTCGGCCTCGACTTCTATCACGGTTGGGTGCCAAGTAGAATCGCAGCATGGAAATGGAACTTTGGACGGGGCAAGTAGAGCCGGGGTGGATCGACTACAACGGCCACATGAACGTGGCCTACTACCATATGGCGTTCGACCGGGCGACGGACCGATTCCTGGATACCGTTGGCCTGGGGGAGGGCTACCTCGCGCGTGAGCCCGGTTCGATGTTCGCGCTCGAAGATCGCCTGAGCTACCAACGCGAGCTCGAGCTGGGGGACCCCATCCGTATTACGCTGCAGCTTCTTGATTTCGACGAGAAACGGATGCACTACTTCCAGCGCCTGTATAACACCGATAAGGGTTATCTCGCCGGGACGTGCGAGCATCTGTCGATTTTCATCGACATGCGCATCCGGCGGTCGACGCAAATGCCTCCCCAAGTACAAGCTGCCTTGCAGGGTATCTTCGAGACCCACCGCCTCCTGGATAGGCCCCAGGAAACGCTGCGGACCCTAGGAATCCGGCGTCGATAGGCGCTTTTGAGGGAACCTCAGCGCGACGGGCTACGTTTGACCCTATGTGATACCGATTTCGAAACAACTCATTCTCGTTGGGCGGAAGCTGAGCCGGAGTCCTGGTTTCAGCATCGTTGCGGTATTGACGCTCGCACTCGGCATCGGTGCGAATACGGCGATCTTCAGCGTCGTCCATGCGGTGCTGCTGAAGCCACTTCCGTTCGAGAGCCCGCAAGAGCTCTACGGCCTTTGGCACACCGGCCACGGCCTCGGTATCCCTCAGGTCGAGCAGTCCAATACGACGTATACCGTCTACCACGACCTCAGCGAATCGTTTTCGGCGACAGGACTGTACAGTGCAGATTTCTCAACGAGCCTAACGGGCGACGGGGAGCCCGTGCGTTTGGAGACCGCATCGGCAACGGCGTCGCTATTCGATGTCCTCGGCGTGCCCGCGCTGGCGGGGCGCACGTTCTCCGAGGAAGAGGACGAGCCCGGTGCTCCCGGAGTCGCGTTGGTGAGCTACGGGTTGTGGCGCGGCCGCTTCGGCGGCGATCCGAACATTTTGGGACGTACACTCACATTGGGTGGAGAACCGTGGGAAGTCGTGGGGGTGATGCCCGCGGGCTTTGCCTTCCCGCGGGAGGATACGCAGCTTTGGATCCCACACGTGATCCCTACGGAGGATCTCGGCAAGGCGAACTTCAGCTACGACGCCATCGGGCGGCTGAAGCCAGGGGTTACCGTCGACGCGGCGAACGAAGAGCTCGCCCGACTTTTGAGGCGGATGCCCGAGATCTACCCGGGAGAGCTGACCGTCGGTCTTTTGGAGCAGGCGCAGTTGACGCCGTACCTCTCGCCGCTACTCGAGGACGTCGTCGGTGGAGTTTCCCAGGTCCTGTGGATTCTGCTCGGGACGGTTGGCTTCGTTCTTCTCATCGCGTGCGCGAACGTCGCGAATCTGTTTCTTGTTCGAGCCGAGGGGCGCCAGCGCGAGCTCGCCCTTCGCGCCGCGCTCGGGGCGAGCCGCGGCGACATCGTCCAGTATTTTTTGACGGAGGCAGTCGCACTTTCACTCCTCGGGGGTATCGTGGGAGTAGGCTTGGCCGCCGCAGCGCTGCGGGCTCTGGTCGTGCTCAGCTCCGACAACATCCCCAGGCTCGCCGAAGTCGGGCTGCACCCTCAGGTACTGGCGTTTACGGCAGGCGTTTGTCTTCTCTCCGGGCTGGCGTTCGGTCTCATTCCCGTGATTCGTTATCGGCGGCCCAACCTCGTGAGCGCGATCAACGAGGGGAGCCTGAGGGCTTCCGCGGGTCGAGAGACACATATCGTTCGCAGCACACTCGTGGTGGCTCAGATCGCTTTAGCGCTGGTGTTGCTGGTCGGATCGGGCCTGATGGCACGCTCTTTCTGGGAGCTCAAAAACGTGCACCCGGGCTTCGAGCCGGACAACCTCTTGACCGTACGGCTTTCACTCTCGGCCTCTGCCTACCCAGATCCCGACGACGCCGCGAGTTTCTACCAGCGGTTGATGTCAGAGCTCGGCGGCCTCCCCGGTGTGACGAGTGTCGGCGCCATTTCGAACCTTCCGTTGACGGACGGACAAAGCAACAACGCGGTCAACCTCGAAGACTTTCCCGTAAAGCCCGACGAGATCCCGCCGCTTGCGCGTATGAATTACGCGACTCCCGGCTACTTCGAAACGCTAGGGATTACGCTCGTCGAAGGGCGTAACTTTGAAGCCCGTGACCATGAGCAGCAAACCGGCGCCGCGATCGTCAGCGCCAATTTCGCCAAGACCTATTGGCCGGACGAAAGTGCTCTCGGCCGCCGGATCGCTCCCGGTCTTCCGAGCGGGGCGTTGCGCTGGTACACGATCGTGGGGGTCGTCGCCGACGTCAGCGATGACGGGCTCGATAAGAATCCACCCACGATGGTCTACTACCCGGTCGTCGGATTCGGCGGGGAGTACGATGACTGGACGATTCGATCGATGAGTGTTGCCATGCGCACGAGCACGGAGCCCATGTCGCTTGCGGGGCAAGCGCGTGACGCCGTCTGGGCGATCGATCCGGAGTTGCCGCTCATCAGCATTCGGTCCGGAGAGACGCTGCTCGCGACGTCCACGGCGAGTACGAGCTACACGATGATTTTGCTGGGGATCTCCGCGTCCGTCGCTCTGCTGCTGGGTGCGATCGGAATCTACGGCGTCATTTCCTACATCGTTAGTCAGCGGACCCGAGAGATCGGTGTGCGCATGGCACTCGGTGCGGGACGCGGGGACGTCAACCGCATGGTGGTTGGCCAAGGATTTCGCCTCGCTCTGGTCGGGGTTGCCCTCGGGGTCGTGGGTGCGCTCATGGCGACGCGTCTGATGACGTCGCTTCTGTTTGGTGTCTCGAGCCACGATCCGCTCACCTTTGCCGTCACCGCGATATTCCTGCTCGTCGTCGCGGTTGTCGCGAGCTTCATCCCCGCTTGGCGCGCGTCGCTCCTGAATCCGGTCAAGGCCTTGCACTACGAGTAAAAACCACGCAGGAT
This sequence comes from uncultured Acidobacteriota bacterium, assembly GCA_947259165.1. GTDB lineage: Bacteria > Acidobacteriota > Vicinamibacteria > Marinacidobacterales > SMYC01 > CAMYKY01. The sequence goes on along the minus strand of CAMYKY010000124.1, from coordinate 921 downwards.
CCCGCCGAAGGAGGTGCCAATGAACCTGGCACGTTTCCCGCGCCGTCGCTACACCGGAGGCCGGACACCGATCGAAAAACTTTCTCGTCTCTCGGCGGAGCTCGAGGGTCCGCAAATCTACATCAAGCGTGACGATCTTCTGGGGTTGACGTCGGGCGGGAACAAGACCCGGAAGCTCGAGTTTCTGGTCGCGGACGCGCTCGCCCAGGGTGCTGACACGCTCGTGACCTGTGGCGCGGTCCAGTCTAACCACTGTCGACTCACGTTGGCGGCGGCGGTCAAGGAAGGGTTGAAGTGCCGCCTCGTGCTCGAGGAGCGGGTCGAAGGAAGCTATAACGCTGACGCGAGCGGTAACAATTTCTTGTTCCGGCTTTTGGGCGTCGACGGCGTGCGAGTCGTTCCCGGTGGCGCCAACATGGACACCGAGATGGCGATCGTCGCCGACGAGCTACGGTCCGACGGACGCAAGCCTTATGTGATTCCCGGTGGTGGGTCCAACCCGATTGGTGCGACCGGCTATGTTGCCTGCGCGATGGAGTTGTTGGCGCAGACGTTCGAGACCGGACTTGTCATCGACAGAGTCGTCACCGCGAGTGGAAGTGCAGGGACGCACGCGGGTCTGCTGACGGGATTCGAAGGAGCGCAAGCAGCGATCCCGGTCGTCGGGATCAACGTGGGTCGTCCCAGAGCTGCCCAGGAAGACAAGGTTTACGCGCTGGTCCAGCAAACCGCCGAGCGGCTCGGACTACGCGCTGAGATGCCACGTGACAAGGTCGTGTGCTTCGACGACTACGTGGGTCCGGGTTACTCGCTGCCGACCCCCGAGATGGGAGAAGCGGTGCGAATGCTCGCCCGGCTCGAGGGCATCCTCCTCGATCCGGTCTATACCGGCAAGACGATGGCCGGCCTCATTGGCCTTGC
>CAMYKY010000123.1 GCA_947259165.1 uncultured Acidobacteriota bacterium | reverse complement strand
GACGGGCTCGCCTCTCAGGATCTGATTGATGAATAGCTGTTGGCCTACCGTGGGGAGGACGACTAGCCAAAGGGATTCTTTCAGAGGCAGCACGGCCATGATGAGCGCCGGTACCGCGGGAATGAGCAGCATGAACGAGATGTAGTTCTGCGCTTCTTTGAAGCTCTTGGTGTAGCTCGCGATGATCATCTGCAATGCGACGACGAAGACCATGAGCGGGAGGCAGATCAAGACAATGCCGCCGAGCGATGCTGGCGGAAGGCTCATCCGCACCCCGATGTAGCGCTCGAGAGGAAAGAAGTTCAAAACAATCGCAAAGCCGATGAGCGTCTCGATGAGAGCGACGGTTGTGAACAAAAACACGGCGGCGGCCTTACCCGCGACCAGCTCGGATCGTTTGACGGGATTGATAAGAAGTGGTTCGAGCGAGCCTCGCTCTCGCTCGCCGGCGGTGGAGTCGATCGCGAGGTACATCCCTCCGACGAATAGCGAGACCAGGATCAGGTAGGGCGCCATCGAAAGGATGCGGGCTGCCTGGCTCTGCGGGGTCGAGACGTCGACGGCTTCGATGGCGATCGATTCGACGATGCGCGGGTCGATCCCTCGTACCTGAAGCCGGAGTCTTCCGATCTGACTACTGTAGGCTTGCAGCAGTAGTTGGGCTCGCCGGATTGAGCGCATCGCTTCGTTGCGCGACTCGTCCATCACCAGTCGCACCGTAGCGGGACGCCCGTCGGTGAACGCCTCTCCGAAGTCTTCGGGAATGATGAGCACGACGTCCTCATCGCCCTGCCGGACCGAATCTTCTGGGTCGCCGGGTGCGGCTTGGATCGCGACGTGATTTTGTTCGAGGAACGCGACAAGATTGGGAGCGTTGTCTGCACCTTGAACGGGTAGCACTAAGGGCTGTTCTGATTCTCGCGTGATCTGACCGATGGCGAAGATCATGAACAAGATCATCGCGGGGCCGAGCACGGGATAAAAAAGCGCTGCGGCGAGCGTACGGCGATCGCGAACGTTGTCAACGACTTCTTTCTTGAAAACGGTGTGCGCGCGTGGCGAGATCACGATAGCCCTTCTTCCGAGCCGACGAGCGCGACGAACGCGTCTTCGAGATTGGGTTGGCCGGTCGCTTCGCGAAGTGCGTCCGGACTGCCGCTGGCGATGACCTGGCCTTTGGCGATCACGACGATGCTGTCACAAAGCGCAGCGACCTCCTGCATGATGTGGCTCGAGAACATGACGCACGCGCCGTCGTCTCGAAGCTTGCGGATGAACTCGCGCATGGCGCGGGTCGAGGGGACGTCGAGGCCACTCGTGGGCTCGTCGAAGAGAACGTTTCTGGGTCGTTGTACCAGCGCGCGCGCAATCGCGACTTTGATCCGCTGCCCCGTGGAGAATCCTTCGGTGCGACGATCGGCGATCTCCTCCATGTCGAGCAGTCGGATCAACTCGTTGATATTCGCGTCGAGCTCGGAAGCCGGGAGTCCGTGTAGCTCGCCGAAATAGCGGATGTTCTCGCGTGACGTGAGGCGCGGGTAAAGCCCGTGCGCGTCCGGCAGCACGCCGATGCGCTTTTGAACTTCCTGGCGGTCGTCGACGGTATCGAACTCATCGATACGCGCGCTCCCGCTATCTTGTCGCAACACCGTGTAGAGAATGCGCAGCGCGGTGGTCTTTCCAGCGCCGTTCGGACCGAGAATGCCGGTGATCTTTCCGTCGTCGGCGCGAAAGCTCACGCCGCGTAGCGCGCGCACGTCGCCGAAGGATTTATGAACATCGTCGACAACGATCACGGTGGTGGCCCCGCAAAGCTCGTGAAGAAAGCTTGAGGCTCTATATCGTCGACGCACGAGCCATCGAGTCCGTCGAGCGACCCACTCTCGAGGAATTGCGCTGCGAGGCGGAGGATGCAACCGCGGTGGATCACCATGTGACCTTGCCCGGGCGCGACGAGATGCAGGCTCGTCGGAAGGGAAGCGGCGACGAGCTCACCGTTCGATGGCGGCGTCACCGGGTCAGCTTCTCCGGACAACAAAAGCACGGGAACGTCGACGGTGACGGGTTGCTTGAAATCCGATGGAATGGGCCGAGTCGGCCATAGCGGACAGAGCTTGCTCAAGCTGTCCGTCTGCACGGCGCCGAGGTAGGTGCCTTCATTGAGCTGTTCGGCTGCAGAGGCGTCAAAGAAAGGAAAGTCCTCACTGCAAATAACGGAGTAGCCCATAGCGTCGGCCATGCTGTCGTCGAGATTGCTGGTAGTCATCAAAAACTGCGCGGCGAGCGGCTTCAAGTCGCCTTCGGCCGCGGAGCGCACAAGGAGGGGCACGATCGAGGCGCTCTCTTGGCTGTAGGTTGCCAGTCGGATGGCGAACGCGGCCATGGACATTTGGAGCTCGACGGTCTCTTCGGTTCCCGTGCGCGGATGCCGGAGTATCACCGGCACCGGTGTCCCGACACTCGCCATGAGAGCTTCGAGATCACCGGCGATATCCGGGAACTCTTCGTGGCAGGCGATGTCTTCGGTGCAACGGTCGATGAGCAGATCGAGCGCGCGTTGCGCGTCTCGAGCGACGTCCATGCCCAACGTCTCCGTGGGAGCGGCAATACCGTCGAGGATCACGCTGCGCACGCGATCGGGGAACTGACGGACGTACGACAAAGCGGCTCGGGTGCCATACGAGATCCCGTACAAGTTGACCTGCTCGTACCCGAGGGCCGCGCGAACGGCGTCGAGATCCTCCATCGCGATCGCGGTCGTGTAGAACTCAGGGCTCGCGTCGAGCGACTCGAGGCAGTCGGACACCCACGCCTCGATCACGGTGTCTTCGAGCAGCCAGAATCCGGCAACATCTTCGGGTTTCGGACAGCGAAGGGGGTTCGAGCTTCCCGTGCCTCGTTGATCGACGAGCACGATGTCGCGCTCTCGTTCGACCCGCCCGAACGCCCGGCGAATCTGGACGTAGCTCTCGGTGGCGGCCTGGCCTGGTCCGCCCGTCAAGAACAAAAGTGGGTCCGGTTGCGGTGTCCGGCTTACCGCGGGAACGACCGCGACGCGGAGGTCGATGGAACGAGCCTCTGGGTTCGATCGATCTTCAGGAACACGGAACGTCCCGCACTGAGCAGGAACCCGAGCGGTGAGTCCCGGCGCTTTCAACTGGCACGGGGTGAGCTCGATCTGGAGCTCGGCCCGCTCGCTAGCTGGGTTCGCGCAACCCGCGGCAAACAGGAGAGGCCAGAGGCTACGCGTCCAGCTTGGTGGCAATGAGGGACGTGAAAACTTCGGCGGCGTGAACGAGCTCCTCGAGCGGCAACCATTCGTTGGCCGCGTGCGCGAGTGCAACATCTCCGGGTCCATATAAAACAGCGGGCATCTCCGCGTAGCGGGTGAAGAGTCTCAGATCGCTCCCGTAGGAAACTCCGTGGGTTTTCGGATGATGACCGAGTAATCCATGATGGCACGCTTCCAGCTCTTTGAGAATCGGCGCATCGGTCGAGGTCTCTCCGGACTCGAACTGGCCTTCGAACCATTCGACGGCGACGGGGTGTTCGGCCAGCCAGTCGTCGTCATCGCCGCTCGAGCGCACGACGGCTTCGAACGCGCGCCGGGCGGCGTCACAATCTTCTCCGGGAAAGATGCCGAAGCGGCCTTCGGCGACCAGCTCTTCGGGAACGGTCGAGGGCCAGTTGCCCGCGTGCACCTTGCCGACGCTCAACGGTGCGACCAACTGTCCTGTCTCGTAGAACGGATGGCTGAAACCGTGGTGACGTTGCTTTTCGAACGCCGCGAGCTTTGCGAACACGGGCCAGAATTTTTCGATCGAGGAGATGCCCCACGTCCGCATTGCGCCGTGGGCGGCCTTGCCGGGAACGTACAGGCGGAACGAGAGGGCTCCCGCTTGGACCGGGCACATCTCGAGACTCGTCGGCTCGGCGATGACGGCTGCATCGGCGCGGTAGCCTCGCTCGATCGCCGCGAGGGTTCCGAGCCCACCGGTCTCTTCACCGATGACGCTTTCGATGAGGATCGACCGCTTCGGCTCGATGCCGAGCTTCATCGCGGCCCGCACCGCGATGCAGCACGCGGCAAGACCGCCCTTCATGTCGCACGAGCCGCGCCCGTGAAGGGCGTCTTCATGGATGCGGGCATCGAAAGGGTCGGCGTCCCATTGCTCCCGGTCACCGGTAGGCACGACGTCGATGTGGCCGTTCAAGATGAGTGCGGCCACTTTTTCTTCCGGACCCCAGCGTGCGACGAGGTTCTTGCGCGCGACCGGAAGCCCGTCATCACAAAAAGCGCGGTGCGAGATGATCGACTCGTCGATCGTCCACAGGTCGACGTCGAGTCCCCAGTCACCGAGCCGGGACGCGAGCAAGTCCTGGGCAGCGTCCTCGTCACCGGTGACACTCGGTGTGCGCACGAGGTCGAGCGCAAGCTCGTAGAGCTCATCGCGTAGTGACGCAACCGTGGCTTGGATCTCGTTCGGTTTCATTGAACGTATCCAAGGCTTCTCAAACGCTCGAGCTCGGCGGAATCGAGCCCCTCCGATACGCGGGTGCGGATGATCACTTGGTGGAGCACGTCGGGGTCATCCAGTCCGCTTTGCCGCTCCACGTGCACGATGGGAACGCCCGTCGTCGAGCGTCCCGTGAGCACGTCTCCATCGACGCGAAGCCCGGACACCCCAACGCCCGCCTTCCATTCGTGAGGGTCACCCTCCCCGAAGCGCCACGCGGTTCGCTCTGACGTTGCGCCCGTCACCACGGCTCCGGTGACACTTGCGCTCGGAAACAGTTCTACGAGTCTCAAGACCGTGGGCCCGTCTTCGGAGCCTCCACACCCGCTCAGAGTGGCGACGCTCGCTATTAACATCATGAGAGCAGACGAAACCGCATAATGAACCATCCTCCCGCGCGGAGAATCCTAGCCGCGGTTGCGACGCGACGCAACGCCTTGCCAGTGTTGCTCTATGGCGTCGCAGCAGGCGTTGGCATCGCGCTCCCACGCTGACAGCGGAAGCGGGAACAGCGAGAGCCCCGCGCGCTCGAACATCCGGTACCGTTCGAGGTCGACTGCGGCTCCGAGCTCGTCCGGATAGCCGATGAGATCCAAGCCGAAAGCGCGGCCTTTTTTGTCGACGACCAGGTCGACCGTGGATCCGGCGACCGCGTAGGTGGGCCATAAGCTGAAGCCCTCCTGCCGAAGCCGCCTCATGACGGCGTCGAGGAAAGCGTCCTTGGTGCTTGTTTCACCGGGTCTTTTTGTTTCCGGTGCGCGCGCCATCTGGTTCAAGTAGCGCGCCAGCAGTGCGTGCTTCGACACGTCCCCCGCGGTGAACGACGTGAACACTATCTGGTAATCGCGGGCTCGGGTGATGGAAACGTTGAAAACGTCGGGCTGGATCAAGTAGCGAAACGACGTGGGGTGACTCTGAGCGTCCACTGCCAAAGACAGAAGCATCACGTCGCGCTCTTCCCCCTGGAAGCTGTACGCGGTGCCGATCAAAAGATCGTGTCTCTCGATGGCCTCGAGATCGACGCGCTCGAGAATCGCTTTTGAAAGGTAGTCGACTTGATCCCGGAACGGAGACAACACCCCGATGGAATGGCACAGCGAGGCATCGAGCGATCGTTGTGAGTCGATCCGTTGCATCAGCTCTTCGATGAGAGCCTCGGCTTCGGCGGTGTTGACGCCGTTTTTCGCTCGACGTCCCGAAACGTTTCGAATCTCGACGGCGCGCTCGCGCAACGTCTCGGGTCTCGCGGTCATGATCTTGAGCGCGCCTGCGTAAAACTCGCGATTACTGAAGTCGATGATTTGCGGCATGCTGCGAAAGTGCTCGTTGAGAAAGGCGACTTGCTCCTGAGAACCGAGAGCGTCATCGACGAGATCGAGAAGGCTCTTGTCGCGGTAGTCGAGCGTCGTCCTCATGGATTCGTCGAGTCCGTGCTCCTCCGCAATGAGTGTTTGCCGATGCCGCGAAAGAAACGAAACGTGCCGGAGTTGGGCAGGGTCGCCGGTGACGACCGCGCGGCGGGCTCGGTGCAAGGCGGGAAGCGGGCTGGCCATATCACTTTGAGTCGCTTCATCCACGATGACGAGGTCGAACAGCTCGCGCTCGAAAGGCGCTAGGCGGTAAAGGTCACGAAACGTCGACATCCAAAGTGGGAACGCTCGAACGATCGCATCGAGGTCGGTCTCGTCGAATAGTCGTTCCTGGCGCGCCGATGTTCGGGCGCGGATGGCGTCGAGAAAACGCTTCAGCTCCCGCCGGTGGTTTTCGAGCACGTGCGCGATCTGCGTTTGCCGCGCAACCTCCAATAGCGATGACGCGAGTCCGATGCGTCGTTCCTGGTGCCGCCCGAGCCGCTGATGGAGCTCCCAGTGAGGTGTGGCTCGCGCCACCCGCCACTCGATCACGGCGAGGCGCAAACGATCGAGCACGCCCAAATGACCCCTCTTGGCCCGCAACTTGCTCCACGCATGTTCGAGCGAATTGCGTTGGATCAAGCGCTCCTCGTCGGCGCGGAGGGAATCCATAATGGCTGCCAGCTGACGCTCCAGTGATCTCGGTGTTGGCCTCGCTGGGACCTCGTGGTGACCGCTCAACAGCTGGCGGAGATAGCTCTTGAGCTCGCGTACATAGTCTCTCGAGCCGCCGCGCAGAATCGTGGTCGTCTGGCCGAGCATCCCCTGGAGCTTGTTCTCGATCACATCGAGGGCTCGGTCGGTGCGACACGCGATGAGCACGGATTCACCCCGCAGAATGTGATCTACCGCGACCGCAGCAACGGTGTACGACTTGCCCGTTCCAGGGGGGCCGACGACCAGCGTGAGCGGATGACGACGCGCCGAAGTCAGGACTTTTTGCTGGGCGCGGCTGAGAACGGCGGGCACCGTCGCGGTGACCGGAGGCGCGGCGTTGTTGTCGTCTTCGGATGACGCTTCATCTCCGAAGAGAATGCGTGTTGGCGTCGACAGCGTGTCTCGGAGCTCAGCGGCAGAGAGCTCGAACAGCACACCTCGTGCCGCCCTCGGGTTGGACACCAACGCCATCATCGCCGACGGGAGACACGCAATCTGTGACTCCTTGTGCGCCTTGCGAAGGCGTCGTTCTCCGAGGAGCTTCGGGTAGTCGTACAGGGGGTCGACGACGGCGCTTGGGATGAAATCCCGAAATATCTGCATGAGGGCTGACAACGCGACGTCCTCGAAGGGAGGCTCTGGGAAGCGAGCGAGAATCTTCTCGAGAACCTCGGAGCTTCCGTCATCCTCGCCGAGGAGCTCTGCGAAGAGCGAGAAGTTCACATTCTGTTCATGCAAATCGACGCGGAGGTAGGCGAAGTCTCCTCCTGAAGCTTCCGCTATCTGGAGTCTTGCGGGGTAGTAGACGACGGGGGCGCACAGCTTGCGCTCGCTACCATCATCGCCGGGCACCGAGCCGACGACCATGAACGCCGCATAGATGAGACTCTTTTCTCGTTTGTACGTCGCCGCGGCTTTTTGCGCAGCGACGCCTTTGGCGAGGGGTAGGGCTACGCCGTCCTGAAGACCACTTAGCACCACTTCGGTATCGGTGATGAAGTGGCGGTGGTGGACGTCTTTGTGGAGTAAGTCGACGACGGAGCTGGCGCGGTTGTCTGCCTCGTGGCACGACGCGAGATAACCGACCGGATCCGATTTGGGAGTGCTCAAGGGTTATGGACTTCGCGGAAGATTTGACTTCAGTGTAGCGGATTCGGATTCGACTTGGGCGAACCACAGGTGCTGGTGGGTGTAGAATTCACTTCCGGCGAGGTGCCGGGTAGCTCGGAGGAGATTCGGCCTCACGGGTCTCGCAGCTTGGACATCCCCTCACCCGGCCTCGTATTGGGTGGGCCACCTGGGGGAGAGGGGAATGAGGAACAAGAGTATGAGTAAGAAGGCAGGTGCGGCGAGAAAGCGGTTGACGCCTCGGAAGGAAAAGCGAGGGCCCTCGGGCGCGGACGTTCTTCTCGGTGTCGACGATCCGGCGCTGGCGGAGCTTTCTCAACACGTTCGCGATGTCGGCGGCACACCGGTTGGCGCGTACCGCGAGCCGTTTTCGGGGACGCCGCTTCTTTTGGCGGTGCTGCCTTTCAAGGCGGTCGAGCCAACGCCGTTTCAGCGCGACTTGTCGCCGACGCATACGAAACGCCTCGCTCAGAAGATCGAAGAGGCCGGTGTCTTTCTCGACCCACTCATCGTGGTCCAGGCGCCGGACGGCCGCTTGTGGACGCCGAACGGGCGCCACCGCCATGCGGCGGCGAAAGTGCTCGGGCTGCAAGCGGTGACCGCGCTCATCTCGCCGAACGAGGATCTTGCGTTCAAGATCCTCGCCCTCAACACCGAGAAGGCTCACAATCTAAAGGACCGAAGCCTCGAGGTTATCCGCATGGCCCGCGAGCTCGCCGAGCGCAAGCCGCGGAGCAAAGAGAAAGACTACGCCGCTGAGTTCGACGAGCCCGCGCTTCTCACGCTCGGCATCATTTATGAAGAGCGCCGGCGTTTCGCGGGAAGCCCGTATTTTTCGTTTCTGCGCAAAGTCGACCGCTTCGCGGCCGGCACCCTCGCGAAGAGTCTTCAACAACGACAGGGCTGGGCCGCACGTCTGGCCGAGATCGACGATCGCGTGAAAGAAATCGTAGCCGAGCTCAAGGATCGCGGGTTCAAATCACCTTACCTGCGCAACCTCGTGGTGGCCCGCATCAACCCAGTGCGGTTTCACCGCGCGAAGAAAACTGACACGGGGCCTCCCATGGCGGTCGGAGCCGGGCTGACGCGCATGGCGGCGGCGGCACGCAACTTCAATGTCTCGACCGTGCGCGAGCAGGACCTCGCACTCGTCGCCGCGGTGTCGAGCGGAGACGCCGATCAATCGTGACTATCGAAATCGTTTATCGCCTCGATCCGGACGCGGAATCGTTCCGTCCATCCACCGCCGAGGAGGCAAGGCGCGCGCTCGAGAAAGGTAACGAGCGTTTCGCGAGCCTGGCGAGTCGCGGCCGCGACGGGGACGTTCGTGAGATCATCGCGATCCCTCCGTGGGCACTGGGAATCTCGGGAGTTGCGGGCATGCCACCCGCACAAACGCCGTTCGCTGCGATTCTCGGTTGCTCCGATGCGCGTGCCCCGGTGGATCGGGTCTTCGAGCAAGCGGTGAACGATCTTTTCGTGGTTCGCGTTGCCGGTAACGTTCTCGGTGACGAATGCCTCGGAAGCCTCGAATACGCGTCGGCGAATCTCGAGACCATTCAACTGTTCGTGGTTGTCGGCTTACACGAGCTGTGGGGCGGTAACGACGGCTGTCGATGCTTTCCTGACTCCGGTTCAGTACCCGAGTATGGCCGTGAGCCAAGCTCTGCGTTCAATCGTCGATCGGCTGTTCGTGTCGATTCGCTGGCTTCGATGGCGCTCGAGGAAGTGGCGGGCGACGAGGTCCGGAACAACCCCAACTATCGCCAAGCTCTCATCGAAACGTCGGTCATCGTGAACGCGGCGCTCGCCGCGATGACGTTGAGGCAGGAGATCAATCGTGACGTGGCCTTTGGAGTGTACGACCTCGTTAGCCGGCGCGTTTGCGTGCCGAGCGCACACTCCGACGAGGATTTTACGCTCCATGTTCCCCCTGCTGATATCGACGAGCTCAACCAGCTCGGTCGTTCGATCGCTGGCAGCGAATTCGTGACCTCGATTCTCCAAGCCACGGCCTAGCGCCACCGTCGTCCGCACATTCGTTCATGGGCAACCCTCGAACAAGCGAGGCCGGCTCTTCGGCAGGCGTCTGGGCTTCTATCAAAGAATCCCTTCGCGGCTCGGAGCAGGACTTCACGGATGGAAGTCTCAACCGTGCGGTGGGGCTGCTCGCGGTTCCGATGGTTCTCGAGATGGCCGGCGAGTCTGTTTTCGCGGTGTGTGACGCCTTCTTCGTTGCGAGACTGGGACCGGAGGCCCTTGCCGGTGTCGGGCTCACAGAGTCGATGCTCGAGATCATCTATGCGCTGGCGATCGGGTTGAGCATGGCGACGACGGCTCTGGTGTCGCGACGGATCGGCGAGAAGAACGTTCGGGGCGCCGCGCGGGCTGCGGTACAGGCCATCCTCGTGGGGGTCGTCACCGCGGTGGTGTTCGGAGTGCTCGGCGCCATCTACGCTGCCGACCTGCTGACGTTGATGGGCGCGTCGCCCGAGACCGTGATCGCGGGCACCAGCTACACCCGGGTGATGTATGCGGGCATGGTAACGATCCTGTTGTTGTTTCTCAACAACGCCATCTTTCGAGGCGCCGGCGACGCCGCGACCGCGATGCGCGCCCTTTGGATTGCCAACGGCATCAACGTCGTACTCGATCCGTGTCTGATCTTTGGCCTCGGTCCATTCCCCGAGCTGGGCCTCATGGGTGCGGCGGTAGCGACGACGATTGGACGGGGCACCGGCGTTGTCTATCAGTTTTGGTGTCTCTCGCAAGCGGGGAGATTGCAAGTCAACGCGGACGAAGTTGTCATCGACTTCGGTGTGATCCGGAACTTGCTCCGGCTCTCAGCTGGCGGAGTCGGTCAAATGCTCATCTCGACGGCGAGCTACATCGGGTTAATCCGTATTCTCGCGATGTTCGGAAGCGCTGTGCTCGCCGGGTATGTCGTCGCGATTCGCGTCGTGTTCTTCATCATCCTCCCTTCATGGGGACTGAGCAACGCGGCGGCAACGCTCGTCGGGCAAAACCTCGGGGCCGAAAAACCGGAGCGCGCCGAACGTGCCGTTTGGCTCACCGGTTTGTGGAACATGGGGTTCATGGCGGCCGTCACCTTCGTGGTCGTGACCTTCGCGCCCGAGATCATTCATATCTTCACGAGGGATCCGGCGATCGTCCCGATCGGGATCGAGAGTCTTCGGATCATCAGCTACGGTTACGTTTTCTATGCCTGGGGCATGGTGATGATGCAGGCTTTCAACGGAGCTGGTGATACGGTGACGCCAACGTGGATCAATTTCTTTTGCTTTTGGCTTTTTCAGATTCCATTGGCGTGGGTGTTGTCAATACCGTTGGCCATGGGTCCCACCGGCGTGTTCATCGCGATCGCCGCCTCCTATTCACTTTCGGCCGTGGTCGGCGTCGCGGCTTTCCGGCGCGGCACGTGGAAGCAAAAGAGGGTCTAGCTAGCTAGTCCACTAAACCGCTCCTCGTTCCACGGGTCGCCGACCATGTGGTATCCACCCTCCTCCCAGTAGCCCGCGCGATCGGTCTCGACGAGCTCGAGCGTTCGTATCCATTTCGCGCTCTTCCACGCGTAGAGTTTGGGCACGATGAGACGCAGTGGGCCACCATGCTCGAGAGAGATGGGCTCGTCGTCATGAGTGTCCGCGAGGAGAACGTCTTCGGCGCGGAATGCCTCGAGCGGCAAGTTCGTTGTGAAGCCCTCGTCGTAGCCGTGCGTGATCACGAAACGAGCCTCAGCTCGGACGCCTGCACGAGAGAGCAGCGCCTCGCTCGAAACGCCTTCCCAAAGATTGCCGAGACGTGACCATCGGGTGACGCAATGCATATCGGCGAAGATCTGCACGCGCGGAAGCATTCGAAATGCGTCTCAGTCGAACGTGAGCTCTGTGTCGACGAGGCCGGTGACCGTTAGCTTCCAACTGCCTTCGGCGATCTCTGGGGCTCCGCGTGAATCGAGGACGGGCCACTTCTTCGTGCGCACCTGGTTCGGCGGGAGCCGCTCGGGCCGGCGCGTGTCGGAGCTGATGATGACTCCGTCGCCGAGCTCGTCGACTCCGGGAATCGTGTCCGCCTGTAGCTTCGTCGAGTCCAAGTTCCTGCCTCTTCGTTGTGTATGTTAGCCCGATCGTGTAATCGAAAAATGTCGACGACACCGCCCGCGGGTACTGTGCCCTCGCGACGTGTCATTCTCGAAGCGCTCCGACGGAGGGTATCACCGCCCAAGGTTTCGCTGAGCTATCGTTTGGGGCTTCTCATCGCCGGTTGGACGATGGTGCTGTTGCCGCTGCTCTACTTTGGGCTCGTCGCACTTCCCGTGATCGGCGTGGGTTGGCATGTCGTCGCCAATCGTGCCCACTTTGGAGAGGACCTGATTCCTTCGATACTGTACCTCTCGGTCATTCCCGTTGGCGGCATCGTGGCCTTTTTCCTCGTGAAGCCGATCTTTGCCGAGGCGGCGAAGCGTCAACACGCCCATCGCCTCGATCGAGACGAACAGCGATTCCTGTTTACGTATATGGAAACGCTGTGCCGCACGATCGGTGCGCCGCCGCCAGCTCAGATCGAAGTCGATGTTCTCATCAACGCGTCCGCAGGGCTTCACTTGGACATGGTGACGCGCACGCGCAAAGGTGCCGTGTTGAGGATCGGCTTGCCGCTCGTCGCGGGGATGAGTCTTCGCGAGCTCACCGGCGTGCTGGCGCATGAATTTGGCATTTTCGGCAGGGGTCCGGGATGCGGATGCACCAAAAGATCCATTCGATCCAGACCTGGTTTGCGCGCGCCGTCTACGAGCGCGAGCCAGATGGAGCACGACGCCGATCGCTTGCCCGATCTTTCCGACGCCGGTCGGTCGAAACAGTCCTTGATGGAGCTTGTGACCGCACGGATGCAGTTCGAAGAGAAGCTTCCCGAGGCAAGGACCGCGTTTGCGCAGCTAGCCCGCGCCGTGGAAATGGAGGAAAACGCGTGCCTCGCGCGCTGCTTGCTAGATGCGGGGATCGTACCGGATGCTCGCTCGTTTCGGCTGCCGAGTGGTGATTCACGAGGCGTCGAGCGACTCGAAGAAAGAGCGGCGTCGATTCGACTCTCGCACGCGCTGTTCATCGAAGCCTGGGAGGAGAATTTGCAACGACGCGTGGCCGCGGCTTTAAAGTGCTTGCATTACCCAGAGCTCTTCGTCGAGAGCGAGGAACACGATGCGATGGTGGCGCGAGCCCGGGAGCTGATGGCTGCTCAGAGGGAGCTACAGAAAAACCTTGACGACGTTCTCGCACTCAGAAGACATCTGAGCGTTCTCGAGCTCCTGACTGCGCAGCTTTCGGACGAAGATCCTCAAACACTGGTCGACCAACTCGGGCTCTTGCAAAACCAGGCCCACGAGCATCTCGTCGCGTCGCGGGACGGACTCATCTACGCCTCTCATCCATTCGCGCAGGGAGATGATGAGATTACTATCGGCGCGTACCTTATCGAGAGACTACCCGAGCAGCGGTTGGCTCAAGGTGCGGCGCTATTTCGTGTGGACGCCCAGTTGATGACCGAAGTCTACGAAGCGGGCCAAATCGTCGGCGAGCGTTACTATTATTTACACCTTCGCGTCCTGGGTGCACTCACCGCGATCGCCGAGAAAGTAGAATCCGCCTCCGGACTGGCGTTGTTGCCTGCGCCGGCGGAAGAGGATGACGTTGGGTAGCGGGGCTGGCGTCGCTGTGTAGCGCGCCTCTCAGGCTGAGCCCGTTCCCGGTTCGTCTTTGACTAAGAACTACGTTCGCCAAGCAGGACTCGACGCAGATCAACCCGTTTTGGGCGTTTCTTAGTCGGGAACGGGAACGTTTCTTCGACGGCGGCAGCGCGTTGCGATCTACGACGGGAGTGCTTGTCGCAAATCAGCGATCAGATCCTCCTCATGCTCCAGACCGACCGACAAGCGAAGAAGATTCGGGGGCGCTTGCGATGTCGGGCCTTCGCTCGATCGTCGATGCTCGATCAGGCTCTCAACGCCGCCGAGGCTCGTCGCGTTGACGATCAGCTTTAGATGGGAGGCCACCTCGACCGCCTCTGCTTCTCCTCCTGACACGGTGAAGGAAACAATGCCGCCGAACGCGCGCATTTGTCGTGCCGCGATGTCGTGGCCTGGGTGGCTGGCGAGACCCGGATAGTGGACGGTTTCGACCGCGGGGTGTTGGGCGAGCGACTCGGCTATCGACTGCGCCGTGGCGGCTTGCCGCTCGACGCGACACGTCAGAGAACGGAGCCCGCGCAAGATGAGCCAAGAGTTGAAAGGCGAGGCGACGGCGCCCAGAACCTTCCGGACCAGGAGCATCCGCTTGAATTGCTCATCGCGGGTTTTGACGATCACGGCGCCGCCTTGAACGTCGCTGTGCCCGCCGAGATATTTGGTCGTCGATTGCAGGACGGCGTCGGCGCCGAGTGCGAGAGGCTGTTGCAGCGCGGGCGTCGCAAACGTTCCATCGACCAGCAGCTTCGCCCCGCGAGCGCTGGCGATCCGCGCGATCGACTCGATGTCGACGATCTTCAATAAAGGGTTCGAAGGAGTCTCGAGCCATACCAGCGCAGTTTCGGCGCGGAGCGCGGCCTCGAGGCTCTTGGGATCGCTCAAGTCCACCATGGATGCCGTCAAGCCCCAGGCGGGGAAGAACTCGGCCACGATCGTTCGGAAGTCGTAATAGATGTCGTCGGCGAACACGACGTGACTTCCTTGGGGGAGTGATTGAAGATACGCCGCTCCTGCACCGATACCCGACGAAAACGCTAGCGCGGCTTCTCCACCTTCGAGCTCGGCGAGCGCCGTCTCGAGACGCACCTGCGTAGGGTTGGATTCGCGAACATAGAGAAAGCCTTTCGGGGTCTCTGCGGCGGGGCCGTGCTCGAACGTCGTCGACAAGTGTATCGGCGGGGCGATCGCTCCGGTCTCGGGATCTCTGTCCGCGCCACTATGAACGGCGATGGTTTCGAATTTCATGGGGGATACTACCGCGGATGCGCCTCGATGTTCGTGGGGTAGAGCTCGACCCGTTGTTGCGCCGAAAGCTCCGTGCCCGGGGCACGGACGCGGGCACCATCCATGCGAATCGTGGTTAAAACAAGGCAGGAAGATTCTTGACGGTCATATAGGCACCGATGACAACGAGCATGGTACCGAATATCTTCTGTAAGGACCGATGGGGAATGCGGTGCGCGACCGAACTGCCGGCGAAGCTCCCGACGATGCCGAGTGCGACGAAGATGACGATGAGATCCCAGTCGACCGGTACGTTGAGTGTGTTCAAGACGTCGTGATGTTTGGCGTACGCGACGCTCGATTTGAGCGCGATGACGACGAGGCTGGTTCCGATGGCCTCGTGCATGCTGAGACCGCCGAGTAGGACGAGCGTCGGCACGATCAAGAAGCCGCCGCCGACTCCGACCAGGCCGGTGAACAATCCAACCAGCATCCCGTCCGATGCGATCTTCCAGTACGCCCGCGCCTCTCTTTGCTCGCCCGCTTCCGGCGGGCGGAACATCACGAAAGCAGCCAGAAGCATGATAGCGGCGAGCAGAGTCAGCTGAGCGGCGGCCGGGACGAACTCTCCTAGCAACGCCCCGAAATAGGCTCCCAGCATTCCCGGGACTCCGAAGAGCAAAACGGCCCGCCACGCGATGAGCTTCTTCCGGGCGTAGGGGATGGACGCGACGAATGCGATGAGGCCGACGATCGCGAGCGATTCGGCGATCGCAGCTTTCTCCGATTCACCAACGACGTAAATGAGAATCGGTATGTTGAGGATGGAGCCGCCGGAGCCGAGTAGGCCCATGAAAATTCCGACGATGAATGCGCCAATCCACGCCATTGTCACGAACGGATTCTTCGGTTTCGCATTCAGTCCTGTTCGACTCGGCAGGCGTGGTGCCGGAGGAGGGACTCGAACCCTCACAGCCGCGAGGACCGCGGGATTTTGAATCCCGTGCGTCTACCAATTCCGCCACTCCGGCAGGGATGGCACTCATCGCCGAGGCGAGAAACGCAGTCTAACAGATGGGCTCGGGCGGCCCAAGGCCCGTTTCAGGGGCAGTGATGTAATTCAAAGAAAACAAAAGGTTTAGGTCGATCGGGTTGCGGTCTTGATCTCGAGTGCGGTCATGCACCTACACGTGAAGGCCCTCTTTAATTAGGGGCGTGTGAGATGAATTCGCATCTTGTTAGGATTTATGGCTATAGTAACTAATATACTGTTGATTGACGTGGGTTGGCATCGAAACGATCGCCCCCGAAACTCTCCTAAGCGCATTATTTAGTAGACTTTGAAGCAAGCCTGTGCTATGATTGGAGCCTCCATTTATTAGAAAGTGAGGTGTGAATGGCCTTTCAAATAGGGGATAAAGTCGTTTATCCCAATCATGGTATTGGTGTTGTCGAGGATATTCAGTCCGATAAGATCGAAGAAATCGCGGAGGATTTTTACAAACTTCGCATTCTGGCGAACTCCACGATCGTGAAAGTTCCCGTGGTGAACGTCGAAGGCGTCGGCTTGCGACGAGTGATCTCGAATAAAGACGTCGAGAGAATTTTCGATCTTCTCGAGAACAGAAAAATCGAAACCCATTCCAACTGGAAGGGACGTTACAAAGATAATTCGGACAAAATGCGTACCGGCTCCATTTATGACGTAGCCGGCGTACTCAAAGACCTCTCTTTCTTGAGCAAGAAGAAAAGCCTTTCGTTCCGTGAAAAAAGAATGCTCGATCGGGCACGCTTCCTCATCGTCAGCGAGGTTGCCGAGGTTGCCGAAGAGCCCCACGATCTCGTGGAGCAGAAGATCGACATCGCCCTTTCACGGGGGATGGAAACCAAGAAGAAAGGCCGTACCAGCCTCAAGACGTTGTTGAAGAAAACGACCTTGGCGGCCATGGCAGAAAATGGCAGAAGCGAAGGAGTGGCTCCTAAGCCTCGCGCCCGTGCAACGACGAGAGTCGATGCAGGGGGCCGTGGCCGCAAAAAGCCCATCTCTATCTCGATCAATCGCTACTGCTGCTAAAGAGCCCGCGATAGTTCTGATACTATCGAAGCCCCTCCAGCCTTTGGGCTGGAGGGGCTTTTGTTTTTATGCTGACAACCGTCGTGCTCGCCCTGGTGTTGCCGCTTTACACGTTCGCGGCGGGTTTCGTTGGTATCCCCTATACGCTTGTTACTGGGAACTCCCGACCCCTGTACTGGCTGGGTCGGCTCGGGGTG
Organism: uncultured Acidobacteriota bacterium; assembly: GCA_947259165.1. Classification (GTDB taxonomy): domain Bacteria; phylum Acidobacteriota; class Vicinamibacteria; order Marinacidobacterales; family SMYC01; genus CAMYKY01. The sequence continues at coordinate 5,805 of CAMYKY010000123.1, read as the reverse complement.
CGCATCGGCTTCGCCCTCGCGCGGATCCGCATCGTGCTGCACGGGCGCGAGAATCTACCTGCCGAGCCTCATTTCATCTACATGATGAACCACAATTCGAATCTCGATGCACCCGCTGTCTTCTTGCACCTTCCGGGGGAAGTTCGAGCGCTCGGCAAGAAGGAGCTCTTCAAGTTGCCGGTGCTTGCGACCGCGATGCGACTCGGTGGGTTCGTACCCGTCGACCGGAGCAATCGAGACAGTGCCATCGCCAGTATTCGCGAGGCTGCCCGCCTTGCCGCGGAGGGGGCCTCCTTCCTCATCGCGCCTGAAGGAACCCGAAGTCGAGACGGCAAACTTTTGCGGTTCAAAAAGGGCGGATTCCACATGGCCGTCGAGTCGGGGGTCCCGGTGCTACCGATTACGGTTGTGGGCGCGTACGAGCTGATGCCTCCGGGATGCAACGCGATTCGATCCGGGACGATCGAGATCTTTTTTCATGACCCTATTGACACGAAAGGGCTTGGTCCTTCTGCCCGAGTCGAGCTCATGAAGCAAGTCCGCGTGCCGATGGAGGAGACGCTCTCGCGTTACGGCTACGGCGCCACTTGACGCCCAGCCGTCTCGGCCGGACAATGGTCTCCATCTCCGCAGAAAAAATGCCTGGATCGAACCCGATTCCTCTGGAAGGGCAGCTCAGCTGCTGGACGGACCCGTTTGATCTGCCCGAGCTCCTGTTCGCGGTGAGCGAGACCGGCAAGACGGGCGCCCTTATCATCCGAGCAAGCGAGGCAGAAAAAGAGATCTACTTGCACGGGGGGGCCGTTGTTTTTGCGTCGTCGTCTTCCTCCGACGACCGATTGGGGACGTATCTGCTACAGCGGGACCAAGTCTCCCTTCAGGACCTTTTGCGTTTGAGTCATCAAGTCCGCCCTGGAGTGCGGCTGGGTACCTTGCTCGTCCAACATGGGCTCCTGCCATCCGATGAGCTGAGACGTGCCGTCCACGGTCAGGTGGAGTCGATTGTGATGGGCGTGTTTGGCTGGACGGAGGTGTCCTACGCCTTTCATGAGCAACCCTCGGCGAAGGAAGAAGCGATCCTGTTGACGACGCCGCTACCCCGCTTGATCGTGGATGGTGTCGAGCGCGTCGCGAGTTGGCAGCGCGTTACCAAAGGGCTCGGTTCAATGGACGAGCCCCTCCGCATCGTCTCCGGCAACGAAAGCGCTTTGCGATCGGCCGACCTCGATACCGCGAGTCTCGAGCTTCTCGCCATGATGCGCCACCCGAAGAGTATCGGGGAGATCTGCGAAGCCACCGATATGCCCGACATCGCCGTGTGTCGGAAGCTCTGGGCGTTTCAGGTGTTGGGCTGGGTGCGCCCGGCTGACGAAGTCTCGGAGCTGGACCTGGACCTGGATGGGCTCGGAATGATTCTGGGTGGACCACTAAACAGACGCTAGGCGCCTAAACAGACGCTAGGCAACCTGGAACCTAGCACTAGAGACGGATCTCGCGGGTCCAAAGCGCTCGCCCCGGAGGTTTCTTCGAACTCTTGTCTAAGGTCTTGAAAGTCAAGAATATAGACCGCTTGTGCTCGTTGACACCCCGCTGCGAGGGCTGTTAGCATGAAGCCAGAGTCTTTTGCAATTTCGCGCCGCACGACGCAATAGCAATCAAGGGCAAATTCCACTTTGAAAGAAACGCAGATTGCCGCTGAGCGAATAAGTCCTTCTACGCCTTCGGCCGTCGACACCACCCACCTGCCGGATACCTACCGCGAGCACCACGAAGAGCTCAAAAAACGTCTCGCGGATGACGGCTTTCTCGCCCTCTTGTTGATCGACGTTTCCGAGATCAATGAAGTCGAGCGTGCCTACGGCAGTACCAAATACGAAGATTTGATGAACATGGTGCGCAAGGTTGTCGCCGAATTCAAAGGCGATCAGCTCCGGCACAACGACATCGTGACGCTGAACGAGAAAGCCGGCGATGTCTTTCTAATTTTTTTGGCCCCGAGGAAAGAAAAGGAGCATCTTCTCGCGGAAGATATCGAGAATATCGGAGAGCGTGTGGATGCGGAGCTCTCGCGCCGAATTCGGCAAACGGCGTTCGCAGTCCTTCGTAAGCGACCGGAAGTCTATGTGGGCACGTCGCTTGTTCTCCAGAACCCGTTGATCCGCGGCGAGCGTCTCGTCACCCGTGCCATTGAAGAAGCGCATCACGCGGCGCGGCTCAACGTGCAGCGACACCACCTCAAAAACAAGCAAGTGCTTCAGCGCATTATTCTCGAGAAGGAAATTACGACGGTGTTCCAGCCCATCTGGGATCTGGAAAAGCGTGCCCCCCATGGGTTCGAGGCGCTTTGCCGCGGGCCGGTCGGGACCGAGCTCAGAAGTCCGGCGGCCCTATTCGATGTGGCGCGTAAGTCGGATCTCCTATTCGAGCTCGACCACTTATGCCGCCGGAGAGCGCTAGAGGCTGCGGGCGCGAGGGCGCAACTTTCGAAGGAATACAAGCTCTTTATCAACACGTTGCCCTTCTCGATTCGGGACCCTCGCTTTCAGGGCAAGGATCTCATCGATCTGTTCGACGGCATCGACCTCGCACCCGAACAAATCGTGCTCGAAGTGACCGAGTCCGACGCGATCGATAATTTCCCCCTCTTCGTGAATGCGATGAAGGACTTCATGGACCTCCGATGCCTCGTCGCGATCGACGACATGGGAGCGGGATATTCCGGACTCGACAAGATCGTTCACCTTCGCCCGAACTACGTGAAGCTCGATATGGGCCTCATCCGCGACATCCATACGAGCTTCGTCAAACAGCAACTCGTCCAAACCTTCAAGACGCTCGCCGACAAAATCGACGCCAAGCTCATCGCCGAGGGCATCGAACGCGTCGAAGAGCTCGACGTGGTCCGGCGCATCGGCGTGCAATTCATTCAAGGCAACCTGCTCGCGAAGCCTTCCCAAGCTTTCCAGACGACGTCGAGTTTTCAGCTTTAGCCCAGTTCGCATTTCGTCGCGGCTTTCAGCATTCGGCTTTCGGTATTCGGGTTCCGTGTTTGGTTGATATTCTCTTTTTATTCGTTGACGACTCATAATCGCGGTTTGTTCGTTTTTTGCAGTTCGATATCGTTAGAATGACGATCAAATGGCGGTTGTCGACTACTGGTTTTGGCCGTTGTTGTAAATTCTCGTTGACACCTGACTAGGGGTCCTCTATCCTTTGCCAACATCACACGAGAAGGAGAGTTCAGTTGGCGATGATTATCGACGGGATTGAAGGGTACGAACCGAAGGCGAGTTGGACGAAGTCAGAGATCCTCAACACCACGAAGGAGTTAGGGGTTCGCTTCATGCGACTCCAGTTCACTGACATCGTTGGCGTGAACAAGAACGTCGAGGTTCCTACCCAGCAGTTCGAAAAAGCGCTCGATGGGCAGATCGCTTTCGACGGCTCCTCGATTGACGGATTCGTTCGAATCGAAGAGTCGGACATGATTCTCGTACCCGATCTGGACACGTTCCGGATCCTGCCGTTCACCGAGGGCGCTGGCGAGGGTGGGCAACCGGATCGCGTCGCCCGGTTGATCTGCGACATTTATCATCCGGATGGCTCGGCCTTCGAAGGTTGTCCCCGTCTCGCGCTGAAGCGGATCACCGGTGAGGCCAAGGCGATGGGCTACACGATGATGGCCGGTCCCGAGGCCGAGTTCTTCCTGTTCCAGCGGGGGCCCGACGGGAGACCGACGACGGAATCGCAAGATCGCGGCGGTTATTTCGATCTCACCCCCGTCGATCACGGTGAGGTTGCACGACGTGACATCGTCAATGTCCTCGAAGCGATGGGTTTCGAAGTCGAGGCGGCGCACCACGAAGTTGCGCCCGCGCAGCACGAGATCGATTTCCGTTACGAAGAGGCGGTCACCACTGCGGATAACGTGGCGACGTTCCGATTCGTCGTGCGCCATGTCGCCATGCAGCATGGTCTCCACGCGACGTTCATGCCCAAACCTGTTTTCGGCATCAACGGCTCGGGCATGCACTGCCACCAATCGCTATTCGAAGGAGACAAAAACGCGTTCTACGACCCGGATGCGGAGTACCAGCTCTCGGAAGTAGCGCTCCACTACATCGGCGGGATCTTGCGTCACGCCCGCGGCTTTTGCGCTCTGACGAACCCGCTCGTGAACTCGTACAAGCGCCTCGTGCCCGGGTACGAGGCGCCCACAAACGTGGCGTGGTCGATGAAAAATCGTAGCCCGCTCGTGCGCATTCCCGACAAGCGCGGCAACAGCACGCGCGTCGAAGTCCGCATGCCCGACCCCGCGGCCAACCCCTACCTCGCGCTCGCGGCGATGTTGAAGGCGGGTTTGACCGGGATCCAAGAGCGGGTCGAGCCCGGGCCTCCGGTCAACAAGAACATCTACAACATGAGCCAGCGTGAGAAGCGCCGCCTCAAGATCGACGAGCTGCCAGGTGATCTGCGCGAGGCGATCGACGCGCTCGAAAAGGACAAGGTCGTCCAAGCGGCGTTGACCCCGCACATCCTTGCCCACTTCATCGAAGCCAAGCGCGCGGAGTGGCACGACTACATTGCTCAGGTTCACGGGTGGGAGGTGGATCGGTACTTGTCGCTTTATTGAGTCGCGATCCAACCGGACGGTTTGCATCGAGCACGACTCGTCCGGGAAGCACTATCGTCGGCATCGACATTTCCAAACCTCGGCCGGAGGAGGTCTGGAAAATGTGAACTCGTGTTTGGCACCAACCCCTCAGAATCTAGATAGAGATTTGAGACATAGTGCACCGTAGTCGCCACCCAACGCTCACCTGTTTGCCAAAGACTTGGACGCCCTCGCCACGACAGCGTATTCCCCTTGTTCCCATAAATCCTCCTCGAGGTTGCCGTTGCCTAGCGGAAAGAAGACTCGGGCCGACTCGAACCCATGGAGTCGGCATAGGGTGACCGCGACCTCGGGAAAAATCGGCTTCTGGTGCGAAAGGTCGACCCAAAAGCTTTTCATGGCCGCGATCGAATGCGGGTTGACGGTCTCCGCGATGAAGACACCGTTGGGAGCGAGCTTGGAGTTGGAGAGCCTGAGAACGGCTAGAAGAGAATCGAACGGCAAGTGCTCAATCACCTGCGCCGAAAAAATACACCCAATCGAAGCGTCGGGTTGCGCGGCGAGGTATTCGGCGGCGTCGGCCAGCTCTACGTTGTGCCCCTTCTCCCGACAGCGTTTCACCATGCCGGGATCGGCGTCCACACCAATCCCCGGCATATCAGACTCTGCCAGAAGATCGAGAAACTCTCCGCGACCACAGCCGATATCGACTACCGGCCGACGGTCTTCCACCAGGTCGAGGTAAACGCGGAGACGGTTCTTGATGAAGGCCTCCGGGCCACGAAACGAGTCTTCGAATGACGGGTAGACTTCGGAGGGGGTGCCACTGTCTTCGTTCGAATCGTAACCGATGCATTCCCTCCCGTCGCCAGCTTTGACGCGCAGAGGCTTCGCGGTGTAGGGCAACGCGTACAGCGCCCTCGAATGGCGATCGAGCGTCTTCTCCCCCGCCAGAACGCTGCTCGTCAGGGACGCCAAGTGGGCTCTCGCAGTTTCTTGAAACCCGGAGACGTCTGTCGCCAGTTCTCCGAGGTGGCGTTCGATCTCACGGTGGCGTCGGGAGGTACGAGCCATTTCCTCTTCGACGGGACCGACTCGCTTCTCCAGTTCTCCGAGGTGGCGTTCGATCTCACGGTGGCGTCGGGAGGTACGAGCCATTTCCTCTTCGACGGGACCGACTCGCTTCTCCA
>CAMYKY010000122.1 GCA_947259165.1 uncultured Acidobacteriota bacterium | reverse complement strand
GCAATCGGGCAGGACCCGGCTCAATCCTCCTCGATTATCCTCACGACCGTGACCGACGTCGTGGGCTTTTTCAGCTTCCTCGGTATCGCCACTCTTCTTTCTGGGATGATCTGAGCCGGGATGAATTGAGTATGAAACGGGCATCGACTGTTTCAGAGTCGTAGCGATGGAGGGAACCGTCAGGCTGGTCGATCTCATCGACATGATGCTGGTCGCTGCTCTCGTGACCGGACTCCTCGTTTGGGTCCGAAAGATTCGTGTGGGTCGCATCGCCGGCGGGCTCGTTGCCGTTGTGGCTCTCTATTTAGGTGCACGATACCTCGGACTGTCGCTTCTTTCGGGCCTCTTCGAAGGAACGTTTGCACTGTTCATCCTGATTGCGGTCGTGATTTTCCAGCGGGAGCTGAGGCGCTTGTTCGAAACCATGTGGCTGCCGGGTGTCGACCGGTCGAGGTTGGTAACGAGCGAGCACTCCCAGGACGTTCTCGCCGAGTCGCTGTTTAGTTTCGCGAGTCGGGGCGTGGGCGCGTTGGTCGTGATGCCAGGCAAGGAGTCCGTCGAGCCCCACGTCTCCGGCGGCGTCGAGCTGTCGGGCAAGCTCTCTCGGCCTTTGCTCCACAGTATCTTCGACCCAAACTCACCCGGCCACGACGGGGCATCGATTCTCGAAGGCGACCGGATCTCTCGCTTCGCCGTGCATCTGCCGTTGTCGACGAATTATCAACTGCTCGAAGATATGGGCACTCGGCACGCCGCAGCCTTGGGGCTTTCGGAGCACTGTGATGCTCTTTGCGTCGTGGTCTCGGAGGAGCGGCATTCGGTGACGGTCGCTCGCGGCGGGGAGCTTGCCGTGATGCGCAGCGCGCCGGAGCTACGCGCCCTCCTGGAGGAGGCGCAAAGCTCGGAGCAGAGCGTGCTTCGGTCCGAGTCGGGCGCGCTCGCGTGGTTGCGTCGACATTGGGTCGAAAGCTTCATCTCGCTTGCTGTCGTTGCCGGACTCTGGTTCGTCCTCGTTTCGGGCTCGGTCCCCATCGAGCGAACCTATCGACTTCCGGTACGAGTCGTCGATGTTCCGACCGAGCTCGAGCTCGTGGAGTTTCGACCCCAGACGGTCGCGGTCACATTCCGGGGTCCCTCACGGGAGCTCAGAGCGGCGAGCTCGAAGATTTCGAGGTCGCGGTGGACGTCGCGCTGGCGCGAGTCGGGCAACGCGGCTTTGCGATTCGGGAGGAAGACATTCAGCATCCACCTTTGCTCGAGATCATCGAAATCGAACCGGGACGGATCGAGCTCACGACCACGGAAAAATAGCGCTGGATGCCCCACTCGAATCCGACGCTTGCTGTTGTGTTGACGAGGATGTGCGAGGTGATGGTTCACTATTTTGTCGAGTCTCACGCGTTCGTTCGTCGTCTTCCGTTTTCTCCGCTTCCTCATATGACCGGATGACGAGCCGTTTGGAACAAGAAGTAATCTCACGCTAATTAGCGAGCGTTTATCACTCATGAACGAAAGGTCCTCAATCTCCACCGAATCACCTTGGTGGGGGAGATTCTCTTTTGCGGAAGGCGAGGGTGGGCTGTGGCGTGTCGGACCCTTGGAGCTCGGGATAGTTCGAGCTCGCGAAGAGTGGCGAATTCATAGACGCACGGAAGTCGGCGCGAGCGAGCGTCATGTGGAGGTGCCGAGCGACGTGCGTGTCGAAGGTGCCGACGTCATCGTCAGTCGTTTCAGCTTCGAGCGAACGGGCGAATCCGTTTGGCTGGTACCCCGTTTTGCCGATCGCTCGGTTGTCGTGTATCCCGAGAGTCCGTTTTTCGTGACCGCGGGCCAGGAAATCGTGCTCTTCTGCTCGACGCCGCTCTGGGTCCGTCTGGAGGTGGGCGAGGAGCGAACCGGGCTCGAAGAGTTTCCAGCGGTACGGCCTTCCGACACGTGGTTCGGTCCATCGACGCGGGAAGGGGAGCTGTGTTACGCGACGACGACGACGGCTCGACTACGTCGTGAAGAGGTCGTGGCACTTCCGCATCGCGCTGTCACCGAACTGCGTATTTGTAACGAAGGGCACGACACGCTCCAAATCGAGAAAGTGAATCTTAGTGTGCGTTACTTGTCTCTTTATGGAGCTCGCGACGGGAGCTTATGGAGTGACCGAGTGATCCTTCATCGAGCGAAGGGCGGAGGCGAAAGCGAGCTCGAGATTGTTCACGGTCCGCCCGAAGCGCTCGACGCCGAGCCTGTGTCCTCGGCGCGGGAGCCGGCGGGCAAGGAAAGCATCATGGTACGCGCCATTGAGGCGTTGTTTGCTTGAGGTGAGCTGATGGAAACGTTGCTCGAGAATGCGACGTTCTACCCGATTCTTCGTGCCGTCGTCGCCATAGGCATCGGAGTGGTTCTGGCGCATCTGGCGCGTGCCGGTGCCGGCAAGCTACTTGGCCCGAGAGCCAGTCTCCAACACGTGATGCTCTCGAAACGTGGCGTGTACTACCTGGTGTTGGGGTTATCGCTATTGAGCGCTTTGCGCGAGCTCGGATTCGATTTCACCGTGTTGCTGGGCGCCGCCGGTGTCGCGAGCGTCGCGGTCGGCTTCGCATCCCAAACCTCGGCGTCGAACTTGATCAGCGGTTTGTTCCTCATCAGCGAGCAGCCCTTCGTGGTGGGAGAGGTCATTCGTGTCGGGGATACCACCGGAGAAGTGATCTCGGTGGATCTTCTCTCGGTCAAGCTCACAACCTTTGACAACTTGTTCGTGCGGGTTCCCAACGAAAGTCTCGTGAAAGCCCAGATCACGAACCTGAGCCGCTTTCCCATCCGGCGCTACGACCTTCAGCTGGGTGTTGCGTACAAAGAAAACATCGGCAAAGTCCGCGACGTCCTCGTGGCGGTGGCGAGCGCAAACACGCTGTGCCTCCAGGAGCCGAAGCCCCAGATCATCTTTCAGGGCTTTGGTGATTCTTCGGTGAACCTGCAGTTTTCCGTTTGGGCCGCGCGCGAGAATTACCTTTTGTTGCGTAACAGTATGGCTGAGAATGTGAAGGTAGCTTTCGACGCCGCGGGCATCGAGATCCCGTTCCCTCACCGTACGCTCTATGCTGGCTCGATGACGGGCCCACTCCCTATTGCGGTCGTCTCCGAGCCGAGCACGAGCGCCGGCACTCTCGATGCGTCCGAGAGCGATGCGCCTCCAAGCTGACCCCGAATGCTACCGCCCCAAAAAATTCTGTTCCCAACGGATTTCTCGACTTGCGCCGACAAGGCATTTTCTTGGGCACTCGAGCTGGCGAAGGCGCACGACGCCGAGCTACACGTGTTTCACGGACTCGTACTCGGAAGCATTTTCGATGACGACGCTCAGCAGGAGCTCCAGGACCTCGAGGATCGGCTCGATGGGCTGGCTTCCGGGCGGATTGGCTCGCTCGTTGCGACGTCCGCGAGCGCGGTGCGTGTGAAACGGGTGACGCGGCGCGGGCTCTCGGCGGCATCGTTGATCCGCGATTACAGCGACGAAGAGGACATCGATTTGACGGTGATGGGGACTCACGGCCGGCGCACCGCGACGCACGTACTCCTTGGAAGTGTGACCGAGGAAGTGGTTCGCACGTCTTCGAACTCCGTGCTCACGATTCGAGAAACGGAGACCGAGACATCCCTGCGCGGGATCAAGAAAATCCTCGTTGCTCTGGATATGTCTGAGAATTCGCTCCAAGCGTTGCCGTTTGCCAAAGAGCTCGCAGCATCGTGCGGCGCCACGCTGCAATTGTTGCACGCCGTCGAGCCGATAACGTACCCGTCCTTTTACGCGTTGAAGCCCGGTCACATGACGTCATTGCTGGGCGATGTCGAAAAGCGTGCCAAGGAAGAGCTCGCACGTGCGTTTCTCGCAGCCGACGGTCCGTCGGTACCCTTTGACGCCTATGTCACCAAGGGCGACGCCGTATGCGCCATCCTCGATTTCGCCAAAACTCGGCGATCCGATCTGATCGTTTTGACGACGCACGGTTTGACGGGACTGACGCGCTTTCTCATGGGTAGCGTCGCCGAGAAAGTCGTACGCCGAGCGGACGCTGCCGTGCTGACGGTCAAGGTCTGACGAGCGCCTCGAGTCGTTGCGAGCCGCGGGACAGTAGGCGTCAGCCGGCCGGCAGACGGACTTTGACCTGGTTGCCGGGTGGGACATAGTTGAGATCGAGCATCGACGTGGCCACGAGCACCCCTCGGCCATGCGCGTCGAAGAGGCGCTCCACTTCGATCGTTTTGTACTTGTCGAAATCAAATCCCGCGCCTTGGTCCTTGATCGTCACCGTGATCGACTGCGGATCACGCTCGAGTGTGACCTCGACATGCCGATCGCGATACTCAGGGAGCCTCAAACGCCGCCTGCACTCGTCGAGCAAAGAGCCTTTCTCGATGAGCTGACCTTTCTGATCGTAAGTAATGCCGAGGTTGCCATGCTCCACCGCATTGACGAGCAGCTCCCGAAGGCCCAGGCTCTGATCGATCTGGCCGCACGCTGACGCCAAATGGATCGCCAGAAGTTCCGCCTCATCCAGGGTCCGGAATCGGAAAACACCCGTTTCGAGCAAGCGCACCGCGTCTCGAGTCTCTCTTGCTAATCGCTCGAGCTCTCGCCTTTGCTCAACGCTTTCGACCGCCGCGCGTACGATGGCTTCCAGCTGCGGTTCGTCGTACGGCTTCGTCAAAAAGTAGTAGGCGTCGCAGGCAATCGCCGTCTCTACGTTCTCCGGCACGAACTCCTCGGAGTGCACGATTACCTCGAGGTCGACGGCAAACGGCTGTGATTTGATCCACCGCAGAAGCTCGACGCCGTCGGTGTCGGGCATGACCCAGTCGAGGACGATAACAGTCGTGTCCAGCCCGAGTCGTTTTAGAAGCTCTTTCGCTTCCGCTCCGGTAGTCGCCGTTTCGAAGCGGTACGTGTCGTCCTCGAGCATCTGTTGCAGCAATGAAATTTCGAAGGGTTCATTGTCGACGATAACGATCGTTCGCATCTGGGCAAACCTCCGTTTCCACTGCCCTAACCTAATCCAATCTTAACCCAACAACTCGCCTAGGCTTCGGTGTCATCGTCCACCGACGCGGGCGCACTCGTGGAGCGCGGTGCGAACTTGAGCCATTGAATGCGACGTCCGGACATCGACTCGATGTTGACGTCGAAGTGTTCTATCCTGACTCGATCGCCGGCCTTGGGGAGTCGACCGAGCTCGGACGTGACCATGCCCGCGATCGTCTCCGGCTCGACGTCCGCGCGGATATCAGCAAGGCCGAGTAGCTCGACCGCCTTCGGCAGCGCCACGTTTCCCGCCACTCTGAATGCGCCGTCGTCGAGCTTTGTAAACAAGGGTTGTTCCACGTCGAACTCGTCCGCGAGCGGCCCGACAATCTCTTCGAGCGCGTCCTCGAGGAAGGCGAGGCCGACCGACGAGCCGTGCTCATCCACGACCACGACGAGATGGTTTCGAGTGTTCTGCATGGTAACAATGACGCGGGATAGCGGTTGCGTCTCCGGAACGAACACGACGTCGCGAGCGATGGTTCTCAGGTCACGCGTCGGTTCCGCCTCCGTCGGGAGCATACGGACGAGGTCTCTCGTGTGTACGATTCCAACGACGCTATCGAGATCGTGCTCACACAGCGGATAGCGAGAATGACCGCCGTCGTGTATCGCAGCCAGGTTCTCCGCGAACGTCCGTTCCAGGCTCAAATATTGGACATCGGGCCTGGGAACGAGGATGTGCCGCGCTTCCATGTTCATGATGCCGAGCACGTTCTGGGCGAGCTGAGACTGTCCCGTCGAGATGTGGCCCGCCTGCGCCGCGGTCGCCACGATCTGGCGGAGCTCCGAGACGTCTTGAATGCCGTCGTGGAGATCATCGGGAGTCAACCCCAACAACCGCAGCAGTCGGTTGGAACCCTCGTTGATCATCCAAATGAGTGGGTGGAACAAGACGGCAAAAAACGAAGCGGAAACGCCGTGAACAAGGCGGTCGCCTCAGCACGTTGGATCGCCCAGATCTTCGGCGCCTGCTCCCCGAAGATCATGTGCAGTCCCGTGATGATCGACAGCGCGATAACCAGTGCGACGCCGTGCACGATCGGATCGTCTGGGGAGAGACTGCCGCCCCACGCCGCGACGCCCGCCAGAAGCAGCTCCGCGATCGCCGGCTCCGCGAGCCATCCCAGGATGAGGCTCGCGAGTGTGATGCCGAGCTGGCACGCCGAGAGGTAGCGATTCATGTGGCCCAGAATATGCTGCGTCATCTCGCAGCACAATTACCATCGACGGCAAGGGACTCGATGCGCGTCGCTCGGACCTTCACCAGCGCGAACTCCGCGGCGACGAAAAAACCGTTGAGTGCTACGAAGAAGAACGTTGCGGCGAAGCGAAACACGTAGGTCATTGGTTCGAAAGCATGTGCTTCGTTCATTCTTCTCCTCTAGCGCGAAGTGCCGCCGTCGTCCCAAAGCTCGTTGCTGACGTTAGGCGTTGCGGTGCACCACGAACGATACACCGATCCGTCGTATTCTGATCGACGACGAAGCTGTCACAGTACAGAAAGAGTGTTCAAGCGGAGATCCGCCTACGATGATGTGCTCTTCTTCATCATTCCCCCTCTCCCCCCCGGGGGAGAGGGTGGCTCACGAAAATACGAGGCCGGGTGAGGGGGATGTCCAGTTTCTTCTCGCATCCCAATCTACGTAACTCAGGCCTGCTGGGCGCCGGTTTTTTCGATCCGCAGGGCGACGTTCTTGCCGTTGATGAGCTCGTACCTAACGACCACGCTGTCGCCGCGCTCGAGCTCGGACAACACGATGGGTGTCGCCTCTGCTCTCTCTGCTTCGCCCTCGGAAGAGACTCGCGACGCTATCTCGGTTGTGGTGACGATTTTGAAGCGATGCTCGGTCCACACCTCTCCGTTTCGAGCCTTAACTACAACGAACGAGCTCTCCAGATCGACGACTTTGATCTCGCCGCGAAACGACAGCTCCTCGGCCGTCCGTCCGGCCGTTGCCGCCAGCGTAGCGGCCATGATCAGAAACCACTTCCTCATGCGTTTCCTCCGAACTCTCGGCGCATTAACGAAACGACGAACGCTTTCACGAGGATTGCTACTCAACAAACGTGCCAACGCGGCGGATCCGTAGATGCCCCGATCGACGGAACCCAGCGCTGAAAACGGTGACCAAACCGCCCCAGCTGAGGCGGAAATGACGCCGAACCGGAGCGAATGTCAGGCATGACAATTGCTAAGAGAGGTCTTTTGGGAACGAAGGTCGGACAACGAACTCTCGGGCGAGATGGCGGGGTGGTAATTCGTGCGTCCACACGGTCTAATCCTGGGCAGCAGCGTCGCATGGGTCGCTGGCTCTCGATTGGGATTGGGCGTTCTCGGAGGTAGCAACGCATGATGGACTTGTTGGGACTGGTTCGAAGTATCGTAGAGACAAAGCTGTTCGATGTCGGCAACACCGCGGTAACGGTGTCGACCCTGATCACCGTTGGCGCTATCTTGGTGGTGACGATTCTCGTCTCTCGCGCCATTCGGCACGCGGTTTCCCGAGTCTTGCAACGAACTCGCGGAGGCAGTGAAGCGCTCGGAACCATCACCGGCCTGCTGCACTACATCGTGCTTCTTTTCGGCTTTGGGATCGCGCTGCAGACGGTCGGCATTGATTTGTCCGCGCTGTTCGCCGCGGGCGCACTTTTCGCGGTGGCGCTCGGCTTCGCGATGCAGAGCATCACTCAGAATTTCGTGGCCGGGGTGATCCTGCTTTCCGAGAGAGCGATCAAACCCGGCGACGTTCTCTTGGTCGAGGGGAAGCTCGTCAAAGTGCTCGATATGGGAATCAGGGCCATCACCGCGGAGACGCGCGACGGCGAGCACCTGATCGTCCCCAATGCGGTGCTCATCGGATCGACCGTGACCAACTACACCTTGTCGCACTCCGCGGTGCGAATACGCGTCCTCGTCGGTGTGGTGTACAGCTCGCCCATGGATGTGGTCAAACAAACTCTCGAGAGCGTCGCCCAGGAGCTGACCACTCAGTGGGGCACGCAACGAAAGCCTGTCGTGTACATGACCCAGTTCGGTGACAACTCAGTCAACTTCGAGATCCGGGTTTGGATAGTCACTCCGTGGGATGTCGAGTCGTTCCGCGCGCAGCTACACGAGGCCGTCTGGTGGGCGTTTCAAGAGAAACACATCACCATCGCGTTTCCGCAGCTCGATGTCCATCTCGACCCGGCCATCACCGCGGGTCTGGCTCATGTGAAGGACGTTGTTGCGTGAGCCGGGTGGACGAGTTTCTCGACCACGAGTCGGCGAGACCGGTCAAAGGACGTTAATCTGATGAACATTAGAGGTGTAGGACAAAGTGACGTCGGGCGGATGCGTGACAACAACGAAGACGCGTTTCGCGTCGACAACGAGCGCACGCTTTATATCGTTTCCGACGGCATGGGAGGTCACAAAGGCGGAGAGGTCGCTTCTCAACTCGCGGTCGAGACGATCGACCGGGCGTTGACGGGCGACGCGCTCGCGAGGGCTCACGCCGGAGACGCCGTCGATGGAACGATCGCACTGGTTGCGCACACCATTCGTGCGGCGAACACCGCGATCTTAGAACGAGCGCGCTCGAACCCCGAGTTGTCCAACATGGGTTGCGCTTTGACCATGGTGCTAGTCCTCGCCGGCAGAGCCATTGTCGGGCATGTCGGGGATACGCGCCTTTATCTCCGTCGCGATGGCGCGGTGGATCAACTCACGGACGACCACACCTTTGTCGGCGAGCTGGTCCGATCGGGCGCCGTTCCCGCGAGCGAGCTGCATCGTCATCCGCACGCCCACGTGCTGACCCGCGCCTTGGGCGCCACGGCGGAGCTGGAAGTCGACACGCTAGTCCGGGAGGTTCACGTGGGTGACCGATTCCTCCTTTGCTCCGATGGGTTGACCGCCTACGTGGAAGATCTGGTTGAGCTCGATGAGGCTCTCAAGGTCGGGGACTATCGTTCAATCCCAGCGTCCCTGATTGAGCAGGCGAACAATGGCGGTGGCAAAGACAACGTTACCGTTGTCGTCGTCGACGTGTGCGAGGCGTAGGGTTGAAGCAAGCGAGACGAGTCGCCTGTAGGTCCTGTAGGAATCGATGAGGTCGAAGTTCGAAGTCAAGCCGATATCGTTCGAAGCCTTACACGAGCTACCGGGCGCTTGGCAGCTGTCCAATTACCGTGCTTTGCTGGCGGCGTTGGATTTCGATGACGTCAGCAACCTCGACGATAGTGAGGTGAGAGACATGTGCCTGATGGCTCTCTCGGAAGTCGATTCTCTGGCAGTTCGGAGTCTCCGCAGTCGAGGAGCGCCCCGCCAACATCTGGACCATCGGTTCCGGGTACTGGCTCAATGCGATGAAGGATGTTGAGCCTTACCAAGCGGTCGCCTATCCGGACGCGGACGCGCTGCCGGATCCCTAGTTGGTCTAGACCGTTTGGATTAGGCTCCGACGAGTTTTCCCAGCATCAGGGTCGCGAGCCCCAGCACGAGAAAGAATCCGCACATATCCGTTACCGTCGTCAGGATGGGGCCCGATGCGAGAGCAGGGTCGCGTCCAGCTTTTTTGAGCACCAGCGGCAGCATGCCGCCGATCGACACCGCTACGACCGTGTTCAGTGCGAGCGCTACCCCAACGACGAGCCCGAGGTAAGGGCTTCCTCGCCACCCCCAAGCGACCGCCGCGATCAGCAGTCCCAGGACCACACCGTTGAGCAGCCCGACGACAACTTCCTGACGCCAAACCCGAAACACGTCTCCCGGACGAGCGATACCGAGTGCCAATTCTCGTACGCTGACAGCCACCGCCTGATTCCCGCTGCACCCACTCATGTCCGAAACGATAGGCAGAAAAACAGCGAGGGCGATGACCGCGGAAAGCGTGTCTTCGAAAAAAGCAATCACGCTCGCCGCCGCTACGTTCAACACGATGTTCACCGACAGCCACGACAGTCGACGCCCGGTGCGGACGAGAACAGGCATCGAGCGTACTTCCTCACCGAGCACGATTCCCTGAGAAGCACGGTAGGCCTGCTCGGAGCGGGCCGCGAGTGCGGCCTGCACCGCGTCGCGCTCGACCACGCCCACGAGCTTGTCGTCCTCGACGACGGGAAGCGCCAGGAAAGGATAGCGCTCGAAATAGGCCTCGAGCTCTTCCAAGGAATCGCGAGAACCCACGGACACCGACTTGTGCGCAAGATCAGCCAGCGCAGCTCGCGCCGGAGACAGTAGTGCGTCACGTAGACGAAGAACACCAGCGAGACCACCGACGTCGTCGATGACGTACATGTAGAGCACGTTGTAGTCCTCATACCTCGCTCGATTCTTCCGGAGGTCTTGGATGACAGCATCGACCGTGACGGCAGCTCGATACGCGACGTACTCGGTGATCATCAGGCCGCCGGCAACATCGCCGGGGTAGACGCTCAGTTGCAGAACTTGGCGGGCTTCCTCGGGCTCCATCTCCGCGAGAATTGCTCGGGCTTCCGGAGCATGGAGCTCGTTGATCAGATCCGCTTGCTCGTCACTGGGAAGCTCGTGGAGAATGGCCGCGGCATTCGAGGCCGGAAGCTTCTCGATGATCTCGCCCGCCGAGTGCTCGGGAATGTACTCCACCAGAATGGCGCTCTGCTCCGCGTCCATCAACTCGAGCAGGCGAGCACGGTCCTCGCCACTCAACCGATCCAAAATTCGGGGAGCTTCCTCGGGAGGAAGCTCCCTCCAGAAGGACTCGAGGCCGGCAGCGTCTTTTTTGGCGATGAGCTCGGCGAGCTCTTCCCAAGGTCGGATAGCGTCAGAGTGCATCAGTTCCTCTCAGAGGGTCCGTGTTGGGTGCATCCCACGCGTGGGACCGATTCAAGTTGCGACGTGCGAGCCTCGCGAGCTCGTCAATGGCCTCTTGGAGTCGAGCTCGTCAGACTCGCTGTGCCGTTCGGTTAAGCAAGTCCTGTGCCGACCGGGACCTACAAGAAAACCTTGGTCTCGGCGGGGCTCGCTCAGTGCTCGGGTGCAAAAACGCCGCACCTTTGCGCCGCCACGGATGAGTCAGTGTTTGGACCGGCCCGGTTCATCCGGAGTGCCGAACCAGCCTTTGCGGCGGAAAAAGACCAGCATGCCCGAGACGGTGAGAAACATCAGAAAAAGTAGACTCGGATACGCCCACCGTACGTGCAGCTCCGGCATGTACTCGAAGTTCATGCCGTAGATTCCAGCTAGAAACGTCAACGGGATGAAGATGCTCGCCATGATCGTGAGCACCTTCATGATGTCGTTGGTGCGATTGCTCACCGCTGAGAGGTATGTGCTCATGAGCGAGCTCACCAGATCGCGGTAGCTCTCCGCGACCTCAGCTGTCTGTACACAGTGATCGTAGACATCTCGAAGGTAGACGCGAACGGTGTCCGTGATCAGTGGTGAGGGATCGCGCACGAGCGCGTTGGCTACTTCTCGCTGAGGCCAGATCGAGCGGCGCAGAGTGACGAGCGTGGCCTTGACTCGGCTCAGGCGCTGGAGCACCTCGGCCCCCGGAGTGGTCAAGACCTGATCTTCGAGCTGCTCGAGGTAGTCGCCGAGCTCTTCGAGCACCGGATAGTACGCGTCCACGATCGCGTCCAAAATCGCGTAGGCGAGATAGTCGGGGCCGAGTCGCCGCATCGGACCCTTGCCGTCTCGCAATCGCCGGCGCACGGGGTCGAGAACATCGCCCGGCCGCTCCTGCACCGTCAATACGTAGTTGGCGCCAAAGATGATGCTCACTTGCTCGACGTCGAGCTCCGCTTGGCCTCCGAGTCTCACCATCCGAGTGATGATGAGTTTCTGTCCGTCGTATTCTTCGGTCTTGGGTCGCTGCGGAACGTTGACGACGTCCTCGAGAACGAGCGGATGAAGTGAGAAGAACTCCCCGAGACCCCGCAAGACAGCTTCGTCGCCCAGGCCCTGGACATCAATCCAAGCGATGTGGCCATCGCCGATGAGTGATGCAAGGCTCTCCACGGACACCGATGTATGCTCCTCGATCGTCTTCTCCGTGTAGACGATCGCATCAATCCGGGTCGGCGGTGATGTTTTGCTGACCACGAGAGTGCCTGGGCGTGAGCCAGCAGACGGGTGATGCTTCTTGAAAGCCAAAATCAGATCTCCCTTTCGAGTCTGCCCGAGACTACCCGAGCTCAATGTTGGCTAAAACCCTTGCGCCGCTTCGTCTTTTCATCGCTGATGTTGAAACGCTCCATCATTCGGTAGAGCGTCCTCCGATCGATACCCATCACCTCGGCGGCTCGTTTCCGGTTTCCTTCGACCCGCGCCAGCACATGGATAAGATAGCGCCGCTCGATCTCGTCGAGCGCGGGTAGTCCCTCGAACAACGACTCGGACGCCGGAGCGCGGTCGCGAAACTTGGGGGGCAGGTCCTCGACTTCGACGACGCGGCCTCGACTGAAAAGGGCGATCCGTTCGATGGTGTTTTCGAGCTCACGGACGTTACCTGGCCAGGGGTGACGAAGAAGCTGCTCCAGGGTTTTTTGCGAGAAACGGGGCGCAGCGGTCGCACTCGCGCGCAGTCGGTGCACAAAGTGGCCGATCAGTTTGGGAATGTCACCAGGTCGCTCTCGCAGCGGCGGGACAATGATCGTGATGACGTTCAAACGGTAGAACAAGTCTTCACGAAACTCGCCCTCGCGAACTTGGGACTCCAGGTTTCGGTTCGAAGCCGCGACGACGCGCGCATCGGACTTTCGGCTTTGGGTGGCGCCAACGGGTTTGTACTCCGCCTGTTGAAGAACGCGAAGGAGCTTCACCTGAAGCGCCGGGCTGGTCTCGCTAATCTCGTCGAGCAAGATCGTACCTCCTTCGGCTGCGTGGAAGAGTCCCTCCCTGTCGGTATCCGCTCCGGTGAAAGCACCCTTCACGTAGCCGAAAAGCTCGCTCTCGAGGAGCGTCTCGGTTAGTGCTCCGCAATTGACGGCCACGAACGGCCCGGCGCTTCGCGAGCCCGTGGCATGGATCGCGCGCGCGACGAGCTCTTTACCGGTTCCGCTTTCTCCCTGAATCAGCACGCTTCTTTTCGAATCCGACACCAGGGCGATCGCTTTGTAGACTGCGAGCATCTTCGGGCTCGAGCCGATGAGGATCGAATCGTTTGTGGTCGCAGGGACGGGGCTCGCACCGTCGTCTGGCGGGGGGATTTCCGTTAGGGCCCGGCGAACCGTACGACGCAGCTCATCGACGTCGAACGGTTTGCTGACGAAATCGAACGCGCCCAAGCGGACAGCGTCGATCGCAGTGTCGAGGCTTCCGAACGCCGACATCAATATCACCTCAGTCTCGACGCGGGCCTGCTTGACCGCCTTGAGGATATCGATCCCCGAGAGCCGTTTTTCGAAGTTGATGTCGCTGACTACGACGTCGAACGCGCGTTCTTGCGCAAGTGCTATCGCCTTGCGTGGATCGGTGCATACGTCGACATCGGCATCGAGATCGGCGAGAACTTCTTTGACGAACTCACAGGTGGTGGAATCGTCGTCGGTGATCAGAATGCGTTTCATGCTGCGCTCGGCGTTACACGAGGAAACTCGATGGTGAACGTCGTCGCGCCCGTCGCGCTTTCGGCGTGAATCGTGGCGCGGTGCGCGGAGAGAATCTCGGTGACGATGGATAGCCCGAGGCCGGTACCCCGGCCGGGATCCTTCGTCGTAAAGAACGCTTGAAAGATTTTGTGCAGCATTGCCTCGGGTATCCCGATGCCGTTGTCTTCGAGTCGGACGATAATGGAATCGGGGCGGGTTTCTGCGCCGAAGCGAATCCGACCCCCTTCGGGCATCGCGTCGAAGCTATTGTTGATCAAAGTGAGGAATACCTGTTCGAGTCGCGCTTTGTCAGCTTCGACGACAATGGGCTCGGTGGCGTCTAATTCGAGCACCATTTGAATGTTGCGGGCCTTTAGCGTTGGCGCCAGCAGCGTCTTCATGCTCGCTATGAGGTTGCGAAGATCGAGTTGTTTCATTTGGTACGAGGACGCTCGAGCCTCGTCGAGAAACTCGTGGATGATCGCGGATAGTTTTTCGATCTGAATCTCGACGATTCTGAGTTTTTCTTGGACTCTCGCGTCGTCTTTTCGTAATCCCTTGAGCAATTGTACGTGGCCAGAGATCAAGTTCAGAGGAGGTCCGATCTTGTGAGCCACTCGCGCTGTCATGTGCTCGGCGAGGCTTT
>CAMYKY010000121.1 GCA_947259165.1 uncultured Acidobacteriota bacterium | reverse complement strand
CAAGACCCTCGCCAGAGAAGAATTGGAGAACGAGGATTGGCTCCAGCTCTTCGCACGACTCCGCAACCGCAGCTACGAAGAGATACGAGTCGATATCCTCGAGTTTCTCGACACGGATGTCTCTCACGTATCGGACGAGAATTGCGTTTCCTTCCTGGAGCCGCTGATCGAATCCTGGGATATCGACTTCGCGACCTTCGGGATCGAGGTCCTCTTGAATCGCAGACTGGGCCCCGGCCAACCCAAGCGATTCGAGTTCGTTGAGCTGGGCTCCGAAGCGAGCACCGACCCTGAGCCCGGGCTCGAAGAGTTCCTCGACGACCGCTCGCTCAGTGGTGACGTCACCGCTGAGGAGATCAAGTTTCTGAGAAGGCTCAGATTCGACGAGCTCAGGCCGACGCCGTTGTATTTTTACCGGGAAGTCCAGAGTCTGAGAGACCCTCTCCGTTTCCGCGACGATCCGGCCGAACGCCGGAGCCCAACAAACGCGAGCCTAGGAGCGAAGCGCAAGCGCAGAAAGACGACGAGTTAGGGGGGCAGCTCGACCGCGGGCGCGTCTGTTGTCTCCTGTCCCACTGCGTCGACTACACCGCCGCCCATCGCTCGTGGACCCACCCAGGCCGATGCGCAATCGTGTTGCCTTTCGACAGCCGGTCGCGCAGGTAGCCGACGATGAACTCGTCGAGCTGCTGGTCGGTGGCCTCGGGGAGCTCGTGGAATTTGAGACCCATCCCGCGGTTCTCGACGTGACGTGACGCGTTCCACACGACATCGACCGGCGTTTCGAACAAGTGCTCGTACCCGCCACCGAGATTCGGCATGTAGAGCGTCACCGGATCTCCGGGGTCGAGTGTGATGTCGGAGCTCACGTAGAGGCCCCCGTGGCTCAAATTCACCGAATGCGCCGGAGCGTAGGTGTTTCCGTAACAGAAGAACACACCCATCTCCGTCGGAATGCGCAATCGAGAGCGGTTTTCGAGGCGGGTCATGATCTCTTTGCGATCGTAGCGATCCCCGCTCGGAACCTTGTTTGTGGCGCGCGAGAGCAACAGGCTGTCGTAAAACCCCTTCAGCTCCTGCCATCGCTGTTCCGACGCAACCGGCAAGCTGCCCCAAGATTCGATCTTTCCTTGGTTCAGCTCGCAGAATTCCTGCACTAGATCCAGCTCGCTTCTCATAGTCCTTATAGGGTCTCGCACAGGCGTGCGGTGTGCGGTGATCCACGCTGTGGGCTTGCCCCTATCGGGGTTTGGGGCGCATACCCCGCGCCGAGGGATTAAAGCAACGCGGCGGCGGCGACGAACAAGAGCGTAGAAACGCCTGCAACTGCCAGGGCATAAGGGAGTTGCGTGTTTACGTGGTCGATGTGGTCCGAGCCGGCGGCGAGCGACGCGACGATGGTGGTATCGGAAATGGGGGAGCAGTGGTCCCCGAATATGCTGCCGCCAATCACGGCGCCGATCATGGGCCGCAGGTCGATGCCTAGCGCTTCTGCCATAGGGATCCCGATTGGCAGCATGATCGCGAACGTTCCCCAGGACGTTCCCGTCGAAAACGCCATCACCGCGGACATTAAGAACAAAAGCGCAGGGAGCCACACCGGATTGAGAAAGCCTTCGGTCAAGCTCGCCAGGTAGAGTCCGGCTTCGAGCTCGCGGGAGGTCGAGCCCAGCGAGAACGCGAGCACGATGAGAACAATTACGGGAATGAGCCCGCCGATACCGCGCATGTTGATGTCGATGACTTCGTGGACGGTGAAAATCTTTTGGACGACGTACATCACGCTTGCGGTCACGACTGCGAGCGTCATCCCCCAAAAGATAGCCGTCGAGCCGTCGCCGCCGGTGATGTAGAGACCGAACACGACCATCGCAAGCAGCACGAAGGTCGGGACGAGCATGTTCCGCGCCCGAGGCGGGATACCCGGCTTCGTCGGGAGGCTGAGGACTTCGTCGGAGACGAGCGGTTCGGCGCCCTCGCGCATGAGCTGGCCGGTTTCCCGGGCACGCGTCTCGGCCTTTTTCATCGGCCCCCAATCTTTTCCCGAGATTGCGATGTAGAACGCAAGCGCGATGGTGAGGAAAGCGTAGAAGTTGAACGGAATCGACGCAACGAAGAGAGGCAATGGCTCCGCAATGTTCTGACTGGCCAGCAGACCGAGGAGTACGGCACCATAGGCGTTGAACGGGAAGAGAACGCAAACTGGTGCGGCTGTCGAATCACAGAGATACGCGAGCTTCTCGCGCGAGAGCCGAAACCGGTCGAACAGAGGTCGCGCGACGGCGCCGCTAATCAAGCAAGTAAGGTTCGACTCCAGAAAGAGGGCAACGCCGATGAGCGACGGCAAAAGCTGCGCGCCTCGCTTGGTCTCGACGTAGCCTTTGCCCGTAATCCAGTTCACGAAGCCTTCGACGCCGCCCGAGCGCTGCGTGAGCGCGATGAACGAGCCGATCTGCGCACTGAAGATCAGAATGAGCATATTCCCGCGGTCGGCGAAAACGGCGACCATGGATTCGAGCGCATCTCGCAGTCCGAAAATCGGGTGGCCGCCGTCGAGGATGATCCAGCCGAGCCAGATGCCGGAGAACAGCGAGATGACGACTTGTTTCGTCCACAGTGCCATCGCGATGGCGATGAAGGGAGGCAACAGGCTGAGCCAAGTAGGCTGGTCCATCGGCGGCATTGTAGTATGTTGGGTCTTCAAACACTCGTTGCGTGCGCGAGCGGACCGTCCGCCTTCGCCAAAGCTTCGTCGGGACCTCGCCGAAACCCGAAGGGCGGAGGCGGGAAGAGCGCGGCGGCAGGCGCACTCGGCGAAACAGAAGAGAGAGTGCGTATTCAGCATCAAAGGAGGCCCCTTTTGAAATACCTGATGATCACTTGCTCGGTATTGCTATTTGGTACCGCCGCGTTCGCGCAAGTCCGTCAAGGCGCTTGGACGCCGGTCGCCGAGTCGTTTGATCGCGGCTACAGTTCCATCAGCTATTGGACGTACCGTGATGACGGCGTCGAGATCGGTGGTGGCAGGATATCCGTGGAGCACGGCAAGCCCCAGTGGGATGCAATGCTAGACGACGCGGCTGCGTTCGACGCCGCGAGCATCGGAAAACTGTGGCGTTTGGGTAACAACAAGTGGACGGCGCTCGACACCCAACGAACTCTGAAGTTTGGTGACCGCACGGTCGATCCCGGCATCTACTACCTCGTGCTCGATCGACCGAAGGCCGACGACTGGAGACTCGTGTTCGTGGATCCGGAGTCGGTAAGACCGGGCCTCATCGATGCGTGGGCGTCGCAGGCTCGGCCTGATGAGATCCCGCGTCTGTTCTCTATACCGCTACGGTATTCGGCTGGCGAGAAAGCCACTGAGCTCGACATGACCCTGGCTCTCGAAGACGACGACATGTCGCAGGCCTCGCTTCGCATCCAGTGGGGTACTCACCAGCTAGAGACGGAGTTCACGATCGACGTCCCATCTCCGACGTTCTATCGCGAGACTTCGCAGTGGACGTGTGGAAGCGCGCGTGCGAGGCCCACGAAGAGGGCGTGAGCCGACTCGAAGAGCTCGGGTGTCCGGTCGTCGCGGCATCGCGCGCCCTCGAGCTCGAACGGCGCCGTGTGAACGAAGCCTTCTTGTGGACACCGAGTGAAGGCGCCTCGGGCGTTCATACCAAGCAGTTTTTCCCGGATGAAGAAGGCTACTACGAAGCGCGCTGGTTCGAGGGCGGGGAGAGGCACTTTCGTATCGCTTCGGCGGGAGATGTACATGTGGGGTTTCTTTTGTGCACCGAAGTCATGTTCAACGAGCACGCCCGCCACTACGGCCGCAACGGAGCGCAGCTGATTCTCTCACCTCGCGCTGTCGGAGCCGCGTCTCTGCCGAGATGGCTGGTCGCGATGCGGATGGCTGCGATCGTTTCCGGTTGCTACGTGCTCACCTCCAACCGTGGCGGAGTCGACTCGAGGGGGCAGCTCTTCGGCGGCCGAGGGTGGGTCATCGACCCGGGGGGGGATCTCGTGGCGCAAACGTCTCAAACGACCCCTGTCGTTTTTCACGAGATCGATACTGATTTCATCGCGCGTGCGCAAACAGAATACCCGTGCTGCGTGAACGATTAGAATGGATCGCCGGCGGCTCCCTTGGTGATGGACTCCGCCGGGACGGAATAGCCCGTGACCAGGCTAGCCCAGTGTTCTCGAGAGATGGTTCTCGGAAGAATCCGATGTCCGGTCCGACGAAGACATCGGAAGGGCGATCGTCGATTTCATCACGGATCATGGCTTTCCGTGGTCATGACCGACCGACTAATCGGGTGCCCCCACGAAGAAGGGATCGACTATCCAGACGGGCAATCCTGTCCCGACTATCCCTACTGGGCCGGTCGCGACCGCTGGAGCGGCGAGCGGGTTACTGAACTCCCCCTCACCCGGCGAGCTTCGCTCGCCGCCCTTTCCCCGAAAGGGGAGAGGGATTCCGGGTCGGCTTAGGTGGGTTCTCGTGTGAGTCCGGACGAGCTTCTTTCTGCAATAGGTGTATTTCAAATTGGCTTGCGGCGATGGGAGGTCCCGCGCTCGCGTCTTCTACGACAGCATGCCTTTGATTTCTGGGATCTTGTCCACCAACGTGTTGAACACCCCTGCGCCAGCTTTGTCTTTGATGAAATTGAATAGCAGCGGCACGAACGAGCCGACTTGGTCTGGGCTCAGTCCCGAGCTCGCCAAAACGCCGATCAGGCCGGCCGACGCTCCTGCTTTGCCGCCGAGCATCCCGGCCGCCTTGCCCATCAGGCCTCCTAGACCTCCGTCACCGGAGGCGCCGGTGCCAACCATCTCGGAGAGTCCTGGCACTGCGGCGGATAGTCGGCCGAAATCGCCGTCTCCCACTTTCTCCTTCACCATTTGTAGAAGTCCGCTGGTGGCCGACGTCGCGACATCTTCACCGATCCCGAGCTGTGAGGTAGCCATTTGAATGAATTCCTGCATCATGTCTCCTTTTGTATCCTGGGCTTGATAGTGCGCTGAACGGAAAGTCCAGCATCATAGCAATAGACCAGAAGCCGGGGGAAAAAGTCACAAAAAGTGGAAAGAGCGCGGACGTTCTAGAGAAAGGCCCGGGCGGTTCCTTGATGATGAGGGAGGGGCTCTTTAATGGAGCGGACAGCGCTCCTCGGGCTCGGTGCCTCGACGGAAAGCTTCGCGCTGCCGTGTCGGGCAGTTGGCTCCGGCTATCTTATTGCTGGCCGGATCCACGTCGACGAAGGCAATACCGTCCGGCGGCACGAAACGCTCTTTCTCTTTCCCCGAGACCGCCGCTTTCATGACGCGCGTCCAGATTGGCAGGGCCGCCTGGGAGCCGGTGAGGCCGAGGGGTCGGTTGTCGTCGTAGCCGACCCACACCACCGTGAGCGCATCGGGCGTGTAGCCCACGAACCACGCATCGCGGGTGTCGTTCGTCGTTCCCGTCTTTCCTGCGGCGTCCGCAGTGAAGCCACGGGCTCGAATTTCTTTCGCCGTGCCGAAGGTGAGGACGCTTCGCATCATGTCGGTAACGAGATAAGCGCTCTCGGGCGAAGCCACCGGTCTCGAGACGACAGGTCGCTCGCCGAGCGTGGCTCCGGACGCGTCCGAGAGCTTGGTGTAGAAACGCGGCTCGATCCGGTAACCGCCGTTTGCGAGTACCGCGTAGGCCGTCGCCAGCTCGAGTGGTGTGACCTCGAATGCTCCGAGAACGAGAGACGGGTAGGGTGAGAGCTCACTCGACATGCCCATCGCTTTCCATAACGCGACGACTTGATCGAATCCGACGTCCTGGCCGATGCGGGCTGTGGCCACGTTGAGCGAGAGCGCGAGAGCTCGACGGTAGCTGACCCGCCCTTCGAAGCGACGGCTGTAGTTTTGAGGGGTCCACGCCTTACCCGCTTGGCGAAACGTCGTCGGTTCATCGACGACCGTCGTGGCCGGTGTCAGGCTGCTGTCGTTCTCAAAAGCCGCGAGGTAGACAAAGGGTTTGAAAGCGCTTCCGGGTTGGCGGTGCGCGTCGACGGCTCGATTGAACTGACTCGTTCCGTAACTTCGCGCGCCCACGATCGCCAAAACGTCCCCGGTCCGTGGCGACAATGCAACGAGCGCCGCCTGCGGGCTCTCTGCCCCTTGGGGAAGTTTGCTCCGTATCTCCTCGAGTCCCTCGACGAGCGCTTGTTGCGCGCGGCTCTGGAGGTAGGGATCCATGGTCGAAAAAACGCTCAGGCCGCGCGTCTGGAGGTTCCGCGCCTCGTAGTCCTTTGTGAGCTCGCGAGTCAGCGCGTCCACGAAGTAGGGCGCCTCGCCGCGATCGACGGTTCCTTCGATGAGTCCGAGAGGTCGGGTGGACTCGAATTCCGCGCTCGTCTCGTCGATGAACCCGGCGTCGACCATTTGGCGGAGGACCACGTTCCGGCGTTCACGAATCTGTTCCGGGTAACGGTGGGGAGAGCTCGCGTTCGGGGCACGAATGATCGCGGCGAGCAAAGCCGATTGCGCGATCGTCAAGTTGCCGACGTTCTTGCCGAAGAAGATCTGGGCTGCTTGTTCGACCCCGTTGATGCCGAAGGAGCCCCGCTGTCCCAGGTATACCTCGTTGACATAGAGCTCGAGAATCTCGTCCTTGCTGGCGCGGCTTTCGAGCAACACCGCCAGGTAGGCTTCGAGAACCTTTCGACGCCACGTACGCTCGGGCGTGAGAAAGTAATTTTTGACAAGCTGTTGGGTGATTGTGCTCGCTCCCTGGCGCAGCTCGCCGCTGAGTAGATCGGTGACGAGAGCCCGGGCGATACCAATAGGATCGAAGCCTGTGTGGGAATAGAAGCGCCGATCCTCGGTCGCGAGGATGGCCTGACTCACGTGAGGCGGGATCTCCTCGAGAGGGACCCAACGTCTCTTGGTGCGGTCGGCGCCGAACAACGTCGTCACCGGGACGCGGCCGAAATCGATCCGCTCGAGACGAGCGCCCGAGCGCGACTCTTGCAGGGATGAGACCCACAGGCGATCGAAGTCAACCGTGACCGGAGCGCGGAACTCGCCGCTTCGTCGTACATGGACGGTGTCGGCGCCATCGGTGAGAGCGAACGTCCCTGATGTGTCACCGAGCGATGGCTGTTGACGGTATCCGAGGTCGTTGAGAATGGCGACGAGCTCGTCCCGCGAAAGACGTTGGCCTTGGCGGAGCTCGAAGGGTCTGGAGTAGACCGTCGCTGGACGCTCGTTGGATTCACCGACGAGTTTGGCGTCGACGAGCGCGGTGAATCGGAGCGTGTGGTACGTGAACACCGCTGCGACGGCGAACAAGAACGCCGAGAGCAGGCCGAGCAGGGCGATGGCTAGTTTGAAGCGACGCGGGGAGTACTTGCGGGGTCTTCTCTGCGCCCGAGTCTTCCTCTTCTTCTTAGTCAAAGCCCGTCGGATTAAGGTGCGTGGCAAGCTGGCGAAAAGAACAAAACGCAAAGTCGCGAAGGCTCAAAGGCGCCAAGGAGCTGACGTTCATCGAATTCACTATGCGACTTTGCGCCTTCGCGCCTTTGCGTTGATTTCTCGATCTTCATATCGGCGGCCGATGTTAAAACTTGTAGACCTTCATCATGTTGGTGGCGCCGGGCAGCGTGGTGTGCCCGCAGACGGTGACAACGACGTCGCCTTCGTCGACGAACTCTTTCCGTTGCAGGAATTTCATCGCGACCTCCAACATGGCGTCGGTCGTGTCGAAGTGCTCTGCACGTATCGGTGTGACTCCCCAGCGCATCGCAAGTCGACGGTACACGCGGTCGGCCGGAGTGAAGCCGAGAATGTGACTCTTGGGGCGCGAATGGCTCACGAGGCGAACGGTTGAGCCCGACTCGGTGAACGCGACGATGTAGCGAGCATCGACTTCTTCGGCAGCCCTTCGTGCGGCTAACGCGACCGCTCGGGCGACGTCGGAGCCGTCCATGAGAGGGAAGTCCGCCGTGCGCCGCCGCGACGGCTCGCTTCCGATGTGCTTTTCGATGTGCTCCGCGATTCGGCCCATGGTCTGCACAGCCTCGAGCGGATAGGCGCCGCTCGCGGTCTCGGCGGAGAGCATGATCGCGTCGGTGCCGTCGAGAATCGCGTTCGCGACGTCCGACGCCTCGGCTCGCGTCGGTACCGGAGCGCGGACCATCGACTCGAGCATTTGCGTTGCGGTGATGACTGGCGTCCCGCGCTGGTTTGCCTCGCGGATAATCTCTTTTTGGATCGTGGGCACCGTTTCGGGCGGCAGCTCCACGCCGAGATCGCCGCGCGCCACCATGACGCCATCGGCGACCGACAGAATCTCGCTCAAGTTCTCCACCGCTTTTGGCCGCTCGATCTTTGCAATGATGTGAAGGTCCTCTCGGCCGTTGTCTTTCAGATGCTGGCGGAGGTCTTCGATGTCTTCTTTGCGCTGCACGAACGACATCGCCATGAAGTCGACGTCCAACTCGAGCCCGCTCAAGACGTCGTGGCGGTCTTTGTCGGTCAGGCTCGGTGTCGAGACGAGAACGCCGGGAAGGTTGATCCCTTTGTGGGATTTGAGAAGCCCGCCGTTGACGACCTGGGTCACGACTTCTTCGTCGGAAACGCTCTCGACCAGAAGCTCGATGCGACCGTCATCGAGAACGATCTTGGCGCCCTTGCCGACGTCGTGGGGGAGCTGCTTGTACGTGGTCGAGACGCGCTCCGAATCGCCGGGGACCTCGTTGATGGTGATCGTGAACCGGGAGCCGTCCTCGAGCGTGACACCACCCTTTGTTTCGATGTCGCCGGTGCGGATCTTGGGCCCGGATAGATCTTGAAGACAAGCGACGGCGCGGTCGAGTCGTTTGGCGGTCGCCCGAACGTGCTGAATGTTCTCGCGATGCTCGTTCAGAGTGCCGTGGGAGAAGTTCAGCCGCGCGACATCCATGCCGCTCTCGACGAGTTTTTCGATCATGGCGGGCTCGGAGCTAGCCGGGCCCAACGTGGCGACGATTTTGGTCTTGCGCATAATCAACCGAGTGGAGCCTTCGATTCGGTGCGTGCCCTTTCAACCGGACTGGTGAACCGGTATCTGAGTATCGTGGAAATGATTTTCCAGCCGGCGAGAACTGTGCCTTTGACGGTGCCGGTGATTTTCGAAGTGCCGATGCGGCGGTGGTAGCTGACCGGGACCTCGGTAGCCCGCATCCCTGCTCGTGCGGCCTTGGCCTGCATCTCCGCCGTCCAGCCATAATCGCGGTCGCGCATCTCGAGGGCCAACAGCGTCTCGTAGCGAATGGCACGAAATGGCCCCAGGTCGGTGAAATGATAGTCATACAAAACACGGATCATCCAGGTGGCGAGCCAATTGCCCCAGCGTGCATGCGGGGCGAGGGCGCCCGGCTCGCGCGAACCGAGGACTCTGGAGCCGATGACAAAATCGGCCTGGCCGTCGATGATGGGCATGACGAGCTCGCGCATTTCGGCAGCACGATCACTGTAGTCGCCATCGATGAAGACCACGATATCGGGAGGATTTTGAGTGAGTGCAGCAATGCCGGTGAGACACGCTTGTCCGTAGCCGGCGCGCGGTTCGTGAAGCACGGTAGCGCCGGCCTCTCGGGCAACCTCGGCGGTCCGATCCTGGCTTCCGTTGTCGATGACGAAGACTTCGTTGATCAAATCGGCAGGGATCTCCGCGAGGACCTTGGGAAGCGATTTTTCTTCATCCAAGGCTGGAATGATGACGACTATGCGCATTGAACGCCTAATTATAGCCGAAATCGATGATAGGCTTCGTCCGTGAGAATCTTGATCGCGGCTGTGAGCCTACTTACAACAGTTTGGGCGCAGGGCGCGACCTTCGATGTGCTCATTCGAAACGGGCGCGTCCTCGACGGCACGGGCAATCCGTGGCACTCGGCGGACATCGGTATTCGAAGCGGTCGTATCGAAGCGATGGGACGCCTCGGCGACGCTGAAGCTGATGTTGTCATTGACGCGAGCGGGCTCTACGTTGCACCGGGGTTCATCGATGTGCATTCCCACGCCGCCGGAGGACTCGCGCGCAGAGAGCTCAAGAGTGCGGGACCGCTGCTGGCTCAAGGGGTGACGACCGTGGTCGTCAATCCCGACGGCGGAGGGCCATGGCCACTCTCCGAGCAACGCGCCGGATACGAATCTCGAGGTATTGGCGTCAATGTCGCTCTCATGGTGGGACACGGCACTGTGCGACGGACCGTCATGGGCGTGGAAGACCGTCCGCCGAGCGACGAGGAGCTCGAGCGAATGAAGGCCATGGTCCGTGAAGGTATGGCCGCCGGCGCTTTCGGCCTTTCGAGCGGGCTGTACTACTCGCCGGGAAGCTACGCGAGCACGGAAGAAGTCATCGCCCTTGCGAAACAGGTCTATCCCGCCGGGGTTTATTCGAGCCATATCCGCGACGAGGGGGACTACACCGTTGGTTTGCTCGCCGCGGTGGATGAAGTCGTGCGAATCGCCGAGGAGGCGCAGATTCGAGGGATCGTCACGCACATGAAAGCACTCGGACCCGATAGTTGGGGCAAAGCGGTCGCGGCGTGTCTGCGCATCGAGCGCGCCCGGGCACGCGGCGTTTCGGTGTGGGCCGATCAATATCCTTACGAGGCCTCGGGTACGAGTATTGCTGGAGCGCTCGTTCCGCGATGGGCGCTTGCGGGAGAGACGATGCCTGGCCAGCCGTCACCTCTCGAGAGACGACTTGCGAACCCGCGGGAGCGCGCACGTTTGCGAGAGGAAATGCTCGTAAACCTGACGCGTCGCGGAGGCGCCGAGACGTTCCAGCTTTCTCGACACGCGGCCAACCCCGATCTCGAGGGTCGAAACTTGGCCGAGCTCGCCAGTGAGCGGGGCGTGGAACCGATCGACCTTGCCCTCGAGCTCCTGGACGACGGCGGCGCTGGAGTCGTCTCGTTCAACATGTCCGAAGACGACATTGCCCACATCATGCGGCAGGACTACACGATGACGAGCTCCGACGGTGGCTTGGTGGCGGTCGGTGAGGGAAAACCGCACCCTCGTTTCTACGGTGCGCATCCGAGGAAGGTCGCTCGCTACGTTAGAGACCGGAGGGTCGTCAGCTTGTCGCACGCAATTCGCTCCATGACCAGCTTGCCTGCCACTGTTTTCGACATCGTGGACCGAGGACAGCTCCGCCCTGGCGCGTGGGCGGACGTCGTCGTTTTCGATCTGGAGGAATTCGTGGACAAGGCGACCTACGCCGATCCTCATCAACTCGCCGAAGGAGTTGCGCACGTGCTCGTCAACGGCCAGCCTGCTGGAGACAGCGTCCTGGCGGGACGGGTTTTGCGCCCCGGTGAGTGAGGAGTAATATCGTTAATAATGTCTAAATCACCGCTTCGTGGAATCGCCGCCAACGTCCTGGCGACGATCGGCAACACCCCGCTCGTCAAGCTCAACAACGTCACCCGCGGTATCGACGCGACCGTCCTCGCGAAAGTGGAGTATTTCAACCCCGGCGGTTCGGTCAAAGACCGCATCGGCATTGCGATCATCGAAGACGCCGAAAAGCAGGGGCTGTTGAAGCCCGGCGGGACTATCGTGGAAGCCACGTCGGGCAATACCGGTATGGGTCTCGCGATTGTCGCCGCGGTGAAGGGATACAAAGCGGTCTTCGTGATGCCCGATAAGATGAGCGACGAGAAGATACGAACGCTCGAAGCCGTCGGCGCCAGGGTCGTCGTATGCCCTACCGCGGTGGAGCCCGACGACCCGCGAAGCTACTACAAGGTTTCTCGCAAGATTGCCGATGAAACGCCGAATTCGCTCTATGCGAACCAGTACCACAATCAGGTGAACCCGCAGGCGCACTATGACACCACCGGTCCCGAGCTCTGGGAACAGACCGGTGGCAAGATCGATGCGCTCGTTGTCGGTATGGGAACCGGTGGAACGATCTCGGGAACTGGCAAGTATCTGAAAGAAAAGAATCCAGAAATCAAGATCATCGGCGCCGATCCTGTGGGCTCGCTCTACTACGAGTACTTCAAGACGGGAAATCTCGGCGCCGCGCACTCCTACAAAGTGGAAGGCGTCGGTGAGGATTTCTTGCCCTCCACGATGCACTTCGACGTGGTCGACGACGTGTACCAGGTGGGGGACAAGGAATCATTTCTCGCTGCTAGGCGTTTGGGACGCGAAGAAGGGTTGTTCGTCGGGGGCTCGTGCGGCACCGCGGCCGCGGCTGCGCTTCGTTATGCCAAAACGCTTCCGGTGGGAAAAGTCGTCGTCGTCCTGTTGCCGGATTCCGGCTCGCGCTACCTCTCCAAATTCTTCAGCGATGACTGGATGAAGCAGAATCGCTATATGGAAACGGATCTCGGCGAGAGCACGGTGTCGGATCTGCTCGCATCCAAGCGCATTCAGAACGTGTTCACCGTTCCGTCGAGCGAAACCATGGGCAACGTCGTGCGCACGATGAAAGAGCACAGCATCTCCCAGCTTCCTGTCATGGACGATGGCAAGCTGACCGGGATGATCACCGAGTTCGCACTGCTCGAGCACATGGTGCACGCCAACGCCGGTGCGGATGAGCCCATCGAGCCGCTCGTGAGCAAAGAGCAGATGGAGGTGGTCTCCCCGCGCAACTCGCTCGAGGCGCTCGCTGAGGTCTTCAACCGCGGCCACATCGCCGTCGTTCTTGACGAAGAGTCCGTGAGCGGGATCGTTACCAAGATCGATCTCATCAGCTTTCTTGCTGACCCACTCGCCTAAGGTGGTCAAGGTCACTGCGTTCTTGGTAGCAGTTCTCATCGCCGCGTGTGCCCCGAGGGCGCAGCGCGAGGCGAGCCCGTCGCCACAACCCACGCCGCAGCTGACGTTCGTCGCGGACTTCGACGTCGCGGACGTTTCACCAAACGACGCGGTGGCAGGAGAGCGGTTCGGTGGGATCTCAGCGGTCGCGTACGCGGCTTCCACGGGGTATTGGCTCGGCTTGTCCGACGCTCGCCGCGGTTCGCGCTTTTACCAGCTGTCCGTCGACTACGACGGCGTTTCCCTTCAGGTGCATCCTGTGGATGTCACGCCGTTTCTCAATCGCGATGGCGGTCCTTTTGCCGAGAACGTGCTCGATCCAGAAGGGCTCGTGGAAACGCCGTGGGGGACGATTCTGATCTCGACCGAGGCGGATACGCGGCGTGAGCCCGTCGAGCAGGCGAAGCTTCTCGAGTTCACTCTCGGTGGCGAGCTGGTGCGCGTGTTTGCGCTGCCGGCAAAATTCGTCGTCGCCGGTTGGCCGCCGGAAAGAGGTACTCGGAACAATCGTGGATTCGAAAGTCTGACCATGACTCCGGACGGCAAGCGCTTGTTCGCAGGGACTGAGGCCGCACTTTTACAGGACGGTGGCGAGGCGTCTTTCGACGAGCCGGCGTTGTGCCGCATCGTCGAGTTCCAGGTGCGAGGCGAGACGCTGCGGTCCTCGGCGGAGTACGTCTACCCTCTGGGACCGGTGCCGCGGCCTGCCACACTGAACGATGGGATCCCCGGCACCGGCCTCGTGGAGCTCGTCGCGCTATCGGACACGACGCTTCTCGCTCTGGAGAGAGACTTCATCCGGGAGCGCGAGGGCGAGCGTCCCGGCTTGAACCAGTCGCGCATCTATGTCGTTGACATCGCTGGCGCTACCGATGTCACTGGGGTGCCGAGTCTCGGCAACTCCAACGACTGGACGCCGGTCCGGAAAGAGCTCTTACTCGACTTCGATGATATCGTGTCGGAGCTGTCGCCGGGCTCTCGAAGCCTGGACAACTTCGAGGCGATGGGGCTCGGACCCGCGCTCCCCGACGGGGGCCGAAGCCTTCTCGTGGTGAGCGACGATAACTTCAGCGATACCCAGCGATCAGCATTCTTGCTGTTCAGCTTGAAGGTGGTGGACGAATGACACGCTACTTGTTCGCTTGGTTGTTCACGGCTTCGGCGGTGATGGCCCAGTCGCAAGGTATGGATCCCGACGACATCCACCGGTTGCATTCGGTTCGGGACGTGGCCCTCAGTCCGGACGGGCAGTCGATTCTCTACAGCGAGAGCGATTCGTCGGACGCGTACCGGGTCACGTCGCAGCTGATGGTCTACGAGCGTGGCTCCGGACGCGCGCGGGTATTCCGCGCGTCGGGTCAAGGGGGTTTTCACGCACGATGGTCGCCGGATGGATCCAAAGTGGCCCTTCTCGGTGGGCACAGGGATCGATTTGGACTCGTGGTCACGGACGCATCGGGTCGTAGCGAGAGTTTGATCGCGGACGTGAGTGGGACGAATCACCCTCTTCCGTCTTCGGGCGAGCGTTTCGCGTGGGCACCGGACTCGGGGTCGATCGCTTTCATCTCGTCGGTCGACGGGCCCGAAGACGACGACGCGACCGGCGATCCCGTCGTCATCCGCCGCTATTTGTACAAGCCGACCGCCGCGGAAGGCAACACCCGGTTCAACGACAACCGCCGGGTCCACGTGTTTGTGGTGAGCGCGAGCGGTGGCGCTGTCCGCCAGCTGACGAATGGCGAATTCTACGAGCATTCGGTTGATTTCTCGCCGGATGGCGAAGAAGTCCTGTTCATCTCGAACCGCGAATCCGACCCGGATCGGTTCTTCAACTATGACGTGTTCGCAGTGCGCGTGGCCGACCGGACAATACGACAACTGACCCGAACCGAGAATGCTGAATACCGCCCGCGATTTTCTCCCGATGGAGAGAAGATTGTTTACCAAGGAACCACCCGCGGGTTGACATCGTCGGAAACCACGATGGAGGACACGCATATCTGGGTCATGAACGCGGACGGCACCGACAGACACGAGCTCGTGTCGCTCGATAACCGACAGGGAGCACCGCAATGGTCTCCTGATGGAAGTGCGGTGTATTTCACCGTTCAACAACGCGGGAGTGTTGCGCTGTACCGGGTGCCGGCGTCGGGAGGAGCCGCGCAGCGGGTTCCCTTGAACGGGGAAAAGCGCGGCCGGGTGAACAATTTCTCGGTCGCGAAAGGCGGCGACGTCGCCTATGCCTTCCACGGTGTGGACGACCTCGCCCAGTTGTTTTTCGGCTCCGAGAAGCTAACGCACTCTAATCGCGTTTTGCTGAGTGGGCGCGAGCTTGCGGAGACCGTATCCGTCGAATATCAAAGTTTCGATGGCACATCGGTGGAAGCGTTTCTTACCATGCCGTTGAACCGTCGACCGGGAAGCCGACACCCCGTGATCCTGTCTCTCAAGGGCGGACCCCATGGGCAAATCGGGGCGCATCTGAACCACAAAGCGCAAGCCTACGCCGCTCGAGGCTGGGCGACGCTTCAGGTGAACTACCGCGGCTCGACGGGTTACGGACAAGCGTTCGCGGATGCAATCTTTGGAGACCAAAACGGTGGGGAAGCGCAGGATTGCGTTTTCGGGCTTCTGGCGGCGCTGCGACGCTACGACTTTCTCGACCCCGAACGCCTCGGCATTGAAGGCGGAAGCTACGGTGGCCAGCTCACGAATTGGATCATCACCCAGACGGATATGTTCCAAGCCGCGATCCCGCGCTCCGGGATCTCGAACCTCATCAGCTTCAACTACATGGCCTACTACCATGACTATCTCGCCGTCGAGTACGGCGCGTTCCCGCATCAAGGCGACCTCATGGACCAGCTTTGGGAACGCTCACCACTGAAACACGTCGCCCGCGTAAGAACACCCGTGATGTTCCTCCACGGTGAGAACGACAACGACGTTCCCATCGCGGAGGCAGAGCAGTTCTATATCGCGTTGAAGGACGTTGGCGTCGAGACGATCATGGTGCGCTACCCGAGGGAAGGGCACGGTGTCCGCGAGCCCGCACACCAAGTCGACGCCGTGGAGCGCAGTATCGATTGGTATCAAGCTCACTTCAACGGACACCCGTAGGGCGCGGCTTCTACGAGCTCGACGGTGTGCGCCGGCGCCCGAAGATGCCGAGGGCGCCGATTGAGGCGGCGAGCACGACGCCAGGAGCAGCGATCGGTCGCGTCGCGGCGGGTGGAAGAGTTGCGAGGCGCGCCGCCGACCGATGCGCCTCGAGCGACACGATACCTTGGACCCCCTCGGGATTGTGGCAGTGGATGCAATGAGCGTCGAGGACGGCCTTCGCGCGCGGCCAGTCCCTTTCCTTTGCGCCAGCGTCGATCCATTCGACGAGGATGGTTTGGGCCTTGGCGGACTCTAGATATTTGCCCATCGTACCGCCCGTGATTTTCTCCCTGAGGACGGGGAGTACGTCCGCGGCCCGCCGGGCGTCGTCGTAGTTATCCAGTGGCAACACTTCGAACGAAGCGTCAGAAAAGTGGCACGTCGTGCACCGCGTCTCGAGCACGCGCTCCACGTCAAGCCAGTCGCTCTCGCGCGCGCCGGACGCCACCCAGGACAAAATCGTTTCC
>CAMYKY010000120.1 GCA_947259165.1 uncultured Acidobacteriota bacterium | reverse complement strand
GAGAACACGCGTCGTCATGGTCAGCCATGCGATGTACCCGACCGGACTCGTCACGCCCGTCCGAGAGCTCTCGGACATGGCGCATCGACATGGCGCGCTCATATCCGTTGACGGCGCGCACCCGCTAGGGATGTTGCCGCTCGATATGCACGCGCTTGGCTGTGACCACTACGCCGCCGCCGGTCAGAAATGGCTCCTCGCAGGAACCGGTACCGGTGTTTCGTACTTCAGCAAGGACGCGCGCGACCAAGTCTATCCAACCAATTCTTTTTCGCCCGAGGACCTCGAGGACCCAGTCCTGGGTTCCCTGCTCGAAGAGGTGTTATCGACGGCTCAGAAGTACGAGATGTTCGGTCAGCGCCACATCCCCTCAGTGCTCGGGATGGCGGACGCCATTGCGCTGCAGAACACCGTGGGAAAGGCGAACATCGAGGCACGCGTCCGAGCTCTCAGCCAACGCCTCCGCGAGGGTTTGAAAGAGATCCCAGGCGTGAAGATCTGGACGAGCGAGGATCCAAAGCTCCATGCAGCGCTGACGTTGTTCTCGGTCAAAGACGTCCCGATGGACAACATCACCAAAGCGATTTTCGAGCGGGACCGTATCTACATCCGTACGATGGGAACCGGGAACTTCAACGCCGTTCGCGCCTCAACGCATTTCTACAACATGCCCGAGGAAGTCGATCGACTCCTGGCGTCGGTGCGCTACGTTTCCGACAACGCGAGTCAGGTGTCGTCAGGCTAGAGCCCGTTCAGCCGATCGAGGACCCGCTGAGACTGTTCGACGAGATCAGTGACGATCTCAGCAGCTGGTCTTTCTCGAACGAGCGCAACGCCCTGGCCCGCCCACATCGCCATGAAGCGCGTGTCGCCGCGCTCGACAGCCGCCTTGCGCAACTCACGGGAGACCGAATACTGAGCTGGGTACGGGAGCAGTGGTTCTTCGAGCGCCTCGAGCTCATCGATGTATCTGTTGCGGATCCCGCGCGCCGGCTTTCCGGATATCGCTTCGGTCACCGTCGTTGCCTCAGCGTCGGCGGTTCGTAGCGAAGCGCGCCAGGCATCAGCGATCGGCGTTTCCGGAGAGCCGAGAAAAGCTGTCCCCATCTGCACCGCCGATGCACCGAGCGCAAGACAGGCGACCAAACCACGGCCGTCCATGATGCCGCCGGCGGCGATCACCGGGACCGAGACCGCGTCGACAACCTGGGGCACGAGCGCGAGAGTGCCGATGAGCGCGCGTCGATAGTCGCCAGCAAACGTGCCGCGATGCCCGCCCGCCTCGGCGCCTTGTGCGATCACCCCATCGACGCCAGCGTCCTCGAGCTCCCTTGCCTCGGCGACGGTCGTTGCAGAGCAAAGAAGCTTGGCTCCCGCTTCCTGGGCCCTGGCAACCGCTTCCGGTTCCGCTCCGAAATGAAAGCTGATCACCGGGACACCCTCTGCGATCAAAATGTCGAGCTGCTCCGCTGCGGGACCAAACATGGGTTTCGGCTCAGGCACCTCGCCGAGTCCCAGTTCGCCGTGGTATGTCGTGAGCCGCTCCGCCACCCCAGCGCCTGGACGGGCACTGCGGTCGAACTCCTCGGTCCGCGCCGAAAACAGGTTCACGTTGAACGCGCGATCGGTCCCCTCTCGAATGGCGCGCACGATGCTGCGTAGACGCTCGGGAGGCGTGCTCGCCGCGCCGAAGCTTCCGAGCGCGCCAGCATTGCTCACCGCCTGGACCAATTCCGCGTTGGTCGCGCCCGCCATAGGAGCCTGGATGATCGGGTGTTCGATCCCGAGAAGGTCCAAAATCCTCGTGTCGTGCCACATCGTGCGCTTCTCCCTTCGTTGTACGACTCCAAACTAGTCCCCTGGAACAGAAGTTCGTCACATAAATCTCGGACCCTTTTGCGCGCTGGCTTCGTTGCTCCTTCTCCAAATATCTAGATATGAGTTCGTCGTCACGCCTCGCCAGCACACAAAACGGCCTCGAGCCTTATGCAACGAACCTCTGTTCCAGGAGACTAACGGACAACCGCGCACCCGCCAAACCCCTTTTGAGGTAACATTTCGACCGTGATCGGCGAAAACGCTCGGCGCAGCTTGCGCATCAACCAGGCTCGTCTCCTGCGGCGGCTCGACGAGCTAGCTCAGCGCGGCGCTCGCGACGATGGCGGCTGTAATCGCCTTGCGTTCACCGACGCCGACAAGGAAGGTCGCGATCTCGTCACCGGGTGGATGCGCGAGCTCGGAATGAGCGTTTCTATCGACGCTATCGGCAACGCCGTCGCGATGCGTCCGGGAAGCGAAGAGGCTCCGCCTGTCATGTGCGGCTCGCACATCGACACCGTCCGCACCGGCGGGCGCTACGACGGCAACCTCGGCGTTCTCGCTGGGCTCGAGATTATCGAAACGTTGAATGATGCCGGGCTCACCACGCGCCGCCCTCTCGCAGTCGCGTTCTTCTCGAACGAGGAAGGCGCGCGCATCGCACCCGACATGATGGGGAGTCTCGTCTACGTCGGCGGGTTGCCGCTCGAAGAGGCGCACGCTGCCGTGAGCATCGACGGCAAGCGTGTCGCCGACGAGCTCGATCGGATCGGCTATCGGGGAGATGCCCCGATACCGGGCGTGATCCCGCATGCTTTTGTCGAGCTTCACATCGAACAAGGCCCCATTCTGGAAGCCGAGGGGATCGGCCTCGGAGCAGTGACCGGGGTCCAAGGAATCTCGTGGACCGAGGTCACCGTACGAGGCCAGGCGAACCACGCGGGTACCACGCCGATGTCGTATCGCCACGACGCGGGCTACGTCGCCGCAGAAGCGGCGGCATTCGTCCGCCGTCTCACCCAAGAAATGGGAGGTGCACAGGTCGGCACCGTGGGCGCGATCACTCTCGATCCAAACCTCGTGAACGTCGTCGCCCGAAAAGCGGTGTTCACCGTCGACCTTCGAAATACCGACGAGAAGCTACTGCAGGCGGCCGAGGCGCGACTTGCCGAGCACCTCGATACCATCGCCAAAGCCGAAGGCGTCGAGATCACGACTCGCAAGCTAGCTCGGTTCGAGCCGGTGGAGTTCGATCGCCGCGTCATTGAGCTCGTCGAAGATACGGCCAAATCGCTCGGCAGTACCGTGCGCCAATTGCCCGCCGGAGCAGGACACGACGCGCAGATGCTCGCGCGCGCTTGCCCGACCGGCATGGTGTTCACGCCGAGCGTCAAAGGCATCAGCCACAACCCGAAAGAGCACACCGACCCCAGCGACCTCGAGGCCGGGGCCAACGTGCTACTTCAAGTGATTCTCACCCTGTCCGAGACCGACGATATCCCGGTGCGGGCATGAGTCGAGAGCTAGTCATCGCCGCCGCCCAACTCGGCCCGATCGCAAGAAGCGAGAGCCGAGAAACAGTCGTCGAAAGGCTTCTCGCACTCTTACATCAAGCCGACGCCCAAGGTGCTGAGCTCGTTGTGTACCCGGAGCTCGCACTCACGACTTTTTTTCCGCGCTGGAGCCTCGACGACCAAAACGAGGTCGACAGTTTTTTCGAGCGCGAAATGCCGAATGCAGCAACGAGGCCGCTGTTCGACGAAGCCAAGAAACTCCGCGTCGGATTCAGTCTTGGCTACGCCGAGCTGACGTCAGACGAGCACCACTACGACACTCAGATCCTCGTCGAACGTGACGGGTCGGTTGCAGGCAAGTTTCGAAAAGTCCACATCCCTGGGCACGAAAAGAACGAAGCCTGGCGAAAGTTCCAGCATCTGGAGCGGCGTTACTTCGAGCCGGGGCCGGAAGGTTTTCAAGTGTGGCGCGCCTTCGGCGGGATCGTGGGGATGGCGATTTGTAACGATCGCCGCTGGCCGGAAACCTACCGCGTGATGGGGCTTCAAGGCGCCGAGCTCATTCTCATCGGCTACAACACGCCGCTTCACTACGCCCCGGACCCCAGCCAAAACGTTCTCCAAGGCTTCCACAACCATCTAGTCATGCAGGCGGGCGCGTACCAAAACGGCACCTGGGTCGTCGGCGTCGCCAAAGGCGGCTGCGAAGAAGGCGTCGACTCGCTCGCTCAGAGCGCGATCATCGCGCCCTCGGGACAAATCGTCGCCCAGTGTCGCTCCGA
Organism: uncultured Acidobacteriota bacterium; assembly: GCA_947259165.1. Classification (GTDB taxonomy): domain Bacteria; phylum Acidobacteriota; class Vicinamibacteria; order Marinacidobacterales; family SMYC01; genus CAMYKY01. The sequence goes on along the minus strand of CAMYKY010000120.1, from coordinate 8,808 downwards.
AGGCGACGAAGTGGCGATCGCCCGCTGCGACCTCGACATGTGCAAGAGCTACAAAAGCACACTGTTCGACTTCGAGCGTTATCGAATGCCCGAATACTACCAACGCATCACCGAGCAGCGCGGCGCCGTCGAACCGGATTGAAAATATGACGTTTACCCTGAACGGCAACGCGACCGAAGTCAAGGCTCGTCACCCCCATCTTCTGTCGGCCCTGCGCGACGAGCTCGGCGTCATCTCCCCCAAGGACGGCTGCGCACCCTCCGGACAGTGCGGCTGTTGCGTCATTCTCATCGACGGCCGTGCGGTCACGAGCTGCACCCAGTCCGTCGAGTCGGTCGAGGGGAAGGAGATCGTCACGCTCGAAGGCGTCGACGACGCCGAAGTCGATCGCTACGCGCGCGCGTTCGCATCCCGCGGTGCTCTCCAATGCGGTTTTTGTACGCCGGGTATCGTCATGAGGACGAAGGCGCTGCTCGACTCGAAGGGGAAAGATTTGAAGCGCGCCGAGGCCGCGCGTTTCCTCGGAACGCACCTTTGCCGGTGCACCGGCTATGTCAAGATTCTCGACGCAATCGATGCCCTCGCCCAGGAGGAGACGATCGACGTGGAGCTCCCGCGCGGCATTGGCACGCACGGCATCAAGTACGAAGGGTGCGATCTCGCTGTCGGCCGACGGCCCTATATCGACGACATGCGAGTCTCCGGCATGCTCCACGCCGCGTTGAAGCTCACCGACCACGCCCGCGCCGAGATCGTTTCCATCGACGCATCCCATGCGCTCGACCCGCCCGGCGTCGAGGCCGTCTACACGGCGGCGGATGTCCCCGGCGAGCTTCGTGTCGGTCTCATACACAAGGACTGGCCGGTGTTCATTCCTGAGGGCGGTTTCACGTCGTATCTGGGTGACGTCCTTGCTGTCGTCGTCGCGACCGATCGACAAACAGCTCGCCGCGCGGCCTCGCTCATCGAGGTCACCTACAAAGAGCTTCGACCCATCACCGACCCAGTCGCAGCGATCGACGACGAAGAAAACGCCGTGTGGACACTCGACGGCAACGTGTTGTCACGCTCGAGCTATGCTCGGGGCGACGTCGACGCGGCACTCGACGCTTCCGCTCATCGGATCCACGAGGTCTTCCAGACACAGCGAGTCGAGCACGCGTATCTCGAGCCCGAGTCGACGCTCGCAGTCCCCCAGCCTGGAGGAACGCTCCAAGTGTATTCGGGCGGACAGGGGATCTGGGACGATCGCAATCAAATCGCGTCGGTGCTCGGCGTACCCGAAAACGCGGTGCGCGTCGAGCTCGTCTCGAACGGGGGTGCTTTCGGCGGCAAGGAAGATATGTCGAACCAGGCGCAGACCGCGCTCGCCGCCTATCTTTTGCAGAAACCGGTTAAGTGCACGCTCAGCCGGGAAGAATCGCTTCTGATGCACCCCAAGCGCCACCCGATTCGCATGGAGTATTGGGCCGGCTGCGACGACGACGGCAAGCTCACGGGAATCAAAGCGCGTATGATTGGCGACTCCGGCCCCTACGCGTCCGTCGGTATGAAGGTATTGGAGCGCTCCGCGGGCCACGCGACCGGTCCGTTTCAAGTTCCGAACGTCGACGTCGAATCCATCGCAGTCCGCACCAACAATCCCGTGTGCGGCGCCTTCCGAGGCTTCGGCGCCAACCAGGCGCACTTCGCCGTCGACGGTGTTTTGGATCGCCTCGCCGAAAGCGTCGGCATCAGCGGTTGGGAGCTACGTTCGCGAAACGTGATCGAACCGGGGAAAGTGTGGGGCCCCGGCCAGATTATGGATGACGGCTGCCTCGGGGCACGCGTCTGCCTCGACGCTGTCAGGCCCGCTTATGACAAAGCCGTCGCCGAGGGCAAAGCGGTCGGCGTCGCTCTAGGACTCAAGAACTCCGGGCTCGGCAACGGCTTCAAAGAAATCGCCAAGGCGGTCGTGCGGTTCGAGGACGACGGGACGGTCGAGCTTCGCCATTGTTGGACCGAGATGGGACAGGGAGTTCACACGGTAGCGCTTCAAGTAGCAGTCGAAGAGCTCGGGGTAGAGCCGGAGAAGGTTCGCGTCATCGTGGACACGTCGCGTGAGCTCGGTGCCGGACAAACCACCGGCTCACGCGGCACGTTGATGACCGCAGGCTCGGTGAAAGACGCTTGTCGCGTGGCGATCGAAGACGGCAGGAGAACTGGCGTCGACTACAACGGCGAATACCGGGTGGATTGGACCAACTCTCTTTCGGACGGCGTCGACAACCCCATCATCCACTCGACGTTCGGCTACGCGGCGCAGCTTGTCATCGCGGAGCGCGAGACCGGCAAGATCGAACGCGTGGTGGCGGCGCACGACGTCGGCCGAGCCGTGAATCCCATTCTTTGTGAAGGCCAAGTCGAAGGGGCGGTGCACATGGGCCTTGGCTTCGCGCTCAGCGAAGATTTTCCCGCCGACGAGAGCGGACGGCCGACGAACATGACCCTCAAAAGCCTCGGCATCGTGCGCGCGGGCGACATGCCGGAGATCGACGTCCAGCTCATCGAGAGCCCGCAACCGAACTCGCCCTACGGCGTCAAAGGTGTCGGTGAGATCGGCCTCGTCCCGACGGCAGGTGCGGTGGCGGCGGCGCTTCACGATGCGGACGGAGAGTGGCGCAATACCCTTCCCATGGCACGGCGCGGCAAGTGAGCGGCAAGTGAGCACAGGGCATCAAACTCCCGGGCTCGTCTGCGCCCACCATCATCTGTATTCGACCCTCGCGCGCGGCATGCCACCGCCACCGCGAACGCCAACCACGTTTCAAGAAATCCTCGAGCTCGTCTGGTGGCGTCTCGACAAAGCTCTCGATCTCGAGATGATCGAGTGGTCCGCGAAGCTCGGTGCGCTCGAAGCGCTGGAGCGCGGAACCACCGCCATCATCGATCACCACGCGTCACCAAGCGCCATTGAGGGCTCGCTCTCGGTGATTGCGGATGCATGTGCCGAAGTCGGTGTTCGGCTCTCGACCTGTTACGAGGTCACCGATCGGAACGGTGTCGACGAAGCGAAAGCAGGGCTCGAGGAGAACAACCGCTTCTTGAAAGCCGGCGGACGCGGCTACGTTGGAGCCCACGCGTGCTTCACTCTCTCAGACGCAACACTCGACGCCGTATGCACGCTCGCAGACGAGCTCGACGTCGGAGTCCACATCCACGTCGCAGAAGGACCCGAAGATATCGATGCTGGCAGACGACTCGAAGGACGCGCGCGTGACAACTGGATTCTCGTTCACGCCGTCCACCTCGATCGCGAGCTCGCCGGAACGATCGCGCACACTCCGCTATCGAATATGAACAACGCGGTCGGCTACGCGGCGCCGGCGAAACGATCCAATCGCATCGTTCTCGGTACCGACGGCATCGGCGGCGATATGATCGAAGCGTTCCGTATGACCTACCTACGCGCACGCGAGATCGACGTCACCTTTTCGCCCGACGTTGCTTGGAGCTGGCTCGAAGCCAACTGGGATCTGTTCCCCGAAGCCAAGGACGACCGCGTCAGCTGGTCCTACGACCCCATGGAACCTTGGCACCTGGCGTTCACCCCGGGCGTTCGACCTACCGAGGTCATCATTAGTGGCGAGAAAGTCTTCGAGGACGGAAAGCCGACACGTGTCGACCCCCTAGAGGTCCGGGCCAAGGCGCGAGAGCAAGCGATGCGCTTGTTCGAGAGGCTCGGATGACGGCGATCGTGAGAAACGGTTTCACGGGAGCCCTGCCCGAATCGTTCCGAACGTCCAGCGAGCCTCTCGAGCTGCATCAGAAACTCCCCCACTACGCGCCCACGCCGCTCGTGGACGCGCCCGCGATCGCCGATCGTCTGGGTCTGCACCGCGTGCTGGTCAAGGACGAATCGAAGCGCTTCGGCATGCCTTCGTTCAAGCTTCTCGGCGCGTCGTGGGCGACCTATCAGGCATTGATCGACTACATCGGACGCGACCCAGCCCCATGGGTCGACATCGAGGGCTTGCAAGAGCAAGTCGCGCCGCTGCGACCGTTCACGCTCGCAGCGGCAACCGACGGAAACCACGGTCGAGCCGTGGCGCGCATGGCGAAACTGCTCGGCTTCGAAGCCAAGGTCTTCGTTCCCACGGGAACGACCCGGGCGCGCATCGAAGGCATCGAGAGCGAGGGCGCAACGTGCATCGTCGTCGAGGGCGACTACGACGACACCGTGGCGCGCTCAGCGAAAGAGGCGAGCAGTCGTTGCTTGGTCGTCGACGATACATCGTGGCCGGGCTACGAAGAGATCCCGCGTTGGGTCGCCCAAGGCTATGCCACGATCTTTTGTGAAATCGCCGACCAGCTGGAGAGGCCACCCGACACCGCCTTCGTCCCACTCGGCGTCGGGGCGTTAGGTGCCGCAGCGACGGATTACTTCAAAAGAAATGACGGCACGACTCTGGTGGGCGTCGAGCCGGAAACATGTGCCTGCGTGCTCGCGTCCATCCAAAAAGGAGAGCTCGTGACCGTGCCTGGGCCGCACCCGTCAATGATGGCTGGCCTCAATTGCGGCACACCCTCGCCCGTTGCGTTCCCCACTTTGAAGGCAGGCCTCGATTGGTGCGTCGCCGTGGGCGATAGCTACGCGGAAGAAGCGATGCGAACGCTCGCCGAAGCGGGCATCGTGTCCGGCGAGACCGGGGCCGCGGCTCTCGCGGGCCTGGAAGCCGTCATGGCCGCCTCGAACCCGCTGAAGCTCGATAAAGAGTCTACCGTCCTGTTGATTTCCACTGAAGGCGCCACCGATCCTGAAGCCTACTTGCGGATCGTGGGACGGGAACCTGCGGAGACCGGCTGAGGATGACATTTTCCATCGAATCCGTTCATTTGGGCGACGTCATAGTCATCGTCCCGGAAGTCTATCGGGACGAGCGGGGTTTCTTCACCGAAGTTTTTCGTGCGGATCAATTCGAGGCGCTCGGCCTGCCCACTCATTTCGTGCAAGAGAATCATTCTCGATCTTCGAAAAACGTTTTGCGCGGCTTGCACTTCCAGTGGGACCCGCCGGTGGGCAAGCTCATGCGCGTGACTCAGGGCCGTGCCTTTGTCGTCGCTGTCGACATACGTAAAGGCTCGCCGAGTCTGGGACAATGGTACGGAATCGAAGTCTCGGCCGAGAATCGAAAGCAAGTGTGGGCGCCCGCGGGATTCGCCCGGGGTTTTTGCGTCCTCTCCGAATTCGCGGAAGTTCAGTACAAGTGCACCGGCATCTACAACAAGAACGCGGAGTCGGGCGTGCTTTGGAGCGATCCTGCGATCGGCATCGAGTGGCCAGTCTCGGCTCCAGTTTTGTCGGAAAAAGACGCAGGTGCACGAACGTTGGCCGATTGGCTTACCAGCCCGGAGTCGAACCACCTTCGGTTCGACTTCTGAAGTACGGACACCGGAGTCTCGAACGATTCATGAATAAGCGCAAAACCGTCATCATCGGAGGCAACGGCCAGCTGGGAACCGACCTGCTTCGCGCCTTCGAAGGCAGCGAGTTGCTCGCGCTTACGCACCAGGATCTGGACATCACGGATGCGAATCGAGTTGACGCATTCATCCGGGAGACTGCGCCCTCGGCGGTCGTCAACACTGCAGCGTTCCACCATACCGGCAAGTGCGAACGCAGCCCCGTAAAAGCGTTCGAGGTCAACGCCGCGGGCCCCCTCAATCTCGCAAGAGCGTGCGAGCGCTCGAGCAGCTTGCTCGTCCACATCAGTACCGACTATGTCTTCGACGGTGAGAAACGCTCGCCCTACGTGGAGACCGACGCGATTTCACCGCTCAACGTCTACGGGTTGTCGAAAGCAGCCGGAGAGCTGGCCGTGATCAACTATTGTCCCAACAACTACGTTCTGAGAACGTGCGGGCTTTACGGTCTCGTGCCCTGTCGCGCCAAAGGCGACAATTTCATCACCAAGATCCGCCGCGTTGCAGCCGAAAAAGGAGAGGTCACTGTTGTCGACGACGAGATCGTCACGCCCACGTGGACGTTTTCGCTCGCACAGCAGATCAAACGGCTTTGTGACGAGCGACCCGCGCCTTTCGGCATAACGCACGCCACGGACGAGGGCGAGTGTTCCTGGTACGAGTTCACCCGGGAGATCTTCAAGCTGACGTCCACGCAAGCGATCCTGAAGCGTGCGAGCGTCGGCGATTTCCCCGTCGACCTCAGGAGACCAAGGTACTCGGTCCTCGAAAATGCCTCTCTGAAGTCGGCAGGCGCTAATGTTATGGGTGATTGGAAGGAATCACTAGCCCGGTATCTGGAGCTCGCGGAGAGTTGAGTCTTCCCGTTCTCACTTGAGAACAACCTCGCCTTTGTTCCGCCGATAGGATGGAGCGCGCGACGTGCTTCGAGACCCGTCAAGAGACGTCGCTCGAGTCGACCAGGGAAAGCAGGTACTTGCCGTACTCACTCGTCGCGAGCGACGCGCCGAGCTTTCTAAGTGCGTCGGTATCGATGTAGCCCGAGCGATACGCGATCTCCTCGGGGCAACATATCTTCAGACCCTGCCGTTGCTCCACGGATTCTATGAACATCGCTGCCTGTAGCAGGGAGCTCTTAGTTCCAGCGTCCAACCACGCAAACCCCCGGCCGAGGGTTTCGACGTGCAGGTCTCCACTCTCGAGATAGAGTTGGTTGAGCTCCGTAATCTCGAGCTCACCTCGCTTGGACGGCTTCAGACTGGACGCAAGCTCGACCACGCGACGGTCATAAAAATACAAACCGGTGACGGCATAGTTGGACGCCGGACTGGACGGCTTTTCCTCCAGCTGTACGGCCCGGCCGCCCGAATCAAATGAAACGACACCGTAGTGTTCCGGATCCTTGACCCGGTAAGCGAAGATCGTAGCCCCCTGCTCGCGCGCGACCGCCACTTTGAGTTGGCTCGTCAACTCATGCCCATAGAACAAGTTGTCACCCAGGATCAGCGCGCAACCGTCATCGCCGATGAACTCCTCGCCAATCAGAAACGCCTGCGCCAGCCCCTCGGGTCGCGGCTGCTCCGCGTATCGAATCCGAATTCCAAAATGGCTCCCGTCCACCAAAAGACTCTCGAACAGCGGACGGTCGCGCGGCGTGGTGATCACGAGCACGTCGCGGATCCCAGCGAGCATTAACGTGCTCAGCGGGAAGTAGATCATGGGTTTGTCGTAGACGGGCAGTAGTTGCTTACTGATCGCCGTCGTCATCGGGTAGAGGCGGCTCCCCGACCCACCCGCGAGGATGATTCCTTTAGTAATCATCTAATTCGTAGACCTCCCCATGGGACGAGACGATCGAGCGCCGCGCGACCCAAACGCACTATATCGTACGGATCCCGACGAAGCATCGATATCTCTCGAAGCGTGACGTAAAGCGAACCATGATTGACGGCGCCGCGCTAGTGCCGTTCGATACGATGGGCGTAGAATCCCACTCATGAGCCCAACAAGCCTTACCCTCGTCTCCTTCATCGCGTGCGCCGCTGTGGCAACCACGTCCACCGCGCAGACTTATGACATCGTTATTCAAAACGGCCGCGTCATCGATCCTCGAAACGCAGTGGATGCGGTGATGGACATCGCCATCGACGACGGCGTCATAGCGGCCGTTGAGACCGAGATCGCGGCGTCCGAAGCCGGCACCGTCGTCGACGCCACGGGGCTCTATGTCACTCCCGGGCTCGTGGATCTCCACGCCCATGTGTTCTTCGGAACCGAGCCCAATGCCGCCTACAGCAACGGATACAACGCGCTTCCTCCGGACGGTTTTACATTCCGCGCGGGCGTCACGACCGTGGTCGATCTCGGCGACGCCGGCTGGAGGAACTTCGTTCAATTCAAAGAGCAAGTCATCGACCGCTCACGGACGAGAGTGCTCGCTTTTCTCAATATCGTGGGCTCCGGCATGAAAGGCGGCCCCGTCGAGCAGAATCTCGCGGACATGGACGCGAAGCTGACCGCGATGCGCGCCGAAGAGTTTCCCGAGCTCGTCGTCGGCATCAAAGTAGCGCACTACGAGGGATACGAGTGGGATCCCGTAAACCGCGCCGTCGAAGCCGGCGAGAGCGCCGGGGTGCCTGTCGCCGTAGATTTCGGAGGCCAGACGCCTCCCCTTTCGCTCGAAGAGCTCCTCATGACCCACCTGCGCCCGGGAGATATCTTGACCCACGCCTACGCGGACGTGCCGGGCCGCATCGCGATCGTCGACGAGTCCGGTGGGCTCCGGCCGTTCGTACCGCGAGCACGGGAGCGCGGCATCCTCTTTGACGTCGGGCATGGCGCAGGCAGCTTTCGCTTCGACCAGGCTGTGCCAGCGATGCGCCAAGGCTTCCCGCCGGACACGATCAGCACCGATCTCCATCGAGCGAGCATGAACGCGGGAATGAAAGACATGCTGAACGTCATGTCCAAGTTTCTAAACATGGAGATGCCGCTGCCAGACGTGATCCGTGCATCGACGTGGCGGCCGGCGCAGACGATTCACCGCGAGGATCTCGGACATTTGAGCGTGGGGGCACAAGCCGATCTGACCGCGCTCCGACTCCGTGAAGGCGACTTCGGTTTCGTCGATGTCGAGGGCGACAAGCTCACCGGAAACCAAAAACTCGAATGCGAGTTGACGCTGCGGGCGGGCGAGGTTGTTTGGGACTTGAACGGTTTATCGAGCTCCGCGTGGACCTCGAGTCGCTAGTGTCTCGTCTCAGAAGTTCTGTGCATAAAGCTCGAGGTCATTTTGTGCGCTGGCGAGGCGTGAATGCGATGGCATACCTGGGTATTTCCGCCTT
>CAMYKY010000119.1 GCA_947259165.1 uncultured Acidobacteriota bacterium | reverse complement strand
GTCATCGCCGAGCTTCATCTTGATGGAGAGCGTGCGTTTTGTGGTGGCACTCCTGCTCATGCTACTGCCGACGGCGGCGTTCGGCATCTCCTTTCCCCTGATCCTGCACTGCTCCACGGCGACGCAGCTCGGTTTCGGGCGCCGAGTGGGACAAATCTATGCCGCCAACACCATGGGCGCGGTTGCGGGAGCGCTTTGCGGCTCCTTCGTGATCCTCCCTATTTATGGAAGCTTGGACGCGCTAAAACTTCTGGGCTCGTTGTTGCTCGTCGTTGGCGGCGTCGCGATCTTGCTCTTGAGCTCGTTCACTTACCGCAAAACGATCGCGGTGCTGGCGGTGTCAGCGTTTTTTTGGGCCCCCTGGCTCCCGGTGAGCTGGGATCTCAACGCGCTCAACATGGCGGCTGCGATCTACCTGGGCGACTCGGCGAGCAGCGAAGGCGGGGAGGCCAAGAAATTGGAGGACGGCGACGGCCGATCGAGCGCGGCGGCAGAGATCATCTTCCGGCGCGAGGACGCCACCGGCGGCCTCACCAGCGTCGTGAATCATCGGGGCGTCAAGACTCTGCTGACGAACGGCAAGTTCCAGGGCGACGACAGCGAAGAAGTGCCGGTGCAGCATCGACTCGCGAACATCCCGACCCTTTTCACGGGAGAGCGAAAACGGGCCTTCGTCCTCGGCCTCGGGACCGGAGTGACCCTTGCTTCCGTTGCCTCGCACGGGTTCGAAGAGGTCGTTTGCGCTGAGCTCAGCGACCCGATCGTCGAGGCTGCGGGCAGACATTTTGCTGACGTCAACGGGGGCGTGCTCGAGTGGCCCAACGTGAAGTTGATCCGGGAGGACGGCCGAAGCATTTTGCTAGAGCGGCCCGACCGCTACGACGTTATTAGCGTGGAGGGCTCGTCCATTTGGTTTGCTGGGATGGGCTCCCTCTACAGCCGCGAGTTCTATCAACTCACCTCCAGCCGGTTGCGTCGCAACGGCGTCCTGCTGCAATACTTCCCGATCCATCACCTCTCCGCCCGGAACCTCTTTTTGGTTGTGAACACGGCGCGCTCGGTCTTCCCGCATGTCAGCGTTTGGACGCACCGCCATCAGGGGTTTCTGGTTTCCAGCAACGATCCGTTCGAGATCGACTTGGACTCGGTGCGCGCCGACATCCGCCGGCCGGAGATGGCCCGCTATGTGCGCGAGCTAGGATCAGGCTCACCCCTGGAGCTTTTGAGTGATTTGGTGGTGACCGACAGCGATGTCGATCGTTTTCTGGACTCGATGGCCTTGCTGCTTCGCATGGAGAGGGACGTCGTCTCCACGGACACCTGGCCGACGCTCGAGTACGAAACCCCCAAGGACTTGCTGAAGAATTTTTCCTACTTTCAGAACCGAGCCATTTTTCGAAGGTTTCGCAGCACCGAGCCCTTCGCCGTTCGAGGCACGCCGAGCTCGGCGGAGCGCAAGCTAATGGAAGCAGCCTTCACCCGGGGCTGGGAGGATCCACGCGCGCTTCCGCGCTTGGCCGATCTCTGGCGGACGGAACCCGAGCTTTCCGCTGTCGCCAGCCGCTGGATCTTGGACGAGCTCGACGGCGCGGACGTCGGAGCGCAGCCGTTCGATGCGGTCACGCTGGTGAACGAGCAATTGCAGGACCTGTCCCGCGTCCTGGGGACGACTGGCTCGACACGTTGTGAGGAGTTCCCGGCTTTCCTGTCACAGTTAGGCCGCGTGCCGCTGAGCGTGGCGGGCTACACTGGACATATCGTTGATGGAACCCGTCCCGAAGACACGCTGGACGGCGTCGCGCGTCCTGAGCTGGGTGCCGGTTGGAAAGTCAGACCCGAGGGCTCGCCGCCGTACATCGAGCTCGCTCTTCCGGAGCCAACTCGGCTCGCTCGAGTCCATTGGGTGGCCGAAGCTCTCGACGGCTCGGTGGTGCGCACGCGTCTGTTCGGGCGTGACCCAGCAGGACGGTGGCTACCCCTGGTGAGTGGCGGCGGTTCGGCCGACGTGCTCTGTCGGGGTATACGCTCCCACGAGCTACCCGAGTCCGTGCCGCCCCTGACCGCGGTACGCGTCGAGCTCCAGGGGCAATCACTCTCCCAGCAACTAGCCCTTTACGAAGTCTGGGCCGAAGCCGCTGCGAACGGGTCGGAACCCGAAGTGAGCCATGCAGCCCGATAATCCCATCTCGAGAAAGACGAGCTAACTGATGGCGACGCCAGAACCTTCGGCTCATCCGTCATCGCCATGGTTGCGCTCGACCGTTGCCTGGGCACGCACTTTCGCTCGCAGACTTGCTTGGAGCACGGTCGCCGCGGTGCGCGCCCTGACCGCTCAGTTTCGCAAGGGCGCGCCCCAGACTTCATTTTGGCCCGGCGCGATCTTAGGCTCTCTGGTCTCGCTGTCGTTGTGGCTTTGGGACCTCCTGTCCCTCGGCGAGCTTCGCTTCGCTGGAGCGAGCGACGCTGAAGTGCAGAGTCGCGTCATCGATGCCACCTCCCCTACGATCCTCGCGCTCGAGATGCGTCTGTTGGTCGCGCAGCTGGGTTTCGGCTTTTTGCTGGGTGCGCTGACACACTGGACGCTCGCGACCAGCCGGCGCCGCTTCACTCTTTCGGCTCCTAGCCCGGGGCTCATCGTGATCGGAGTCACCCTCACGGCCCATCTGCTGGCGCTGTTCGGCATGATGGCGCGCTATCCGCAGCTGTTCGCCGATCGTTGGTGGTTGAGTGGCGGCCTCTGGGCTCGGATGCAACGCTCGGTAACCCACGGGATTGGCCCCCTCGTTTTTGACGCTCTCCTCACGCTGCTGTGGGTGATCCTGTTGCTGGGAGCGGCGGTCGAGCTCGGACACCGCCTTCGCCTATTCGTCGCGGGTCGAACGCTCGAGCTCGGCGGGCTCTATCGTGTGGGCCGAGTGGCGGTCCCGGCCGCGGTCGCACTGATGGTGGCCTTGGGGCTCGTCCGAGGCGCCCCCTCGACATCTTCAGCAGACTCTCGGCCGCCCGACGTGCTCATTCTTGCTTCTGATTCCTTACGCGCGGATCGGTTGGAATCCAGCGAGGTGATGCCGTTTGCGGCCTCGCTACTTCCTGACGCCTCGCTGTTTCGCTACGCGTTTACTCCGATCGCTCGGACCTATCCGAGTTGGGTCTCGACACTAACCGGCACGGAGCCGCGGCAAAACGGCGTGCGCCATATGTTCCCCCTTGTGGCGAGTCGGCAACAGCTGTCGCCAACCTTCTTCACTCGGCTACGCGACGAGGATTACTACACCTTCGTGGTTTCGGATTTTGCCGGGGACGTTTTCCATGGTTTCGAGGCGGGCTTCGAGACGGTCGATACCCCCGCGCTCAACGTCGACACCCTGGCCGCCTCGACGGTACTCTCGGCACACCAGTGGACGCTCCCGCTCCTGAGGTTGCGCTGGGCGAGAAAACTCTTTCCGGTCTGGCGGAACCTTCCGAGCCTAGCGGATCCAGAGTGGTTGGTCGAAGAAGCGTTGGGGCATGTCGCCGCGGCTGGAGACCGGCCCTACGCGGCGGTGGTGTTTTTTAGCGCTGCGCACTTTCCCTACGTCGCTCCCTATCCCGACTATCTTCCGAACGACGTCGAAGACGCGGAGAACTACGAGGGCCCCTACCTTTATCATGTGCCACCCGAGCAGGCGGGGCGTGCGTTGAGCCCGGAGGATGAAAAGCAAGTTCGTGCGCGTTACGACGGAGCGCTCACGGCGATCGACCGAGCCATGGAGCGGTTGCATCGCGAAGTGAGCGAGCTTCGAGGAGCCGACAACGCATTGCTCGTCATCACGGGTGACCACGGTGAGGAGCTCTACGAAACGCCCGGCATCGCCGGGCACGGTGACGTCATCGGCTACGTGGGCTCCCAATCGGTGCCGGTCCTACTGCGCGGTCCCGGCGTACCCGAGGGCATCGTGTCGTCGGAGCAAGTTCGGCTATACGATTTGGGCGCCACCGTGCTCGAGCTTGCGCTTCCCTCCGACGAGAGTCCGCGTCGCTTCGGGGAAGGCGTCAGCCTCTTGGCCGCCGGTGAGTCGCGCCCGATTTGCGTCGAGACCGGAATCTGGTTCTGGCCGACTCTTCCGGCAGGACTGGTGGGGGACCGTCTGGAGTATCCGGGGATCGCCGCACTTCTTGATCTGGCCTCGACTCGAGAAATGGTGCTACGAACCGACATGGAAGCGTTGGTCGAGACCTCAAAGGAACGTGGTCTGGTGCTGGGGAATCGTCTGTGGCGCGAGCGCCTCACCCCGCGCGGGCTCGAGCGCGAGCTGCAGCAACTCGAAGGCTTGACCCCGACGAGCGACGGTGTCGACCTCGCAGAAAGATTCGAACACCGTTGCATTCAAGGAGACCCCAACCTGACCAGGATGCTCGGAGCGGTCTTGTTTGCCCGCCCGCTTCCCGGGGAGTCCACTAGCCGTGCGATGACCGAAGCGCCGAGCGCTGCCGGTTCAGCGGATCCGCAACTCGATCTCACTCACGGCGCGTCGCCCTAGCGATCGATCTTCGGTCCGGATCTCGATTCGGTAAACACCCGATCGCAGATCCGACATCGGAATACGCAGGATGACTGGGGTCCCGCCGGGGCGATCCTGAGCGAGATCCATCGGGCCGTCCTTACCGCCGGAGACGACCTCTTTGTCACCCTCGAATATCGTGTAGGTCAGGTAGGCGCGACGCGATGGCCGCTCCATGCCCGGAAACACCTGAAATAGCAAGAACGCGTCGCCTCCTCGCGGAAGCGTCGTCGTGGGAAGGATGGGGACGGCTTCGCCGACGCTACCGGTCGCCTCCGGTGAGACGACGGGCACGATGCTCGAAAGCCCGAATCGCTCACCGAATCCCGACGGCACGTTGATGCCGGTCGAGGCCTGGTAGAGCTGTTCTCCGTTGGAGCGCAAAGTGATTTGCATCAAGTAGGGGCCCGGTTCGAGCTCCACGTTCTCGACGAGGTAGTAGTCGGTCAGAGTGACTTTCTTCTCGAACGTGTACAGTGATCCGTCATCGTTCGAAATCGTCACGTGAAGTCGTCGGTCATCGTTGTCGCCGAGGTTCGATGACAAGAGTTCTCTCGGCAGGGCAACGCTCACTGGCACCCGCGCTGACCCGGTTCCGGTGGGCAGGAAGTAGCTCGTCATCTCCACCGCGGCCGGCAAGGCCAATGCCTGGGTTGGCATGGGGGTGGTCTCCGGCGGGTCGTCCGCCGCGTCCGTTACCGTCGTCGGTGTTGCGGTCGCGAGGTAGCCTTGTCTCGAGATGAGCTTGACGCCTGGCTTCGAAGAGCGCACGTCGATTCGCCGGTAGGTTCCGTCGAGCTCGGAGTTCGTCGGGACGTAGCTGAGAAGATAGTAGCGTTGGTTCTCCCTTCCAATGCGTCGCAGCGGCGTCTCGAACGAGACGGCGTTGGGAAAGTAGCGCCCCCCCGTGCCCGTCGCCAGCGGGGACAGCCCCCCCGCGAGGGTGCTGGAGCCTTGGGCGCCTCGAAGGTCGATCGTATAGACACTCGCGTTGGCCTGGTTCAACGATTCGACAGCTTTTTGGAGAGAGAACGACTCGTTGGATCGGCGCGAGCCGGGCCCGACGAAGGTTAGGAGCTCGTTCGAGAGCAACACGATGACTTTGCGACCGGGGATCGTGGCGAGGTCGGACCCGAGTGCTTCGAGATCCCGGTACAAGAATCCGGCGGCCCGGTCAGGGCTCATCGGGTAGGGCATGACCATCAGACTCAGCTCGCGGATGCTCTCGAGCGTGTCTTCCTTGTTGGCGCGAAATTGCTGGGTCACCTTGGTCGAAAAGCCCACATCGATCACCATCGCTTCGTCGCCGTCCGCGAGGGATTCCACAACGAACTCGGCCAAAGCACGCTTGGCGCGGGCCAACCAGTCGAACTGTGCCCCTTGTCGGTTGAAAATGAACACGAAGCGTCGCGGGTAGGTGTTGACCGAGGTTTCCGGTTGTGGGGCCCCCACCTCGTCGGACGCCCGATCCGCGACATAGGAGCTCCAATCCGTCACGTCGAACGTTGCGATCGTTTGACGGACGTCGTCCTCGTAAATCTCGAAGTCGTCGATCGTCATATCCGGTACGGGGTTGCCGTCGGCGTCGAGCGCCAGCGCGTCGACCAGAACCGAATTGACGCCAGTGCGAAACGTCGGCGTTTGCTCCTGAGAAGCCGAGAGCAGGAGCAGGGCGAGCACTAACATGAAATCCTCCCAAGGTGGGGCGCCCAAGCTCGCCGCAGCGGCTTACGAGCGCGCCGAGGGCTCCTCCGGCATTATAGAGACGTGATCGCGGGCCGTCCAAACGTGGGCTCAAATACCACGAGTTGATCTTCTATACTTGGGCGCGCACGGCGCTTGGCAACGGCTAACGCGCGCCGCGCGACAGGAGAGTGTGCGTGAGTGGATACGGTGTGACGAACGCCTTCGGAGATCTCAAGCGCGTGCTCATGCACCGTCCCGGATCGGAGCTCGATCTAGTGACCGAGCAAACACTCGAGGAGTTTCACTTCGAGCGACCCGTCGACCGTGTGCGATTTACCGACGAGTACGACAACATGGCCGGGCTCTTCCAGGCTCACGGCGTCGAGACCCTCATGCTCACCGATGTGCTCAAGGATGATGCCGACGCGATCTCGTACATGTCCCATCGCCCCAACATGACGTATACGAGGGATTTGGCCGCCGTATTCTCGAGCGGCGCGGTCTTGATGTCCCCGCATCTGAAAGGTCGCTGGGGGGACCAGCTGATGCTCGGGCGCGCGTTCCGTCGACTCGGGGTCCCGGTTTTGGGCGCCATCGACCCCCCAGGATTTCTCGAGGGTGGCGGCGTGACGTTCATTGGTGACGATACCGTCGTCGCGTCGTTGTGCGATCGGGCGAATGAGACGGGCACGCGCATGTTGCGAGAGCTCGTGCTCGGCAAAGACGTCAAGTATTTCTTGGAGGTGCCGCTTCCGTTCGGGCACATCCACATCGACGGTATCTTCATGGTGCTCGACCGGAACCTTGCATTGACCTACCCCGAATCGTTCCGGGTTTTCCCGTGCCGGCTGTACGAGGACGGAAAGAGCGAGCCCCGACACGTGATGTTCGAGGAGTTTTTGACCGAGCGCCACGTGCGGTCGATCGCGATCACGCCGGAAGAGCGCCTCGAGGGACACCTCAACGTGGTCGTGACCAAGAAAGCCGAGACCGCGGTGGGGTTCGAGTCCGCGACACGCGTGGCGTCGGAGATGGCGAAAAATGGCTGGAGGATGGTGCCATTCTGCGCCGACGAGATGTTTCGCGGCAACGGTGGCGCGCACTGTATGACGTGTCCGGTCGAGATAGGATGAGCACGTAGGTAAATTCAGGAGCTCGAGATGAAACGACGAGACCTCGGCGTGGCGGTGATCGTGATCCTTTCGGCCCTGTGGGTGTTGCCTGCCAACGGTGATGTGTACGAAGAGCGCGGTGAGATTCAGCTCGACGTTGATGGGGAGTCTTATCAAAAGCGCTACGTCCTACGGTATCCAGACGATCGTACGAGCTGGAACGGAAGGCTTTTGATCGGTGCGCATGGCGGTAGCGGAGGCGACAACTACAGTCGCGCCGGCAGCGTGATTGGAACGGATGAGGTGTCTCTAGACGACGTCGTGGGGGACCACGCCGTGGCTCACGGCTTCGCCTATGCCAGCGTTGATCGCGACGGCATCGGGGGCACGGTCGAGGGCTTGAAGCTCACGCGCGAGTTCACCGAGCGGATGAAAGCCCGCGTGGCCGCGCAACTGAGCCGCGATGTGGAAAAAGCGTACCTCTCCGGACTTTCGATGGGAGGTGTCATCGCGCGATTCGCAGCCGAGGACGAGTCGTTGCCCTACGACGGTGTTCTCATTATCGTGGGCGGTGGCGGCGATGCCCCCGCCCAAGACGCACGTTCCAAGAAGATGGCGGCGCTTTGGCCGCAGCTCGATGAGGTTGGCGCGGAAGGCTACGCCAAGGCCGCGGGGACGCCGGTCGACGCGGCACGGTTCTGGCCGTTCATGGGGCGCTCGTCCGCAGTGCGTGCCGCCCGGGCTGAGTCGAGCGCGCCGAGGGGCCCGAGAGCCCCGAGCGCCTCGAGGGAAAGCCCCAACACGTCGGGTGCGGTGCTGGTGCCGACCATCGAAGTCGCGGGTACGTATGACGATTTCACCTACCCGGAGATTCTTGTCTACAAAGACAAAGTACGAGCACAAGGAGCTGCCGAGCGACATCGGCTCTACGCAGTGGAAGGCGCTTGGCATATTTCCTACGACGATGACGCGATCTCTTCGTTCCAATACGTTGGGTCCCGGATGGGCTTGACGGACAAAAATCTCGACGAAATGGCGACGGGCACGTCGTACCTCCCCGCGGTGCGCGATGCGCTGTTATTGCTCGATGCCTGGGTGAGCCGCGGCGAAGCTCCACCGCTCGACCGATCGCTGACGGAAACGACGTCGCTTCTCCGGTAGGCGACGGCCGTGAACGCAATTTTCTTTCAGTCGATCTTGGTGCTGATGCACGGGACCGTCATTGACGGCACGGGCGCGCCTGCGCGCCACGACGTGGTCGTCGAAATCCGCGACGACCGCATTGCCGTGATAGCCGGTACTGACGGCTACGAAATCCCGGAAGGCGCTGATGTCGTCGACATGAACGGGAAGTGGCTTCTTCCGGGTCTCATCGACACCCACACTCATTTTCTGGATTCGGGCAGTCTTTACACCAGTCCGGACGACTACGACCTGACGGCGTTTGTCCCTCACGCGGAAGAGCGGCGGCGGATTCGCGAGGCCATGCCCGAGACCCTCGCGGCCTACTTGTGCTCGGGCGTTACCACCGTCGCTTCGTTCGGCGGGCCTCGCTGGGAGCTCGACATTGCCCGTGAGATCAAAGCGCCTCGGGTATTGACGTCGGGACCGTTTCTTGCGAATTTTCCCGTCAGCGACGTCACCCTCTGGACACCCGAAGACCCGGGTCTCGTCTACCTCGAGAGTCCCGAAGCCGCGCGCGCGAAAGTACGCGAGCTATCGACTCGCGGCGTGGATCTGATCAAAGTGGGGTTTGGTGCGGGCCCGGGCATGACCCTCGCGGATTTCGAGCCCAAGCTCCAGGCGCTCGTCGACGAAGCGCATCGGGTTGGGCTGCGGGTCGCGATGCATGCTGAAGAGTTAGCGGCGGCCAAGATGGCGGTGCGCGCCGGCGTTGACGTGCTCGCGCATACGATCGTCGACCAGGTGGTCGATGACGAGTTGCTTGCGCTCGCCTCAGCCGCCGGGGTGGTGAGCATCACCGGACTCGCACATTTCGATCGCTATCGTGAGGTGCTCGAGGACGCCGTCAAGCTTCTGCCGATCGAGACCCGTTGCGGCGATGCGAGCGTGATTGCGAGCTGGAGTGAGCTCGATAGTATTCCCGATGACGAACGACCCGAGACACCGGCATCGATCCGGTGGGGAAGCTCCGACGAAGCGCGCACTATTCTCGAGACCAACGTCCTCAGGATGTACGCTGCCGGGATCGCGATTGCGGCCGGCTCGAACGGCGGGAATATCGGAACGCTTCAGGGACCGTCGTACCATCGAGAGCTGCACCGCCTGGCGGACGCTGGGATCCCACTCGATGCGATTGTCGTCGCGGCGACCGGCGCTGCTGCGCGTGCGTTGGGGGTCGATGACGTGCGCGGCACGTTGAGCCCCGGCAAACTGGCGGACATCGTCGTTTTGAGCGCGGACCCGCTCGAAGACGTGGCCAACTTCGCGGCGATCGACGCGGTCTTCGTCGCCGGAGCTCGAGTCGACGAGCGCCCACGGGTTCCGGCCGAGCCGATGAGCTATCTTGGCGCGCGGTGGCTCGAGCGAGACGATCGTTTCGAAGAAGAACGTGCGGACCTCGTGCTCGAAGCGATGGAGCTCGAGGCCGGGGACGTCGTTGCGGATCTGGGTACGGGCACAGGATTCTACGCGCGCAAGATTGCGCCTCGAGTCGTTCCCGGGGGACGCGTGTATGCTGTCGACATCCAACGGGAGATGCTGGAGTTGCTCGCTCAGCTCGTCGAGGACGAAAAGGTCGATGGCGTGGTTCCGGTTTTGAGCGAGCCCGACGACCCCAAACTCCCTGCGGGAGAGCTCGATTGGATCCTTCTCGCGGACGTCTATCACGAAATTGCCGAGCCGGGACCGGTGCTCGCGAAGATGAGAGAGGCTCTCGCGCCCGCGGGAAGAGTTGCGCTTCTCGAGTACCGAGTCGAGGACGGGAGCGGGGATCACATCAAGGCGGATCACGCCATGAGCGTTCGACAAGTGCTCTCCGAATGGAAGCCCGCCGGATTCGAGCTCGTCGAGCTGCGCGAATCGTTGCCGACGCAGCACTTGTTTGTTTTCGGCGCCGATACCGGTCGCGGGATCGACGACTACGATTTTCTCGAAGCCCTCGCTGCGGGAGTCGTGGAGGCCGAGGCGACGGGCAGCGTGAAAATTCGTTTGCGACGTCGAGTCGACCGTCCGATCGTGATCACGTTGCCGGTGGGGACGGCGTTTCAATCCTCCAACGAGCGAAGCGACATGATCGCGCGCCGCGATGCGGCGATCTTGCTCGAAGATGACAGTTGGTACGACTGGAATATCCGTACGCTCCGGCGCGCGCGAGCCAAACGTGCCCCTTCGCGCAACCACGTCCTCACGGTACGGCCACCGCCAGCGTCGCTGGTCCCGTTGATGAGAGCGGTTCAGGTCGGAACCTCCTCGTTCGAAGGCAAGCTCATCTATCCCGCACGAACCGTCGACGTCGAGCGCGCCGCGTTGTGGATCGTAGACCAGGATGCGCGCTACCAAGATATGTCGGACGCTATCGACGGCGATCGACTTCCGGCCGAATACGCTGCCGCGTTCGCGCTCATCTGGTGCGATGCCGCTGGAATCGACGTCACCCAGCGGGGTATCTGGAAGGATGGTGCGCGCATTTTCGATCGGTTGCGCGAACCGAGTCTTCAGGATTGGTACGCTTCAAAGCTCCAGTAGCTGGGTCGCATCGATCGGCCAAGTGAGCGTGACGGGTTCGCCGCCGGTGCCCGGAGCCAGGTCGCTGCCCCGGGCGAGCATCGAAGTCCCGTCTTCGAGGGTGAGGCGTATCTCGGTGAGCTCGCCGAGAAACACGCGGCTCGCGATCGTCGCTCGTACCAAGTTGCCTCGACTTTCGACGGCGATACGAACGACTTCGGGTCTGACGGCGATAAGAGCTTCGGCGGGTCCCTCGTCGCGCGCGGTGCGCACTTCGTCCCCGCTCGCGAGCCGGTAGGTGCCACTACCGACTCGCGACGCCGGCAGCAGATTCATCTTCCCGACGAACTCGGCGACGAAACGGTTGCGCGGCTCGTTGTAGAGCGCGTCGGGAGTTCCGAGCTGTTGGAGCCGTCCTCGGTGTAGCACCGCGATGCGGTCGGAGACGCTCAGTGCTTCTTCCTGATCATGGGTCACCAGCACCGTGGTGATGCCGAGCTCGCGTTGAATGCGGCGGATCTCGAGCCGGAGCTCGGTGCGCAGCGCCGCGTCGAGATTCGAGAGTGGCTCGTCGAGAAGCAGCAACGTCGGCTCGATGACCAGCGCCCGTGCAAGCGCGACGCGCTGCTGCTGCCCCCCAGAGAGCTCCGAAGGCGCTCGCCGCTCGAGACCATCGAGACGCACCATGGCGAGAGCGCGAGCCACCTTCGACTCGATCTCGCTTCTGGGTAACTTGCGACGCTCCAGGCCGAACGCCACGTTTCGGAAAACGTTGCGATGGGGGAACAACGCGTAGCTTTGGAACACCATCCCGATGTCGCGCTGTTCGGGAGGCAACGGGGCAATATCGCGGCCATCGACCGCGATCGTCCCGCTATCGGGAGACAGAAAACCGGCAATGAGGCGGAGCACGGTCGTCTTGCCCGAGCCGCTCGGGCCGAGCAGCGTCGTCAGCTCACCGTCTCGGATGATGAGCTCGAGCGCATCGACTGCGACCGCGTCACCGAAGCGTTTGGTGAGGTTCGCGAGACGCAGCTCAGCCACGGTAGACCTCGCCGACGGGGGTCGTCGGGGGAGCTTCCCAGGGGTCGAACGCGCGCCGGCCTCGCGTCGCTTCGAGGAAACGCGCTCGCAACTCGTCGTCGGTGGCCGGCTCGTCCGCGTTCCATTTCGCTTCCGACGTTGCTTCGCGGACGCTGCCGTCGTTCATCGTTATCTGGACGCGCGCCTTGCGAACGCGGGGGAGTCCTTCTGAGCCTTCGCGGCTCACGGTGACCGGTGCGGTCGTGCCCAGCGCTTTCGCTACCATCGCGCTGACGCTCATTTGAGATGCGATGGCGTTTGCCTTCGTGCTTCTCTGTTCGAGATCGACGGAGAAAGGATAGCTCCAGATATCGATCCGCTCGATCTCGTTCGGCTCGAGAGCTCCACTCTGCTGAAGTTTCTCGACCGCGGTGAGCGCCGCGTGGCATGCGCGACTGCAAGGAAACGGTTTGAAGGTGACGCTAGCAATCGCCCAGCCTGTGGGACGAAACTCCGGTGCGCGCGTCTTCTCGTGCAGAAATGCCTGAGCGACGCCGCGGGGTCCTTCGAGCGTGGACGCTGCCCCGGTCATCCCGGCCCTGGCCCACAGCGCGCACTGCACTCCGAGTCGCTGGCTCCATGCTCCGTAGAGCCACTTGCCCGTCGCCCCTTCGGAAAAGGCGGCATACGGCGACTGCGGCGTGAGCGCCAAGCCGGCTGCGAGCGCACCGGCGAACGTTTCGGCGTCGAGTGCGAGAAGCTTGCTCGCGACGGCCGTTGCGGCGAACGCGCCGAAGACGGCCGGCGGGTGCAGCCCATGCTGCTCGACGGAAATCTGGAGCCATCCACGCAAATACTGCTCGAGCTCCGCCCCGACCGCCATC
>CAMYKY010000118.1 GCA_947259165.1 uncultured Acidobacteriota bacterium | reverse complement strand
GGAAAAAGGTACCTGTCCCCTTTTTGCCATCGGGGGCGCCGCGGTCGCAAGAGATCCGTTCAGTCCAAATAGTTTTTCTGGAAAGCCTCGA
Source organism: uncultured Acidobacteriota bacterium (assembly GCA_947259165.1). Lineage (GTDB taxonomy): Bacteria > Acidobacteriota > Vicinamibacteria > Marinacidobacterales > SMYC01 > CAMYKY01. Next base: position 18,940 of record CAMYKY010000118.1, on the reverse strand, counting down.
TCGCCGGCAATAGGTCCTGTGGATCGCGCAATGTCCCCTGGAATAGGTCTCCGAGCTTGGCGAGACGCTCCGGCATGGTTCTAATGTTGAACACGGTCGGGTCGAGCTCGAGGTCGAGCTCATCCCAATCGAGAGGTGCGGAGACCGGTGCTTTGGGGCGGGGTCGCACCACGTAAGGAGGCACGATCGTCTGTCCTTTGCGGTTTTGAAGAAAGTCGATGTAAACCTTTCCGCGGCGTCGGCTCACGACCCTCTCGACGGTAGCGATGTCGTTGTGCTCTTTCGCGACATGGATCGAGACCGCTTCACAGAACTGCTTCGTGTGCTCGTAGGTGTAGTTGGGTTTGATGGGGACGTAGATGTGAAGTCCGGTCGCGCCCGATGTCTTGAGGTAAGGTCGGAGCCCGATGCCGCGGAGCACTTTGCCGAGCGTGCGCGCGATCTTGACGACGTCGGGAAACGGTGAGCCGTCGGGATCGAGGTCGAAAACGGCCCAATCGGGTGAGTCCGGCGAGCCTCTGCGCGAGAACCACGGGTGGATGTCGATGCTCGCGAGGTTCGCCATGAGGACGAGAGTGTCGCGGTCGTTGCAAACAATGTAGTGAATCGCTTCGCCCTTGCTCTCGGAGCCGATGGCTTCGGTCTCCACCCAGTCGGGGATGTGGCTTGGAGCGTCTTTCTGGTAAAACGCCTTGCCGTGGATGCCGTCGGGGTAGCGCAGCATGTGGCAGGGTCGCTCGTAGAGGTAGGGAAGTAGGGTGCCCGCCACCTGCTCGTAGTAGCGGATCAGGTCGCCCTTCGTGTACCCATCCTCGGGCCAGAACACTTTCTCCAGGTTGGTGAACTTTATTTTGTGCTCGCGAGGTTTTTTCCGGAGCGCTTCGGAGAGGTCTTCCTTCGAGGCTCCTTCGGCGCCGGCGATCGCGATCCGGCGCCAATCGCGCGCGGCGCCTGACACATACGGACTCGAGCCCTGCTTCGCGATGACGGCGGGAAGCCCCGCAGCCGCGGTCACATCACAAAACTCTTTGCCTCGTGACTGGATGTGATCGACGAAGAGAACGTGCTGGAGTTTGGGCAGGACGGTTGCGAGTATTTGTTTGCGATCGAGCAGCGGGAGCGGAGTGAGATCCCACTCTTCGTAATAGAGGAGGTCGAATGCGTAGAAAACCACGGTCGTGTCTGATTCGCCGCTCAGCCGGCGCTGGAGCACATCGCGCGAGGGGCGTTGGTTCTCGTCGGTCGCGACGAGCACGCCGTCGAGGTATCCGTTCTCTAAACGAAGGCTCTGGGCATCTTCCACTATCTTGGGCAGAACCCGCGGCAGTTGCGCCCCGTCGGGGCCGAGGAGGGTTACCTCTTCGTTTACGATGCGCAGCGCCGCTCTCATGCCGGCAAACTCGACTTCGAACAGCCAGTCAGGATCGGAGAACGGCTCGGTCTCGTCGCCTGAGCTCATCACGTCGAAGTGGTGCGGCAAAGGGGTCTCTTTCGCGGCGCTGAGATCTAAAAACGGCGCTTTCTCGGATTCGTCGCGCGCGTAGCGATCTCTCGCTTTGAAAAGGATCCATTCTTGTTTCTCAGCGCGCGTCTTGACGAGGTGCCATTCGCCCCGAAGTTTCGCTCCGCGGAGTCGGATTTCGAGTTTCCCGGCGGCGACGGCTTCCGGTCCGTCGTTGGCTTTCAAGAGCTCGTAGCGGCCGCGATCCCAGATCGTCATCGTCCCGCCCCCGTACTCTCCTTTTGGGATGACGCCGTGAAACTCCGTGTAGGCGAGAGGGTGGTCTTCGGTTCGAACCGCGAGTTTCTTTACGGTCGGGTCATAGGAAAAACCGCGCGGGACGGCCCAGGATCTGAGGACGCCCTCCATTTCGAGTCGGAGGTCGTAATGGAGCCGTCGTGCCTCGTGCCGGTGGACGACGAACGCCGCTGATTCGACTCGAGCGGCGTCCTCGGGGTAAGGCTCGGGCGTGCGCGAGAAATCCCGCTTCGCGCGGTAGGTATCGATGGATTTGTCGGATTTGTCGCCTGGCTTTGCCACGCGGCAGTGTAATGGATCCCTACTGCTGCTGTTGTTGCTGGCGCTGGCGCTGTTGTTGGTTCATCTCAGGCGGCACCGGGATCGGGCGTCCTAGCGCATCCATGAACGGCATCGTCGCGGGCGGTGGAGCCGCCTGTCCAGGCTGCTCTTGGCGGGTGCTCGGAGGTGTCGAGCTCGGTCCCGGCAGACCTGGCGTGAAGTTGCCGCGCGGGAACGCCTGCTGCGGCGGCAGATAGCTCGGGACGGGTGAGCTTCCCGGCGGGGCTGCGAACCCACCCGGATCTGTCGGGTCCATTTCGTCGTTGAATTCGGCGTCCGGATCGTCGACCAGTTCATCCATGTCGTCCATGGACCCGTCATCGAAGTCATCGAAGTCGTCGTAGTCGTCCTCGACCGGCTCCGGTGGCGGTGGACGTCGGGGAGGAGCGGCGGAGCGAGCCGGCCCCCCACCTCCAGCTCCAACGAAGACTTTGTCGACGCGACCCCAATCACGAGGGTCCATCATGACGGCGTAGTTCACGCCACCGCCGTCTAAGAGGCGCTGCACCGCCATCGCCACGGGGACTGCTTGGAACTCGGCCGTGAGACGTTTGGCTTTGACGGCGTCTTCCAGGATGAGCTCGACGCCAGCGACTTGCTCGATCTTTTCGAAAACGCTCGAAAGAGTCGCGTTGCGGCAATTGATGGTGAGGAGTCCGTTTTCGAAACTCACTTGGACCGGTTGAGCGCCTGCTGCGGCAGACAAGCCCAAAAGCATCGCTATGAGAGCAAGACCCCTCTTCACCATGGGTGTTCTCCTTATTAGTGTCAACGTAGCACCGCGACGGGGCGCTGTCAAAGCGCTCGCCGGTACGCGGCGAGGGTGCCTCGAGCCGTCTCTTCCCAGGTCAGCTCTCGCGCCCGGGCGATACCGGCTTCACAAAGCGCTGCTCGAAGCCCTGTATCTCCAAGGATTTGCACGAGACCGTCCGCGATCGCGTCTTCGCTCTCGGGATCGACGTACAACACCGCCTCCTGGCCAACCTCAGGGAGCGCCCCGCGGCGCGTCGTCAGGACGGGCGTCCTGCAGGCCATGGACTCGAGCACCGGCATCCCGAAGCCCTCGGCGAGCGACGGGTAGGCAAGTGCTTCAGCCAGATTGTACAGACCGGGGAGGTCGTCGTCGGAAACGGGTCCCACTAGCTTGACGGCTCCCTCGGGAAGCGACGCGACTTTTTCGACAATGCTCTGATAGCGAAAATCCGAGACGCCCACGAGCGCCAGGGTCACGTTGCCTCCGAGCTGCGCACGCGCGCGCATGAATCCCGCGATGAGCCGCTCGAGATTCTTTCTTGGCTCGAGCCGTCCGACGCTCAGCACAAAGGGCCGGTCGAGCTCGAAGCGTTTCCGAAGCTCCTCGGGTGGCGTCTCCATCGGGTAGAAGCGGTCGGGGTCGACGGCGTTGTAGGTGACCACCACGCGCTCATCCGGAATTCCGTAGGCCTCGAGGATCGCTTGACGCGAAAACTCCGAGACGGTGAGCACGGTATGAGCCCGTTTCGCGGATCGACGGATGAGACTCGTTGAGCGCGACGAGAACGCGCCGGCGAACAGCTCGGGGTGGGTCTCGAACAACACGTCGTGAATAGTGACGACTTCGGGAACAAAGGAAAACGGCGGAGCGATGTATTGAGAGTGGAAGACGTCGAGGCCGTGCACGAGCTCGAGAACAGGAACGACGAACGGGAGCCGGAGTTTGGCGGTTTGGGGAAAGATGCGGTGATGGATCCCCTCGACGAGTTGCCGAGTCGCGTCGGGTGCGAAGCTGAATAGATGCAGCTCATCGTCGTCGCCGACGATCTCGTCGAGCGCGCGGATCAACTGAAGAAGATAGGTACGGCTTCCTTGAGGTTTGCCGTTGAGGTGGTGGGCGTCGATGCCGATGCGCATCTCGGACTGGCGAAAGCAGCTAACGCTGACGAGGCTGCTGGTTCGGCTGCCTCGGGTTGGTGCCGCCGGGTTGCCCAAAGCCGGATTGTTGACCTGGACCGACGGGCTGGCCCACGTTGGGCTGTCCTGGCCGAGCACCCGAGCCGGGTTGGCCCGGAAGAATCTGTCCCGGGGTCTGCACGGCGCCACCGGGAGCGACGGGCCCGGAACCGAAGCGAAAGCTCGTCAGACCTGGAGGAGGCGGAAGCCCAGGAAACGGGCTCTGGGCTCCTGCTTGGCCGCCCGCCGTCCCCGCCTGTATCGCCTGCCCTGGTTGAACCGTTGGCGCGGGCCGGCCCGCTTGCTGCTGGGCTCCATAAACGAACAGCCAGTCTTTATATTTCTCTTTGCCCGGGACTTTGTAAAACGTTTCTTCGTCGCTCGAGCTGGCGACACCCACGATCCCGCCAAGGCTCTGATCGGAGCCGCCCATCCTCGATTGAAATTGCCCACCGGGCAAGCCCGTTCGAGAGCCGGTCCCTCCAGGCGTCGCCGGGGTTTGTTGGCCCGGAGTCCGCATGCGTGCCTGACTACGATTCGAATCGGTGATGCCCGCGGCGCGCGCAGCCGCCTCTTGTTGTTGTTGGGCGCCCTGCTGGAGCTCGGGAGACAATTGACGGATGAACCGGAACGAGCCCTCTTCGGTTTCGGAAAACGGGTCTTTGTACTCTCGGCGCAGAAACTTTTCGTCGATGAGAACATCGAGGTTTGGAGGAAACGCACCGGGATACTTTCGCTGGTAGAGCTCGATCGCTTGCATGTACTGATAGCCGCGAAAGATGAGCTCCTTTTCGCGTTCACGCTGGACAATCTTTTGCCACAGCGGTACCGCGGCGGTCATCGAGATCCCGAGTATCACGAGGCCGATGGCGATGCCGAACAAAACGTAGCCGGCTTCGTTGCTCCGCCTCATTCGTCCGCCTCCCGGGCACGTTCGTAGACCCGTATGATTTTGCCGACGTAGTTCTGCGTTTCCCGGTACGGTGGGACGCCGCCGTATTTGCGCACAGCGTCGGGACCGGCATTGTACGCCGCGAGCGCCAGGGATAAATCACCGTCGTGCGCGTCGAGCATTTTTCGCAAGTAGTGCGAGCCGCCTTCGACATTCTGACCCGGATCGAGGACGTTGCCGACGCCAAGCTCGCGCGCCGTCGCAGGCATGAGCTGCATGAGCCCTTGGGCGCCTTTCTTCGAGACCGCTTTGGGATCACCACTCGACTCTGCCCAGATCACTGCGGCAACGAGATTCGGGTCGAGGTCATATTTTGAGGCGGCGGGCGTGATCACGGACTCGAGATGGGGGAGTAGACGTACCTCGGTGGGGTCCGCGCCTTGATCCTCGACGATCTCGTTCGGCACGATGTTCGCGACCCAGTCCGATGGTATCGTCACCTCGCCGCCGCCGGTGAGAAACAGTGTGACCTCCTCGTCGACTCGCTCGAAACGATCGACGTAGAGAATCTTCCCACTCGTCATGACCGCGATATCGGCCGAAGCCGAGGCAGCGCTTAGCAAGATGAGCAGCAAGGGTCCGAGCCTCATTTCGATTTCGTCGCCTCCCACGTTCCGTTCGCCGGTCCGCACACCCCGAGGTTGTCAGCCCGCTTTTCGGTGACGCTGTTGATAAAGGCGCCGCTGACGATCGTGTCGCCGGCAAACGTGCCCGACACCGTCAACGTCCCGACGTAGGATTGTCCGGGTGGGTCGTCCCCGCGCCAGATCACGGTGCTGGTGAACGAATCGGCGCTAACCTTGGACTCGTAGCCATCGAGGTTCAAGACAAGTCGGCCACCAGTGCAGTCGTGGTGCAGCGTCAATGTTGCTTTCACAACGTTGCCGCTGGGTCGCACGTCGAATCGGAGGGCGTGGCCTTGGTCCGTTACGCCATCCCATTGCCCGGCGATATCGAACCGCGTCGGTAGTACGTCTGGCAGTGTCGGTGAAGCAGGCGGTGGATCCTCGTAGCGTTCGCACCTCTCTATGGTCATGGCGTGTCGATGAAGCGTGTGATCGTGCATGTCTCTCCGTCGTTATCCTCAACGGTCAGGACGACTTGATGAATTCCCCCTACTAAGTAGTCATGGGTGAAGGCCGGTTGGCTCGACGTCGCTGCCGGTATGTCGCCCGTATTCCAATCGTAGGACGCGATGGACCCGTCGGGATCCGACGATCCGGTAGCATCGAAATCCACGATGGTGTCCGCCATAATGAACGGGTCGCCTTGGGTACCGCTTCCGCCGACGATTTCGAAGAAACTGGCCTGGCATCGGGGCGCGGAACCGTTCACGCGGAAAGCATCGGCCAAAGACTCACCGCTCCCGCCGTCGGGATTTGTGACTATAACGCTGCGGTCCCCCGTTGCGGCACCAGCGTTGATCGCGATGTCCGCGAGCAGGGTTTCACTATTGACAAATGTGATCTGCTCGACGCTGATGCCGGCCCCAAAGCTCACCGTGGCGCCCGCCTGGAAGTTCTGGCCTCCGATGGTGACAGTTAGCCCCGCGCCCTTGGAGCCCGTCGAGGGCGACACGAAGTCGATGATCGGGTCGTCGAACACGGCTCTCGAGACAACGACAGCACCCGTCGTCGAGCCTGACGTCACTGTTACCGTGGCGGTTTCCGTGCCGTCGTCGGTTAGCGTCAGGCGATCGAACGATTGCCCGCTAGCGTTGGTCCTGAGCACGGCGCCTTGCGAAGTCATCGCCCCGGCATCGGTGCTGAAGATCACCGGCACACCAGGGAGCAAGTTGCCGCGATTGTCGGTAACGGTCGCGACAATCTCGGAGGTGAAGTCGAAGGGACCGAGAAGCGACGGGTTCGCGACGACGGTGATGACGAGCTCACCGGCGTCGCCGGCGCCGATTTCCACCGTTACCGTTTGGGCTTCGAGGGTTCCGGAGCTCGCGACCACGGTTGCCTGCCCCGCTCGACCATCACTCTGAAGGGTGGCCCGGGCAATTCCGTTCGTCGTCGCCACGCGCTCTACGATGACTCCGAGGTCCGTGGTGAAAAAAATCTGGGTGCCGTTAGTGACCGTGCCGCCCCCGTCGCTCGACGCCTTGAACGCCGTGACCGTAATCGTCGACGTTCCGCCAACGGCTGGGATCGACAGAGGGTTGGCTTGGATCGTCATCGTCGCGTTGTTCGGCGCTGTCAAGGGCACGGCCCGGCATGTGGTCAGCGTCAACGTGGTAGCGACCAGAAATAGCGTCTTGATGGTTGTCTGGTTCTGGATCCTTTTCATTAACGCACCTCGATACGAAGCGACGCAAAGCTCGCCGGGAGGCTTGCCCCGGTTGAATCTCTCAACGATCCGCGGGCGCTGACGAGCTGGGGCGTGTCTGCGGCCAACACTTCGAAGCCGAGCCGAACGAGGTGTCCGGATCCTCGAAGCCCCGTGGTGTCTTGCTCGCGAGCGAACGCGATCGTGACCGAGCCCGGGTTGAAAGTCGGCGTGAAAGTGACCGGCTTGCCGTCGATCGACAAAAACGCGCCGGGTTGAACATCGTAGAGTCGCAATACGTCCTCGTCGAAGGAAATCGTGATTTCGCCTGCCGACAATCCCCGTACGCCACCGGCGAGGACCACGACCGAGACTTGGCCTCCTACCGCAGCCGAGGCTGTCGGGGGGCTGAAAAGAACGGAGACGGGGCTCGCGGGCTCTGGTCCCGTTTCGAGAGGAGATGCAGGTTCGGGACCCGCAATGGCGGGCGGGAGCGGGGGCGGTGTTGCGACTCCATCCGGCTCGTCCTCGAGCTCCGCGCCGAGGTCATTGACTTCGTCTGCGAGCTCGTCATTCAGGAGCTCTTCGGGCAATGCGTCCGGCTCTTCGGGAAGGACTACGGCATCGCGCGCTGCGTCGAAGACGAACGGTCGCGAACCTGGCACTTTGATTTGCTGCTCGGTGCCCATCGGCAAGGGTGCCATATCGGAGTCCGTGACCCGAGGTGCGCGCACGATGTGCGGCGTCACCGAGAAGACGATGTCTTTGGACGTGGACTCATCGTTGTTCCTCGCAAAAATCTTGCTAAGGAGAGGCACGTCGGTCAGGCCAGGAAAGCCAGCGATGCTTTCGATGTCCTGTTGTTCAATGAGCCCGCCGATAAGGTTCGTCTCTCCATCACGAAGTCGGACCGTGCTATTGACGTTTCGGGTACCGAACACCGGCAGGTCGATGCCTCCGATGGTGACGGTGCCAAGCTGTGCGCTTGTCTCGAGTGCAAGCTGGAGCTCGATCTCGCCGTCGACGAACACTTTTGGCGTAATGCTGACGTTGATGCCGATGTTCCGATATTGGAATGACGTGACCGGCGTGGACGGTACTCCGCCGGTGCCGAACTGCGATACGAACGACGTCACTGGGACCGGTACTTCCGACCCCAACCGTAGCTCGGCTGGTTGGCCTTCACTGGCGCGAAGCTTTGGCGAGGAAAGAAGCCTTGCCTCGGACTTACTTTTGAACAGGCGGAATGAAGCGAAGCTAGGAAAGCTGATGAGGAAATCCGATGAGTCGACCGATGTCAAACGGTTGAGCCGCGATATGTTCACCGCTCGGACCCCGTCATCGGTGTCTTCGCCCACAGTAGCGCTGCCCGCTGGGGAAAACCCCAGTCCGATCTCGTGCTCCGCGGCTTGCAGTCCGTATTCGAGCATCTTGTTGCGGTTAATCTCGAGGATTTCGATATCGAGCATGATCTCGGATTTCGTCTTGTCGTTGAGATCGACGATGCGCTCGGCGACGGCGACCTGATCGGGAGTCGCTCTGACGGTAATCGACTTCAGCTCCGGATTGGGCTGAACGCGCTGGATTCCCGCGATCGTGCGGAGCATGTTGGCCACAGTGTTGACTTCCGCGTTGACGAGGAAAAACGTGCGCAACACCAGGTCGTCATACTGACGATGCTTTTGAGCGTTATCGGGAACGATGATGATGGTGGAGGAATCGACGACTTTGTAGAAGAGACGGTTGATCAAAACGAGCTTGTCTAGCGCCTCGCTGAACGACACATCGACTAGGTCGATGGTGACGCGCTTGTCGCGAAAAGATTCGTCGAACAGGACGTTGATTCCGGAAAGCTTCGACAGGACTTCGAAGATCTTTTGAAGGCTCGTGTCTTCCGCAAACCGGAGCTGGATCGGAGCGGTCGACGATGGCTCGAGTATCGCGCGTTGACCGAAGAGCTCGCGGGCGCGCATCCGGCGGAGCTCGAAGTCCTCGGATTCGTCGCTCAGCGCCTCCCGTACGGCCAAGCGCTCCCGGGTCTCTTCGAGAATCGATTGCGCGTAGCGGTTCGTGGGATCGAAATCGGCGGCGAGCTCGAGCTCGGCGATTGCTTCTTCGAGGTCTTCGGCCGCGAGGCGTTTGTGCGCCTGCTGCACGTGATATGCGGCAGATTCAATGAGCGCGCGCTCGAGCCCGAGTCGATACTCGACGTTCATTGGGTCATCGTTGACCGCGCGAGTGTAGTGCACCACCGCCACGTCCCAATCGCCTTGCTGGGCAGCCGAGCTGCCTTTCTTGAACGCGCTCGATCCTGCGCTACAGGCGACGAGGCCCACGGCCAGGGCCGCACTCGAGAGCAGGAGCATTACCAGTTGGGGTGTTCGTCGTCTCATGAAACCTCAGTTGGCCTGAAGGGGGATGCGCTGGGTAGCGCTCGACCCTTCGGCGGAAACGGTGACCGATTCCAGGCCGATCTCGACTACGGTGAAACGGTTTGCGACGATTTCGCCTTCGGCGCCGGCGAATATCTCGTTCCCGTCCAGGAATATGGCGTACTTCGATTTGTCTCCCGAGACTTCGGTTTTCTCGACGAAGCCGGCGTATTTGACGTCGACCCGAGCCCCAGTGCGCGTCGGCGTCGTCCGAGGGATCGTCGTCGTCGCCCGGACTTGCGTGCGAGGGGTCGGTGTTGGGCCGGGCGTTGGCCTCACCGGCGGTGGGCGGCGCACTGGACCGTAGGCAAACAAATTTCTGCCCTGTCCATCGTAGTCAGGGACCGGCGGCAACATCCCTTTCAAATCGAGCTCGGCTTTGGCGGGCGCTCCTGGGCGTCCACCGCGTCGCTGGGCGTCCCGGTCGGTGGGCGCGCTCGTCGTCGGAGCGTCCGAGGAAGCACACGAGGTGCCGAGGCCGATGGTGAGACATAACATCGCGATCGCTTGCCTAGACATCGTTACCATTCGCTGTAGGGTCTACCGTCCGTGCCGATCTCGCCGGATTGACTTCGAACATCGAAGATGCCGGGCTCGGCGTCGGGCTCGTTGGGGTCGTAGTCGGAATAGACTTCCTCCCATTCCGAGGAACCGGTGGTGGGATCTTCCGGCAGCTCCCTCAAGTAACCGCCGTCGACGAGCTCCTGGAGACTGTTCGGATACTTGTTGCGGTCTGCCCTGAACTGATCGAGTCGTTCTCTCATGATAGCAAGGTTGTTCTTGAGAACTCCCTCGCGGGTGACCCGCACTTGAGCCATGTAAACCGGAACCGCGATGGCCAGCAGAATCGACAACATTACGAGAACAATGACCATCTCGATAAACGTGAACCCCGCCTTCGCCTTCGGCTTCGGCGGGCAAGCCCCTGCCGCCGGCGAAGGCGGGAAGGGCCTCAGTCGTCGACTCAGCCAAAGTCCCGCTGAATGCTGAATGCTGGATGCTGAATGCTGACTACCAGTCACGATACTTGCTTCCATCCAGCGCGGTGCCGGTGCTCTTCGAGTACACGTCGTAGACGTTTTGCCCGCCAAAGAAACGAGAATCATGCTCGTCCTGATACGAACGCTGGCCCCACTCGTCGCTGTTCGTCATCGGGTCGATGGGAATTCGCCGCAGGAACTTCAGCTTCTTCCCTGGCGTTCCAACTTGTTCGACCCCCTCGACCAGCACCTCGAGCTCTTTGGGGTATCCCTCGCTTCCAAGCTCGATATCCACGCCACCAATCATGCCCAGGTCGACGGCCCGTTTGTATTCGTCGATCGCGGCTCGCATCATACGAAGGCTTCGTCTGAGCTCCATTTCTTTGCTACGTTTGTTACTGACCTGGGCGACGGGGATGATGGCCGACGCGAGGATTGCAAGGAGCATCGTCGCGATGACGAGCTCGATATAGGTGAAGCCCCATTCTTGTTGGGCTTGCCTGACTCGGTTGTCCCGCTTCATGGTCCGACTGTCCCTGATTCGGCCGCATCGGGTCCGTCATCTTGCGCCTTCAAGTAGAACGAAATGCTGCAACCGAGACGGATCGTGGCCTCGGCGGTTTCTTGCTGTGCGATTCGAACCTGCTCCACGAGGAAAAAACGGTCGGAGCGCTCCAGACGGTTGATAAACCGTACGAGGTCGAAGTAGTCCCCCTCGACTGGCATCGTCGCCTTGATCTGCTCCAAGCCGACATCCAAGAGGTCGCGGTCGTATCCGGTCCTTCCTTTGATGACGTTCGACTCGTTTGCAAGACGATCGATTTCTTCCCACGCTTCCGTAAGACCGGGAACTCGGGTTCGCACCGTATCCGTCCAAAATTCCGTCGCGGCGGATGCATTCTCGGCCACGCGGCCTTCCGCGCGCTCGAGTCGCTCGAGCGTTTCGCTTTTCTGCGCGAGCTCCGCGGAAAGCCGGTCCTGCTCCGCGGCCAATAGCTCCTGCTTGTTCGCCAGTCGGTAGGTGATCGCCGCGAACACCAGAGCATTGATCAACAAAAGGATGGCAAGGCGAAGGAGCCCTTTGCGCCGTTTCTTCAAGTTCTCGACGAAGGCACGAAAGCCGCTCATTGGCGGACCTCGGGCTCTGGAATCGGAGGCTCATCGCCGTCTTCATCCTCGAATTCGTCGCCGAAATCGTCCTCGAGGTCTTCGTCGTCCATGAACTCGTCGTCGAGAACGGGCTCTTCGAGCTCCTCGGCGTCGCTTTCGTCACTTTCGTTGTTCGGTTGGGGCGACTCTCCTGCTTCGTCAACAGACGGGTCCACCTCGGAATCGTTTTCGGGGGTCGCGGAAACGTAGCGGAGTTGGAGCGTCGCGGCGATCCCGCTCTCACCGCCGGTGCCGAGCTCGGCGAGGTCGACCTCGTCGAGAGGGAACACGTTCGCGAAAAAGGAGCTCGCCTCGAGCGCGCTCACCATCTCGAGAACGTTGGCCAGCGTTCGGCCCACGAGGCTCAGTGTGACCGTGATCCCGCCGTCTTCCTCGACTGGAGCGATCGATGTAATCCGTACCGCAGCCGGCGTGATCTCCTCGAGCTCGTTGAAAAGCCCTGTCCACGAGAAACTCTTGTGCCGGTAGATTCGAGTCAGAAACAGCGTTCTCTCGTCGCCGAGCGCCGTTTGCTGTCGCGCGAGGCTCGCCTCGGTTCGGCTGATGGTCGCGTCCGTGGTTGCGAGCGCTTCGCGAAGCTCGACGACCTTGATGTCGAGAGCTTCTTGCTCGCGGACGAGGTAGCGCGCGAGAAAGAAACCGTGGACCAGGGTGATGCCCAGTACGAGCGCCGCCGCGAGCGTGAATACCAGCCGTGGAAGGCGTTCGTTCTCGAACGGCTTGCGCGCGAAGTTGAAATCCTTGGCCATGATGTCGCTCGGACGCTACGCGACCCTTCCGAAGGCGGCTCCGGCAGCGGCGCTCACCGAATCTGCGAGCGCTGCGTCCATCTGAAGGTCTTTAGCGATGCCTACGGCACTCGAGAGATTCAACGGCTCGGACGCCACCTCGAACTGTGCTTCGAGAATCTCGCGAAGGTGGACCAGATCCGGTCGTAGCGAGCGGTAGTAGACTCGCTCGAGAGTTGTTCCGCGAAGCTTCTCACGGTAGTAGATCGCGGTCGGGATGATTTCCTGGACGAGCTCGTCCTCGCCATAAGCGACTTGCGGTCCATCGGGCGTTCGTAGCCCCAGCGCGCGGATCAACAGGGGGACGCGGCGCTCCCTCACGAGACTCACCGTGAAGTACTCGCGTTCGACGTTGACGAAAAAGTAGTCGGCGCCGGGCGAGAGGTTCGCTTCGGCGAGAGGGCTCAAAACTCGTAGCAGGCTCACGCTTGTCGGGATCACGAGCCCAACGTGAAATCCCATGTCGGTGAAAAAATCTTCGTACTGGCTGACGACCGCCTCGTGCATCACCCCGGTGAGATAGGTCGGGGTGGCGCTCGGTAGTCTCTCGTAGGCGATGCGCGCGTGCTCGGTGTCGAATGGAAGTGCTTTCTTGAGCCGGAACTTCAGCACGTCGATGGTCTCGGCATTCGAGCGCGGTGCTTCGGGAAGCTCCACTACGGAGACGCGCGCGAGATAGTCGGGAACCGTCAGTGCGATCCGCTTCGAGTTGGCGGCTCCGGTACGAAGGAGCAGACTCTCGATGACTTGCGTCAATGTGTCGCCATCTTGGATGTTGGGCTCGAGCATGTTGAACTGGAGACAGCCTGGCGGCAGTGGTGACGTCACACAGAGATCGAGCTCCGCGCTTCCGCGTTTTTCAGCGAGCCTCGCCAGCGAGAGCTCACCCGAGCGAAGGTCGAGACCGAGTCCTGGCGGTTCGGGCTCGACGAGCCATCTCAGCAGGGCATTCGACCTCAACTTTGACTGGGGCATGAGCTCAGTTCGTCTCCACGAAGGTCACCCGGTTGATCTCCTCGAGCGTCGACTGTCCGCTCAGCGCGCGTGCGAGTGCGGATTCTCGCAGAAACACCATGCCTGATTTCTTGGCCGCCGCCTTGATGTCTTTCGTGGGTCGCCGCTCGATGAGCATCTCGCGAAGCTCATCGGTCAAGTCCAGGAGCTCACTGATCGCGTGGCGTCCTTTGTAGCCTGTCCCGGCACATTGGATGCAACCCTCACCGCGGAAAAACGTGTGCCCCGCGTAGCGTTCTGGGTTGAGCCCCGAGTCCTCTAGAAGTTGGATGTCGGCCTTGTACGGTCGCTTGCAAAATGGGCAGATGGTCCGCACCAGCCGTTGCGCGAGAATACAGTTGAGTGACGAGACGAAGTTGTACGCCTCCACGCCCATATTCAAAAAGCGACCGATGACGTCGATGACGTTGTTGGCGTGCACCGTCGTGAACACCAGGTGACCGGTCAGGGCGGCATTGATGGCGATCTGTGCGGTCTCGGCATCCCGGATCTCGCCGACCATGACCTTGTCGGGATCGTGTCGCAGGATCGAGCGTAGCCCGCGGGAAAACGTGAGACCTTTTTTCTCGTTGACGGGAATCTGTGTCACGCCGGTGAGCTGGTACTCGACGGGATCCTCGATGGTGATGATCTTGTCCTCTTCGTTGTAAATCTCCGAAAGCGCCGCGTAGAGCGTCGTCGTCTTGCCACTACCGGTCGGTCCGGTCACGAGGAACATCCCGTAGGGCTCGTGGATGAAACGGCGGATGCGCTTCACTTCGTCGTCGGCCATCCCGAGAATATCGAGCCGGAGATCCGTGAAGCGCTCGCTGATGGACTCTTTGTCGAGAATACGGATGACGGCATCTTCCCCGTGAATGCTCGGCATGATGGAGACGCGAAAATCGATGCGGCGCCCTTTGACTTTGAGACGAAAGCGGCCGTCTTGCGGGATTCTTTTTTCCGCGATGTCGAGCTCTGCCATCACCTTGATACGGCTGATGATTTCCGAGTGATGCGCCTTGGGGATCGGTTTCATCGCGCGGGTGAGAGCGCCGTCGATGCGGTATTTGATGACCACTTCTTCGTCACGGGTCTCGATGTGGATATCGGAAGCCCGACGGTTGAGCGCGTTGTAGACGGCGGAATCCACGAGCCGGATGATCGGGCTCGAGGTGTCGGTCAACCGGTCGATGGAAAGGGTTTCTTCGCCTTCTTCGACTTCTCGGATGATCTCCATGTGGAAGCTCTCGGACGCTTCCTCGAGTACACGCTGCGCGCTCTGGCTTTTCTTCAGGAGCTCTTGAATCGCGGAGTCGGTGCCTACTGCTGCGCGGACTGGCATCCTCAAGATGCCGGCGAGCTCGTCCATCACCGGGACGTTCGTGGGGTCCGCGGTCACCACCACCAGCTTCCCGTCGTCTTTCTTGTAAGGCAAGAAGTTGTAGCGGAACATCAGGTCCACGGGAACGCTACGAAAGAGATCCTGATCCGGCTGAAAGCTCGTCAGGTCGATGAACTCGAGGCGGCAGCGCTCGGCGAGACGTTTGGCATCATCGAGCTCTTTGTTCTCGGCTTCTTCCGGCGTGAGCGGAGCGCCTTCCGGGTCGAGCTCCGGCACGAAGTTGTCTGCGTCGATGTGGCTTGCCATGCTCTTTTACATCCCCGACCGGGCGGCGTTGATGAGGTCGAACATCGGAAGATAGATCGCGAGCAGGATCATTGCGACAAGCCCCCCCATAATCATGAGAACGACGGGCGCCAGCATCGACAGCATGAGATTCAATCGGTTGTCGATCTCCTCGTCGGCGAAATCGGCGACGTTTTGAAGCATGTCGGCGAGTCCGCCCGTGTTCTCGCCAACTTTGACCATCTCGACCGTCAAGTTCGAGAACTCACCCGTTTCGTCGAGGCTACTCGAAAAGGCTTTGCCTTCCCGCACGCGGTCGGCGACGGGTGAGACCGTGGCCCCGATGTAGCGGTTGCTGATCGCGCCGGCGGAGATATCGACAGCCTGCACGAGGGGGATGCCGCCGCTCAGAAGGGTTCCGAGCGAGCGGGTCAACTGTGACGTCGCGAACAGATGCATGATCGGGCCCAGGAACGGGAGCTTCAGGAGAAAATGATCGATGACCGACTTCGATCCGGGCCGTTGAGACCAGAAGTAGAAGAATGTGCTCGCTCCGGCGCCGGCGGCCAGGATGATCAGGATATGGTCGCTCAACGTTTGGGCAACGCCGAGTAAGATAACCGTCAAGATCGGTAGCTCGGCGTCGAAGCCTTCGAAAAATCCCGCGAACCGCGGGATGACCCACAAAAGGAGAAACGCGGCCGCTAGGATGAGCGTGACGAACAAGAACGCAGGATAGACCAAAGCGGCGACCACTTTCTTCCGTGTGGCCTCGCTGAGTTTGAGGTAGCTGACGTAGCGCTGGATGACGGTTTCGAGGCTGCCGCTCTTCTCCCCCGCAACGAGCGAGGCGGAATAGATGCGCGGGAACAGGTCGCCGTGCGATGCGAACGCGTCGGAGAGCGCGGTTCCGGATTTGACCTTGTTGCGAACGTCGGTGAGCACCCTCTGGAACAGCGCGTTGCCCATCCGCTCGAGCATGATGTCGAGAGATTGGAGCAGTGGGAGCCCGGCGCGCAAGAGCGCGGCGAGCTCTTGGTTGAAGAGGGTGAACTCGGTCTGGGTGATGCGCTGGCGGGCGCTGAACGGATTCTTGAGGGCGCTGAGCCCGAGGCTCCGGCGCACCGAGAAGATATGGTAACCCTTGTCCTGGAGCTCGTCGCGCAGGACGCTTTCGCTGTCCGCGGTCAAAGCTAGCTCCTCGATCTCACCGGTGGTGGTTCCCACCTTGGCGAGGAACTGAGTCATCTCGCAAATCTCCCGACGCTCCGAGACCGGGCGATGAAGACTCCGCGCCGCTCCCGCCATAGCAATAGCGACCATAAAATCTGATTCACCGTGGGTTTACGGAGCAGAAGTTAAAGTATAGTATACCATATTAGGGCACTTTGGCCCCGGTGCCAACAGCTGCCCCGAGGGGCTATCCAAGGGTTGCCCGAGGAGCGGAAGCCACCCTCCTACCAGATACCCCCAAGATAGAGCTTTCTTCCAAGGTCACGAGCTTTTGGGCAAGAAAAAGAAGAAAACCGCAAAAAAACCGACTTCGACGGCTTCCGGTGAGGGCGAGAAGGTTGTCGCCGAAAATCGGAAGGCTCGCCACAGTTACGAGCTTCTGGAACGGCTCGAAGCCGGTCTCGTGCTGGTCGGCACCGAGGTGAAGTCCGCCCGAGAGGGCGGCGTCAACCTCAAGGATAGCTACGCTTCGGTACGGGATGGTGAGCTGTTCCTGATGCAGGCCCATATCAACCCGTACTCCCATGGCACCAACGAGAACCACGAGCCACTACGACCCCGAAAGCTCTTGTTGTCGAAGCGAGAACTGTCACGGTGGATCGGCAAGATCAAAGAGCGGGGCCTCACGGTCGTGCCTCTTCGTATCTATTTCAAAAAAGGGAAGTTAAAGGTTGAGGTTGCTCTCGCCAAAGGCAAACGGCAACATGATCAGCGTGCGGCTGTGAAAGAGCGGGACATGCAACGAGACGTCCAGGCGGCGTTGAAAGAGAGAAACCGCTGAGGATAAGCGGGTTCGTGCACTAGTCCACGTCAGACGCTGAAGGGTTCGCTTCGTCGGATTCTTTATAGAGGTATTTGATGTTGTGCTTGAGCAGCACCAGGTTGGGTCGGTTGTTACGGTTCAGCTTGAGGCAGTTCTTGTCGTACCATTCGATCACGCCTCTAATCTCTTCACCGTCCTGCAGGACCACGACCATCGGGGTCTTGCTGTTCATCTGCTTTAGATAGTAGAAGCTCTCGGCGTTCGTCTGCTCTGGAGGAACCCGTTTGGCTCGGGGACCGGTACCCTTGGGCCCCATCTGATCTTTCAAATCCGCCAAGTTCGGCCGAATCAGCTTGCGGTTCACGGATTTACCTCGGTTTTCCCCAATCCAGACTCTGACGAGAACCCCTCCACCCGACAGGCAGGACAACATTAGAAACGGCCATCGAAAAGCCGCCGCCGCGCCCGGCATGGCCTGAATTCAGACCGTAGAGCCGTTCGGTGGGCTCGTTCCAGAGATTTTTTGCAACTGAGAAACTAAACGTTAATTGCCTTCAAGTTTAACACAGCTCTCAGCCACCAGCCACCGGGTGCTATGAGTGCGAGGCAGAGTCGAGGGCCGCGAGCAGTTTCGAGATCGTGATCCGCTTGTTGAGATAGCGATCGCGCAAGTCTTGGAGGGATTGTTCGGCGAGTTGGTAGGCGTGGAGCCAGACCGGAAGCGGGGCTGCCGCGGCGAGCCTGCCGAGATCGGTCTCGAGGTCCTGATGAACGAGTTTGCCCCCGGCGCAGCGGGTCGCGACGTCACGAAGGATCCCGAGCAGCAAGTGGAGCAGCAACAACAGGCGGTCGTCTTTTGCGAGCTGATCGGCCCACGGCACCATGTCCCGCGCTCTCGCGCCGTCCACCACGACCCCGGCGACGCGCAGCGCTTCGCTGCGAACTTCGGCCAGCGACTCGTCTTCGAGCTCGAGTGCTTTGTTCAAGCTCCCGCCGGAGAGGGCCGCGAGCAGTGTGGCTCGCTCTCGATCCATCCCGTGCTGCGAGACGAGTTGGCCGGTGAGGTCGTCGATCGCGAGAGGCGCGAATCGGTAGACTTGGCAGCGCGAAAGGATCGTGGGCAGAAGAGCGGCGGCATTCGACGTGACCAGCATCAGATTTGCCCACGGCGGAGGCTCTTCGAGTGTTTTGAGCAAGATGTTCGCCGCGGTTGGGTTCATTCGTTCGGCGTCGACGAAGATCGAGACCCGGCGGCGTCCCTCGAACGGACGAGAAGGCGCTTCCGACACGATTTGTCGCACGCTCTCGGCTTTCAGTTGGCGCCCCGCCCCTTCGGGTCGAGCGATACGCACATCGGGATGCTCCCCCTTGTGGATCCGCACGCAAGCGGGGCACTCGCCGCACCCCTTACCCGGAAGCGTCAAGCAGTTTTGCGCCTGCGCGATTGCGATCGCCGTCTCGAGCTTGCCCACTCCGCCAGGTCCGGAGAAAAGAAGGCTCGGCGGTACCCGCTCTGCCGCCGCCATCCGCGCCAGCCGTGAAACGAGCGCCCGATTCCCAACCAGAGTCTCAAATGTCATCGTCAATCTATCGTATTCGGTTCTCGGCACACGGAAGACAAAAAGGGGACAGGTACTGATGAATCCCCACAAATTCTATTTCGATTCGCGAGGCTCTGTGAGCAACTGTGATTCAACGTTCTCCTGCTGCAGAGAATTC
>CAMYKY010000117.1 GCA_947259165.1 uncultured Acidobacteriota bacterium | reverse complement strand
GACCTGGATCGGTCAGCTCAGCCCGACCTACTACTTCCTCCAACCGATCTTCGATCTGTCGGTCAGCGGAGCGACCTTTACCGAGGTGTGGGTGGAGCTCGCCATCGGCGTTGCGATTTGTGTGGCCCTCGTGCCCTTTGTCTATCGCATGGGGACATGGCTACAGCGCCGGCTCGGCACCGGCATGGTCAAGCCAACCGAGTCGGCCGAACCCGAGCCCGAACTCGTCGCAGTGTGACGCTTCTGCTCTAGAAGGGAACTCCGACCGCTTCGCACAGGAATCGCATGAAAGGGGTGGCCCGTTTGCAGTTGCTGGTGAAGTCGGCCATGAAGTGGTCTGAGGTGATGTCCTTCTGGGAGACCCGGGTCGAGGCGATGAAGTCTTTGCGTTTGAGGTGCTCGATGAGCGGGTGGTCGGGATCGTAGCCTTTTGGGGGCCGCTTCAACGATTCACCACCCAACTCACACTGCGCTTTGAACGCGTTGCCGTTGATGGATCGCGTGAACCCCTTGGGATCGGCAACGATCTTGTCTCGTATTCTTTGCAACGTCGCGGCTTCAGGGTGCCAGACGCCGGCGGCGGCGAACACGTAGCCCGGCTCGAGGTGAAGATAGAAACCCGGCGCGTGGACGCTCTTGTTGTCTTCGTGGGGGAAGCGCACGCCGGCGGCTGTCTTATACGGCGTCTTGTCCTTCGAGAAGCGAACGTCGCGGTAGATTCTGAAAAGAGCACCGCCGACCGGTCTGGGGTCGGCGACGAGGTGAGGGCTGATCTTGTGGAGGCGCGGCGCGAAGTCGGAAACGAGCTCTAGCAACGGGTCTCGTACCACGGCCTCGTAGCGCTTCTTGTTTTTCTGGAACCATTCGCGATCGTTGTTGCGCTCGAGTTGACGGAAGAAGCGGAACAATTCAGGAGTTACATAGGACGTTGATGCCATTGGGGATCGTCACCTCCGCGCGATGGACTCTACTCACCGATGTCTTCGGCCCAAAGCTCTGCGCGCTCTTTCTGTAAACGCTCCATCAAGGCGATGGCGCGGGTGTCGGTGAGGACGTGGAGCTCGATGCCGTTTCGAGCCATCCAGTCTTCGGCTCCTTGAAAGGTCCGGTTCTCTCCAATGACCACGACCGGGATCTTGTAGAGAATGGCGGTGCCAGCGCACATCGAGCACGGGCTCAAGGTGGATACCAGTACCAAGTCTTTCCAGTCTCGTCGCCGGCCAGCGTTTCTTACCGCGACCATCTCGGCATGGGCGGTGGGATCCCCGGTTTGCACGCGCTCGTTGTGCCCGCGAGCGACGATACTACCGCCAATATTACCGATGGCCTCGGCCTTCGGCGACACGAGAACCGAGCCGATCGGTATGCCGCCCTCGTCCCAAGACTTCTTGGCTTGGTCGATCGCAGCCGTCATCCAGAGGTTGTAGAGGGATGAGCTCATCCACGAAATACCCAGAAAGCAAAAAGGCCGACCATCATGACGGAGATCGAGAGTTTTGCGATGACCCCAAGAAAGACTCCCAGGACTGCTCCCGTCCCACTCTTGAGTGCGATTCTCACATCCTTACGATAGATCAGTTCGACGCCGACAGCGCCAAGAATGGGACCGATGAGAATTCCGAAGGGCCCGAAAAAGAGGCCGACGAGCCCACCGGCGATGGCTCCGAACATCGCCCACCGACTTCCGCCCAACTTTCGGGTGCCGAGCGCTCCGGACAAGTAGTCGAGAACGTACGCCAGCGCTGCAAGTCCGGCGAGAACAACGAGCCGCCACGCTCCCACTGGCTGGAAATCGGTGGCAATGGAGTAGATGAGCGCACCGAGGACGATTAGAGGCGCTCCGGGAATGACCGGTAGGAACGAGCCCGCCACCCCCGCGATCATCACCACGAACACGAGCGCGAGAAGTCCTGCCGACATACCCGGTATTGTAGCAATCCGGCTGCGACTAGCTAAGCTAGTCCAGTCAACGCTCTAACCAGACGACGACGCGCTGCCGTGCCGGCTGTTGCCGCTACCCGCGGCTCAAATCAGGTGGGCGCGCGACAGGGTGTCTTCGACGAGCTCGTAAACATAGTCCTGAAGCTGGTCGAGTCTCGGATCATCGCAGTTTTTAAACTGGATGCCCGCACCCTCGGGGAGGTGGTGCTTCCGGATGCCCCCGGGGTTGCTCCACGCGATGCGGCCGTCGATCTCTAGCGGAGTTCGGTCCCTAAACGTACAAAACGTCAGTCGTACGGAACTGTCCACCCGGAAAGGGATCGGCGAGTGAATGTAGGCTCCGCCCAGGCTGATGTCCTGAAGTTTGCCCGAGAAAAAATTGTCTTGGGTCTCGCATAGGACGTCGGCTTCGGTGGGAACGCGCAGAAACTCGACCGGGACTTTATTCCGGATAGCCTGGGACGCGCTCGCACTTTCGTGTGTTTGCGTATCCGGACGATAGAGTCCCGAGAAAATACTGTCGAGGGTGAACGTCACCTCGATCCACTCCTTCTGGAGCTCCGGGCTGAGTTGTCCGTCTGCGTCATTTCGCAAACGGTAGAGGCGTGAGTACTGCGTGAAGATGTCGTAGATGTGAGATTCCAACACGGGCATTGGGCACCCTCTCTTTCCGGCGTTCTGGTGATCTCTATTACAAAATGCGTTCCACCTCGTGCATCGAGGTGCCCGGTGGTGCCGATGCCGAGGTATAAATAACTTTAAAACAAAGGGTTACGATCACGCGTTAGCGTGAGAGATGACCGGCAAGGGTTTCTTCGCACTGTCCGGATCCGGGATTTCTGGAGGTAAACTCCTACAATCGGAAACCCGAGGTGTGGGTGTTTCACTGCGACCTATCCCTCCGGGTAGTCGCGTTTTGAAACGCTATCTGCGGTCGAGTTTGATTGTGCCGTTGCCGCCGAAACCGTCGTTCCCGCGCCCGATCCACTGGCAAAAGAGGGGCTTCCGAGCCGTGTCTTGGCCGAGGCGCTCCGCCTCGGTCCGTCTAGCGATGGATCCGAAACCGGCGAGCTTTCAGCTCATATCGCGGCAGGCTTCCCGCTGGCATCGAACGGATCGCACTGCGAATCCCGAGGCGAATGCTGAGGGCGTCACTGATGGCAGCTCGGACCTCCGCCTCGCTCGTGCCCGGCGCCACTTCAATCTCGACCTGCATCGCCCACATCTGGCGTTCTTGACGGATATCGACCTGGAACTCCACCACGTTCGAGTTCTCTCGGATGATGGCTTCGACTGCGCTGGGATAGACGTTGACTCCCCGGATCGGGATCATGTCATCAACGCGCCCGAGCACGCCGCCGGGGAAGCGAACGAACGGGCTACCACAGGAGCAGGGCGTCGATTTGAGCCGTACGACATCGCCGGTCCGGTACCGGATCGCGGGCTGGGCCCAACGGCCGAGATTGCTCAAGACCAGCTCTCCCGACTCGCCTTCACCGACGGGTGTATTGCCGCCGACGCCGACCACTTCGGCATAGAATTCCGATTCGATGACGTGGAGCCCTTCGTCCTCGGGACATTGATATCCCCACGGCCCGGCTTCGCTCATCCCCGCGTGGTCCCAGCAGCGAGCCCCCCATCCGGTCTCGAGTCGCTCGCGTATCGCCGGGATGTTCGCCCCCGGTTCGCCGGCGCATAGCGTATTGCGGATTGAGCTTGCCGCGAGGTCGATGCCTTTTTCTCGAGCCACTTGGATGAGACGCAGGGCGTAGGTCGGTGTCGATAGCAACACCGTCGCATCGGTCTCGAGCAGCCAATCCAGCCGTTGCTCCGAGCTTTGCGCCCCTGCCGGGATCGCGAGCGCGCCGATTTGTTGTGCCGCCTCGAAACCCGCCCAGAAGCCGACGAACGGGCCGAAGCCGAAAGCCGCGAAGACGCGATCCTCGGACGTCACACCCATCGCTCGATAGATCTCCTGCCAACAGTACGTGAACCAGGCCCAGCTATCGGCTGTATCGAGACATTTCAGGCGGCGGCCTGTCGTTCCCGAGGTGGCGTGGAGCCGCGTGTACGCGCTCGGCTCGTACGTCAAGTTGGTGCCATACGGTGGATTATTCGTTTGATCGTCGACGAGCTCGGACTTCAGCGTGAACGGAAGCGCCGACATTGCGTCGAGTGAAAGAAGCGGAAGGGTGAGCCCGTCGATTTTTTGTCGGTAGAAAGCGTTTTGCTGGCGGAGTAATGCGAGGCCACTCTCCGGTGCGTTCAGACGCTCGAGTTGGTGCTGTCGCAAGTTGTCCCGGTTCGTCGTCATCGAGAGACTTCTAACTTGAATGGGCGGGCGAATCAAACTCTATTTCGCTCATCTGCTATGCTGCAGCCCATGCTTTGGAAAGAGCTTTCGACGCCCGTGGCTCTTGTCGATCGAGACCGCGTCGAGGCGAACACCACCGCGATGTCGGAGCGGGTGGCGCGCTTGGGCGCCAGGCTCCGACCGCACGTCAAAACCCACAAGTGTGTCGAGGCGGCGCGCTTACAGGTCCGTGGTCATTTCGGCGGGCTGACGGTGTCGACGCTCGCGGAGGCGCGCTTTTTCGGTGAGGCCGGGTTCCGCGATGTCACCTACGCGGTTCCGATCGCGCCGGCGCGCCTCGACGAGGCGATGGCGATCGCGTCTAAGCTCGATGAGCTCAACTTGCTCGTGGATCACGTCGACACGTTGGAGGCGCTGGAGGCCGTGTCTCTTTCGAATCGCGTCATCTCATCAGCCTTTCTCAAAGTCGACTGCGGCTACCACCGCGCCGGTGTCGACCCGGAAAGCGACGATAGCGTGATGTTAGCGCTTCGAATGCACGACGCGCCGCATGTGCGCTTTCGCGGCATCTTGACCCATGCGGGTCACTCGTACCTCGGCAAGACCCCTGAAGAGATTCGAGAAGTCGGCGAGCAAGAAAGACAGGTGATGGTCCGTTTCGCGGACAAACTGGCGCGTGCGGGCGCTCCGCCGGCGGAAGTGAGTATTGGTTCGACGCCGACCCTGTCGCTTTGCGAATCGCTCGACGGCATCTCCGAGGCTCGACCCGGCAACTACGTTTTCTACGATCGATTCCAGGCGGCCGTCGGTAGCTGCACACTGGACGACGTGGCGTTGTCGGTGCTCGTTAGCGTCACGGGGCACTACCCTGAGAGGAACGAGCTTCTGATCGACGCTGGGGCGCTGGCCTTTTCGAAAGACGAGGGGCCGACCCACATCGACCCCGATTGCGGTTTTGGCGCGATCCTATCGGTTGGTGACGGACGACTCCTCGAGACTTTCACGCTCGCTTCATTGTCACAAGAACACGGGAAGATTCGAAGCGACGCTCCGATTCCCTACGATCAGTTTCCCGTCGGATCCAAGCTTCGCATTGTGCCCAACCACTCGTGTTTGTCGGCGGCGCTTTTCGATCGGTATCACGTTACCCGGGGAGACGACGTTGTCGACGAGTGGCGACCCGTTCGCGGTTGGTGAAGGGCCCTTACGGGCTGAGCACCAGTTTCCCGGCGACGTCGAAATTACCGCCGGACACAATAGCGACGGTCCGCGTTCCGGGCGGCAATTTGGCTGCCCCGGACAGTAGTGCGGCGGTCGTGGCTGCCCCGGACATTTCGGCGAGGAGCTTGGTCCGCTCGAGCAAGAACCGGATAGCATCGAGCATTGCGTCATCGGTCACCGTGACGAAATCATCGACGCACTTCTCGAGGGTTGCGAACACATCAGGGGCGGTTTTCTTGGTGGCGAGACCATCGGCTTGGGTGGCAACCGTGTCGAGCTCGATCGGTTGGCCCGCCAAATGACTCGCTTGCAGGTTGGCGGCGCCGGCGGGCTCGACGCCGATGATGCGCACATGCGGCTTCTTGAGCTTCATTGCGGTCGCGACGCCGCCGATCAGGCCACCGCCCCCGATGGGGACGAGCACGGCTTCGACGTCGGGTAACGATTCGAGAATCTCGAGCGCGGTGGTGGCTTGCCCGGACATGATGTCGCGGTCTCGGAAAGGGTGCACGTAGGTGAGTTGTCGCTGTTTGGCGATGGCGAGCGAATGCGTGTAGGCATCGTCCCAGACGGCGCCGTGCAGGATCGCTTCGCTACCGTATTCGCGCACGGCGGCGACCTTGCTGCGGTTGGCCTCTTTCGGCATGACGACGTACCCGGGGATCTTCTGATGCGCGGCAACGTAGGCGACCGCCTGACCGTTGTTGCCCGCGGACGCGGTGATGATGCCGGCCTCACGTTGTTTGACCGCGAGCTGGAGCACTTTGTTGAACACGCCGCGTGGTTTGAAGCTGCCGGTCTTTTGCAGGTTCTCGGCCTTGAGCCAAACGTCGAGACCCGAACGCTCGCTTAGCGCCCGAGAAGATAAAAGCGGTGTCCGGTGGACGAGGCCGTGGATTCGCTTGGCCGCGCTCTCGATGTCGTCTAGCGTCGGTGCGAGTTGCTCGCTCATGAGGCCTACGGTTCCTTTTGGAGCGCGTCGTAGCGCATCCGAAGGGTCTTGACGGGATTGGCGTTTTCTTCGGGCCGGATGTTCTCGTCGGTCACGTCAAGATAAATCGTGGGCTCATCTTCGAGTGACCCGGGCTCGGCTTGGAGAAGGTAGGAGACATGTGAAGTCTTCCCATCGCATCGTGCCGCCGTCAGGGGTGGGGTCTCGCAACTACAACGTCGGTCACCCCCGGAGGCGTCTGCAGCTTCCATGGCGGCCATCGCCCGGTCGGATAGCGTCCCCGTTGCGCTGTTGAACGCGGAAACGGCGGCGTGGACGACGGCGTCGCTTGCAAGGATGTTTCCTTGAATCGAGAAGCTGATCTCCGTCCCGGAGACCCGGCCCTGAACGTCGACAGACGCAGCGCCGTTGTCGGCGCCGGAATAGCCGATGCTTTTTCCCTCGGAGCTCACGATGCCGAACTGGCGCTTTTCGATGGCGGGGTCCAGCCGAAGTTTACCGAGAATCTCGTCCGGCGCCGTTCCTTTTTGGAGCTCCTCGCGAATGAGCTGCTGATTGGCCCGGGTTGGATCGACTCCGGCCTGCGCCGCAGCGATCCCTTTTCCGGGAACCACAATCGCCTGGATGTCCATGAGCCCGTCGGCGGGAAAACTCGCGAAGCGTGCCTGCGTGACGCAAGTTGCGGACGCGATGACGACGCTGCCGGTCTGTTGGTCGACGGCAATGACAGACCACGTCGCGGCCGCGTCGTGGGAGAATGCGAGGCAGAGGAATAAGACTGTCAGCCGTGTCATACGCGGATTCTACTCGCAGTAGGCCCCGGATGAGTGTTGACCGGGTGGTATGATGACGCCCTTCAGGATTGCGGCCGCCGCTGACGTCAACTGGCGGTCGGAGGGATCGAAATTTGACGAAAAAATTCTGGGACACGTCTGGTCGTGAGACCGTGTTCGAAACTCCCATATTGTCGCTGCGTCGCGATCGAAAACACCGTCCTGCCGCACCGAATGCGTCGCATGATTTCTTTGTCATCGAGTCGGTGGACTGGGTGAATGTCATCCCGTTGACGGAGGATGACGAAGTGGTCTTCATCGAGCACTACCGGCACGGAACCGACAAGGTCGGGCTCGAGGTGCCAGGGGGCATGATCGATCCGGAGGACGCGTCGCCCATGGTGGCTGCAGCCAGGGAGATGAGGGAGGAAACGGGCTACGCCGCGAGCGAGCTCATCGAGCTCGGTGTCGTCCACCCGAACCCTGCGATTCAAGAAAATCGTTGTTTCAGTTTCCTGGCGCGGGGCGCTCACCTCGCGGGCGAGCCCCGGCCGGACGACACCGAGGATATCGAAGTTGTTCGCTACCCGCGTCGCGAGGTGCCCCGACTCTTGCGCGAGGGGCGGATCTCGCATGCTCTCGTGGTTGTGGCTCTGTGGTGGTGGTTTCAGTACGAGGACTCGGTTTGAAGCTTGCGCCGAGTCCCGGGAACGTGCCCGTGCCCGCGCGCGGGCCCGTGCCCGAATAAGAAATTCCGTATCAGTCGGGAACGGGAACGGGAACGGGAACGGGGAGAGGGATGAGACGGTTCTTAGCGATTGGTTTAGTTGTTTTCGGGATCGCGTGCACGGAGAGTCAGGAAGTCGATCCCGACGAGTTGATGGACGCGGACCGAAGATTCGCGGTCGACACTGCGGAGCGGGGCACGGCTGGCTGGGTGGACGCGTTCGCGGTGGATGGAAAGCTCGTGAGCGGAGCCGGTATTATCGAGGGGCGAAGTGCGGTCAAGGACGCGATGGGTTCGCTCGATAGTCCGGACTATTCGCTCAGCTGGGAGCCGGAGTTTGCGGAGGCGTCTGGCGACTTGGGCTATACGTATGGCGACTACCGTCGCGAGACCCAGGATACCGCGGGGGAAACGGTCGTAGAAACGGGCCGTTACGTGACCGTCTGGCGTCGCGACAAAGCGGGGGAGTGGAAAGTCGCTGTGGATATCGGAAGCGCCGCACAGTGACTGCAGACTCGTTCCCGTACCCGACTGAATCCGGAATCTCTCAATCGGGCACGGGCACGCACACGGGCACGAGGTGGGCATTCTCGCGCAACGGTCAGGGGAGCGAAGTTCGGACGGGCAGTTTTCCGGTTGCTTCTATCTCGCCTTCGAGGAGACGGATGAACGCGTCGGCGTAGACCAGTTGATTTCCGTAGAAGCCGCCTTCTCCGTAGCCGACGACGAACGCCGCGGCGCTTTCGAGCCCGTTGACGAGATAGGGATTCCCGTAAGACATCACGATGGTTCTTAGGTTCGCTCGAATGACACTCTGGAGCCACTCTAGATCCCCTTCGCTCAGAGCGCCGTTGTCGCGGTATACCGTGCGGGGGTGAAACAAAGAGACAATCACGGTGTCGGCGCCCTTCGCCGCGGCGAGGGCGACGTCGTAAACGGCCGGGTTGACGTTGGATCGGATAACGAAGCTGTTTTCGACGGGTAGTGCCGCGCTCAACTTCTTGGATACCTCGATGGGAGCGGCGTCGTTCTCACGTTTTTGGAGCGAGATATGCGTGATCGCGCCCAGGTTCGAACGCGTCGATGGGAAGACACCCTGGTCAACGAGCAGGGTCAGAGAGCGCTCCGCGATGCGTTGGACGAGGGCGAGGTGGCCTTTCGAGCCCACGATCGCACGAATCCGGTCGACGTCAACGAGGCGTTCGCGATGTAGGTTGAGTCGGGCCTTCCAGTAGAGAATGCGGCGCACTGAGGCATCAATGCGCTCGGGCGTGATCTCGCCGGCTTCGACGGCCGCGACGACGGTTTCGATCATCTTGATCGCGTTTGCGGGCTTGAGCAGGACGTCGTGACCCGCCTGGATCGCAAGCACTCCCGCTCTCTCGGAGCCGAAGCGGGCAGCTACTTTCGGATACCAAAGGTCGTCGGTCGTGAGCACTCCGTCGAAGCCGAGGCGCTCGCGAAGCCATTGGGTCGCGAGCGCCGCGCTGGCGCTCGCGGGTTGGTTCGAGCCATCCGTGATCGAAGGGACCTCGATGTGCTCGCTCATAACAAAGGTGACACCGGCGTCGATCGCCCGCTTGAACGCCGCGAGGTCTTCGACCTCGACTCGCGCGGCCGGCTTGCGGTTGATGAGGTATTCGGAGTCGACGAGCAAATCGACGTCGCCGCGTCCAGGGTAGTGCTTGGCCGTCGCGAGCATTCCGTTGTCCTGGTAGCCGCGGATATAGGCGGAGGCCATACGTCCTAGAAGCTCCACGTCGCTGCCAAAAGAGCGGACGCTGAGGACGGGATTGTCGGGACGGGTCTGCACGTCAACGACGGGCGAGTACGTGAGGTGGACGCCAATGGCCCGTCCCTCGCGCGCGCCGACTCTTCCGACCTCGTAGGCGAGCGACTCGTCGCCGACGGCCGAGAGCGCCATGTTCGCGGGAAACTCTGACGCGCCGGCGAACTGCTGCCCGGGCCCGCCTTCGAAGTCCGCGGAGATGAGGAGGGGAATGTCAGCCTCGTTCTGCAGGCGGTTGAGGAGCTCCGCGGTTTCGTGAGGGGAGCCACCGTAGACGACGAAACCTCCGATCCCATGATCGCGGGCTAGCTCGCTCCAGTAAGAAAACGAGTCGGAATCCGAGGCGACGTATTCACCGCGTATTTGCTCGCAGATCATTTGTGCGATCTTCTGTTTCAGGCTCAAACGAGGCAGGGTCTCGTCGGCCCAGCGAGCGGCTTCGTCGGAGCTGGCGCTCAATGTCGGTGGTGTTTGGGCGGACGTCGACGTCACTATTGCGAGTCCAGCGAGGCACAGCAGAAATCTGTTCATGGCCCCAATGCTATCCGAAGACGGCTCGAAGGGAACAACCGGTGTGCCCTAGCTGGATGGAGCGAGCTGTTGGATGAGCTCCCACGCTCGTTGGACGTGTCGTTCTTCGGTGTCGGTTTGGCCGATCGCCATTCGCAGAACGAAGCAGCCGTCGAGTTTGGAATGGGTCAAGTAAAGCTTGCCAGTCGCGTTCAAACGGTTCATGAGGACTTCATTGATCTCATCGCCTCCGCGGTGGCGAAAGCATACGAGGTTGAGCGTCGCCGGTGCAACGAGCTCGAAGCGCTCGTCTTCTCTCACCCAGGAGGCGAATTGCTGCGCGAGCTCGACGTGCCGCCGCACGTGATGTTGCAACCCTTGCACGCCGTAGTGCCGGATCACGAACCACAGTTTGAGGGCGCGAAACCGACGTCCGAGCGGGACGTGCCAATCGCGATAGTCGATGACGGCTCCGGATTCGGTTGCCTGGTTGCGAAGATACTCCGGTAGTACGCTCAAGGTGTCGATGAGGACTTTGCGGTTTCTCACATAGAAGCAGTTGCAGTCGAAGTTCGTAAACATCCACTTGTGCGCGTTGACAGAATAGCTATCGGCGCGGTCGATGCCGTCGTTTAGAAAACGAAACTCGGGGCACAGCGTCGCGATCCCGGACATGGCAGCGTCGATGTGGAGCCACAAGCGCTCCCGTTCGCAGATCTCACCGATACGGGCGATCGGATCGACAGCGTTCGAAGACGTGGTGCCGAGGGTGGCACAAACGAAAAACGGGTTATGGCCGTCGGCACGATCGTCTTTGATCTGGGCCTCGAGCGCCCCGGGGGTCATCGCGAAGTTGTCGTCGACTTCGATGAGCCGAAGATTGTTTTCTCCGATACCGGCGATCTTTATGGCCTTCGCCACCGAGGAGTGCGTTTGGGTCGATGTGTACGCGACCAACGGGGACCGCGCACCAGTGCGATTCGTTTCGAAGTCGGTGGAACGCTCGCGCGCGGCGACAACGGCGCACAGCGCGCTGCTCGACGCCGAGTCCTGGATGACACCACCGCCCTGCGACGACGACTTGAAAAATGCAGGGAGGCCCAGCATATCTGCCATCCAATCGAGGACGTGTGTTTCGAGCTCGGTGCACGCAGGACTCGTGGCCCAGAGCATGCCTTGCACGCCGAGTCCGGCCGAGAGGAGCTCGCCGAGCACGCTCGGAGCAGAACAGTTCGCAGGGAAATAGGCGAAGAAGTTGGGTGATTGCCAGTGGGTGAGGCCCGGAAGAATCAATTGCTCGACGTCAGCAAGCATCGCTTCGAAGGACTCGCCGGTTTGAGGAGCCTGCTCGGGAAGCGCGGCGCGCAGCTCGCCCGGCTTTGACTGTGAAACCACTGGAAGCTCCTCGATTCGTTTGCGGTAGTCTGCGAGCCAATCAACGAGCTGGTGGCCGTGTCGGCGAAACTCCTCCGCCGTCATGTGGTAACTCTTCACGGGATCTCCCTCATACGTCCGACTCTAGCACCGCCATCCCAAAGTTTCTCGACTCCATGAGGCCAAGCAGGCTAACGCACAGACGCCAAGGCGCGGAGACGCAAAGAGCTCGAATCGTCGTGCTCATCGCTTGTTCGTGCTGAGCCCGACGAGGGCCGCGGCTACTTGTCTTTGAGTAAGTATTTCGCGATCGTCTGAAGCTGAAGGTTCGACGTGCCTTCGTAGATGGCGCCGATCTTCGCATCACGCCAGTACTTTTCGACAGGGAAGTCCTTCGAGTATCCGTAGCCGCCGTAGTGCTCGACGGCCTGAGACGTGACTCGCTCGGCGACCTGCGACGAGAATAGCTTGGCCATTGCGGCTTCGACGAGGAACGGCTGCGACGCGTCACGGAGCCTGGAGGCGTTGTAGACGAGCAGGCGTGCGGCTTCGAGCTCGGTGGCGCACTGAGCGAGCTGGAATTGAACGCCCTGGAACTCGGAGATCGACTTGCCAAACGCTTTGCGCTGTTGGGTGTAGCCCATCGCGTGGTCGAGTGCGCCGCTCGCGATACCGACCATCTGAGCGCCGATGCCAATGCGGCCTTCGTTCAGCGTCTCGATTGCGATCTTGTAGCCCTTGCCGAGCTCGCCCAGCAAGTTGGCCTTGGGGACGACACAGTCTTCGAGAATCAACTCGGTGGTGCTCGAGGCGCGAATACCGAGCTTGTCTTCTTTCTTGCCGACCGTAAAGCCCTCGAACTCCCGCTCCACGAGGAAGGCAGTGATGCCCTTGTAGCCAGCGCTCGGGTCGATGGTGGCGAAGACGATGAACATCCCGGCTTCGGCGCCGTTGGTAATCCAAAGCTTGGTGCCGGTGAGCCGATAGGTGTCGCCGTCTTCGACGGCGCGGCAGGTGAGGGCGAATGCGTCGCTTCCGGAATCGGGCTCGGAGAGCGCGTAGGCCCCGACAGTGTTCTCGGCGAGGCGCGGGAGGTAGCGTTTCTTTTGCTCGTCGGTAGCCCAACGCATCATTGCGTTGTTTACGAGCGTGTTCTGAACATCGACACACACGCCGAGCGAAGCGTCGACTCGGGACACTTCCTCGACCGCGAGCGCGGCCATGAAAAAACTCGCGCCCGCGCCGCCGTAGGCTTCAGGGATTTCGATCCCCATCAACCCGAGCTCGAAGAACTTCTCGAGAAGCGCAGGTTCGATCCGAGCTTCCTGGTCCATTTTGGAGACCAGCGGGCCGACCTCGTTTTCGGCGAACTCGCGGACCGTGCCGCGGAAGAGCTCTTCCTCTTCCGACAACAGCGTCAAAGCCGGGGTTTTCTCGGATGCGGCTTCTGGCTCGGTGCTCATCGTGGGGTAACGAGTCTAGTGTCCCGTCCCAGAAGTTCTGTACATAAATCTCTGGCCCTTTTGCGCGCTGGCTTCGTTGTGAATACTCGAAATACCCAGGTATGCCATCGCA
>CAMYKY010000116.1 GCA_947259165.1 uncultured Acidobacteriota bacterium | reverse complement strand
CCTCACCCATGGAAAGCGCCGACATGCTCCAGCGGGACATGAAGGCCAACGCCCTCGGCATCAGCATCGAGGCGGAATACACCGTTGGGGAGTACGACATCATCATTCTCTCGGCGGAGCAATCCGATGGGCTGCAGACGTGGCTCGATGACAATGGCTACCGCACGCCGCCCGGGGCATCCCGGGTGCTCGCGAGCTACATTCGCCAGCGGGTGCGCTTTTTCGTGGCCAAGGTCAACCTGCAAGAACAGGCGAACCTCGGGTTCAACTACCTGAGACCTCTTCAGATCGCGTTCGAGTCACCGAAGTTCATGCTTCCCATTCGACTCGGAACGGTCAACGCCAACGGAGCTCAGGACCTCGTGCTCTACACCCTCACCCGCAACGGACGGGTGGAGACCACCAACTACCGCACGGTCAAGCTACCGACCGGTATGGAGCTGCCCGTGTTCGTGAAAAACGAGTTCGGGGACTTCTACAAATCCATGTTTGCAGAGCAAGTGCGCAAAGAGAACATGCGAAGCGTCTTCCTCGAATACGCATGGGACATGTCGTGGTGCGATCCCTGTGCGGCCGATCCCCTCTCAATGAGTCAGCTGCGAGAGCTCGGCGTGTTTTGGCTGGGCGACAACGTGGCTCCTCGCCGAGGCAAAGCTGGCGCCCAGAACGCTTTTGTCACCCGCCTCCACGTCCGCTACGACGGGGAGCACTTCCCGGAGGACTTGATGTTCCAGGAGACCTCGGACCGCACCAACTTCCAGGGGCGCTACGTGCTTCGCCATCCTTACACGGGCAAGCTGACTTGCGAAGCCCCGGGGTACGCGCAGCAAGTATCGGAACGACAGGAGCGTGAGGCGCAAACGCTCGCGTCACTCACCGGTTGGGATATCGCGGACATCCGGAACAAGATGAACCTTCGCGACGACGCGCTTCCGGCACCAGGTAGCTGGTGGCAACGATTGTGGAAAAACTGAGCAGATTCTTCACCACGGTGGCGCGGAGGAGGCGACGATGACATCTTCTTCTTCGTGAGCCTCCGTGACTCCGTGGTGTGACTTGTTTTTTTGCCTTAGGACATTTCACAAAGCGACGACGGTAAGCTAACGTCGTCAGTATGGACTTCGATGTCACGCACGGATTCGAGATCTTGGAGCGGACGCCGGCCACGGTATCGGCGCTTCTGACGGGGCTTTCAGACGAGTGGATCTTGGTGAACGAAGGAGGTGACACGTTCACTCCGCGCGACGTGATCGGCCACCTCATCGGAGGAGAAGAGACGGACTGGGTCGAGCGGACCAAGATGATTCTCGAGCACGGCGTCGACAAACCTTTCCCACCGTTCGACCGATTCAGCTTTCGGGAAGACTACAAGGACGTTTCACTCGCTGAGATGCTCGCAACGTTTCGAGATCTGCGCGCTCGGAATCTCGACCACGTGCGTTCACTCGGCATCCAACCCGAACAGCTCGAGCTCGAAGGCGCCCACCCCGACCTCGGAACGGTGACGCTTCGGCAACTGCTCGCGACCTGGACTGTTCACGATCTCGCGCACATCCGCCAAATCGCGCGAGTGATGGCAAAACAGTACCGCGACGCTGTCGGTCCTTGGCGCAAGTACCTGCGCGTGCTCGACGAATAGCTCTGCGCCGAAGGTCGGCATCGACTTCGTGCCCGTGCCCGACTCTCCATCACGGTCGCCCCGCCGCAGCCAGGAAGAACCCTTGAACTCGGTGCCACTCGGCTCTACTATCCCCCTTCATGAAACGAATCCTTGCTCTCCTCCTCGTCACCTCCCTACCGGTCGGAGCGCAGGACGCCGCGCCCGGAAACAACACGATCCTCGCGGACGAGCTCCGCGCCGACCTCTTCTTTTTGGCGTCCGACGAGATGCAAGGCCGGCTTACGGAGACGCGAGAAAACGCCGTCGCCGGTGCATTCATCCGCTCGCGGTTCCAACGCCTCGGCCTGATTCCAAAGGGAGCCTCCGGTTCGTTCGACCAGCCTTTCCGGCTCGTGAAATCCGGGCTCGGACTCGACAATGGGCTCGAGCTGTTGCGCGACGACGGCACGACGATGCGAGCGCAAGTGGGAGAAGGATTCTTCCCCCTTCGCTTCAGCGCCAGTGGGAGCGTGCAGGGCGAGCTCGTCTTCGCCGGTTACGGGATTCGAGCTCCGAAACTGTCTCACGACGACTACGGCGACGGGTCTCTTCGGGGTAAAATCGTGCTCGTTCTGGATCACGAGCCGGCGGAGCGAGATCCCGACTCTGTCTTCAATGGCGTCGTCAGGTCGGAATACTCGCGAGAGCTGCGCAAAGCGCTCTACGCGCAAAGTGCTGGCGCCGCCGCCATCTTGTTCGTGAGCGATGTTCATAACCATCCCTCCGACGTAAATGTCACGAATTTCTCGGATAGCTTCGCGCAATACTGGCCGTCGTCACCACGGCGCATCCCGCGCTACACACTGGCCAGCTGGGCCGAACGCGTCCACATTCCCGCAATGCAAATATCGCCATCGCTCGCCGAAACGATCGTGAGTGTCACTGGCAAGACTCTCCACGAGCTCACACTCGAGGCCGAGACGGCCGGTGGCATCGAGCCGACATCCGTTCCGGGTCATTCGCTACGAATTACGTCTAGTGTCGAGCGACACGTCGTAGACGATCGGAATATCGTCGCCGCCATCGAAGGGTCGGACCCAGGCCTACGGGACGAATGGATCATCGTGTGCGCGCACTATGACCACGAGGGCGCGGTCGGCGATCGCGTGTTCAACGGCGCGGACGACGACGGATCGGGAACCGTGGCCCTGCTGGAAATCGCCGAAGCGTACACGCTCGCGGCGCGCGACGGACAGCGCCCTCGCCGCAGCGTCCTGTTCGCAGCGTGGGACTCGGAGGAGCGCGGTCTCCTCGGTGCCTGGGCCTACGCAGAGCAGCCCCTGGTTCCGCTCGCGCAGACGGCAGCGGTCCTGAACATGGACATGATCGGTCGCAACGAAGAAGTCCGCGTCGGAGGTGGCCGGCGCTTCCGCGGCCTCGAGCTTCAAACCGCAGAATCCAACGCCAACACAGTCAACATTATGGGCTACACCTACAGTGCCACACTGAAGGCCGGCGTCGAAGAGGCAAACCGAGGCGCCGAGCTCGAGCTCAAGATGCGCTACGACAACAACGCTTCCAATCTCCTACGGCGAAGCGACCAGTGGCCGTTCTTACAAATGGGCGTGCCGTCGCTGTTCTTCCACACCGGGCTCCATCCCGACTACCACACAGAGTTCGACATCCCCGAACGCATCGAATACGACAAACTCGAGCGGATCGCACGGCTGGTACACCAGTTGTCGTGGAATTTGGCGAATGCCGAGTCGCGCCCCTCGTTCGATCGCCCACAAGACGCGGCAGCGATGACACGTTGAGTCGTTGAGCCTCCACAGTCGGAACGGGAGCATCATGCTCCCGCCGACGAGCTTATCCACAGCCCCCTGTTCATAACTTCTGCATAACTTGTGCAGAAGCTGTGGATTCGTTGTTACCCTTCGTGGACACCCTACATCTTGTGGGTGTGGATAAATAAACCACAAATAGTGGTTGACTGAGGCCGATCGCGGTGAGACTATCGTCGCCTTGAGCGGAAGAAACCCAAACCAATGCGTTCGCGGGAGGAACTAATAATGACTACGAACGGCATCCTTTGGGTTTAGTGAACGGCGTTTCCGCCGTTCTGCTAAATTAGGGGCCCGGCTCCTCGCCGGGCCCATTTTATCGGCCCTCCACACGCCTCCTGCCCAGCCCCGTATATATAATGTGGGCGGCAAACCGACATGCACCGAATCCAACCCGCGAAGCTGTGGCCGGGCAACGCCACGAACAACGTCTCGGAGCGCGCCGATGCCGCGATGCCGGCCCAAGGCAACGACCGTATCTCGGGTAGGGCCCTCATTTTATGGGACCCAAAGCGCCCGGGCGAAAAGCTCGACGCGATCGACACCGATCAAATTACCCCTGCCAAAGACTGCGTCTCGGAAAGCCTCGACGCCTTGGACGAAAAGTGGAAAGTGGGCGCGTTCCGATACCTCATGCCCGATTTTCGCAAACGGGTGCATGCGGGAGAGACGTTCGTCATCGCGGGCAAACGCTTTGCTATCGGCTCGTCTCGCGAGATGAGCCCAGCGGGGTTGAAGGCGGTGGCAGACGAAGTCGGGCTCGTCATGGTGATCGTCTGCGCCGAGAACATGGGCGATATCTTTCGCAGGAACGCGTTCAACCTCGGACTCGAGGTCGTGCAGTCGCCCGAGGCGGTTCGAGACGCGACGGACGGAGATGAGTTTGCGTACGATCCGGACACGCGTCAGCTCGAAAACGTCACGCAGGCAAAAACCTATGCTCCGTCGCCGCTCACCGCGAAAGAAGACGAGATTCGCCGCTCGGGGGGAATCTTTGCCGTAGGACGACGAGAATTCGCTGGGTCCGTCGAGCGGGAGCCAGCCATCGAGTGGCCCGATGCCGCGATGGCGAGAACGCTCACGACCACCGAACAGATCGTCTGGGCCCACCGCGTCGACAAAGACGCCGAGGTGAAGCCCGGAGCGACGCTACGCGTTTACGCGGACTTGCTTCCCGCTTCCGATGGCACCGCACCGTTCGCTATCCACACCTTCAACCAGATCACCGGGGGCAAGGCGATCTACCCGCGCCAGGCGGCGGTCGCGAACGACCACTTCGTCTTCACCGGGGTCGATGCGGACGACAAGCAAACGTCGATCGGACGCGAGTTCGCCCAACTGCAACAAATGGACAAGCCGTATTACGCGACTCCCGGCGACGGCATCTTTCATTTCTACTTTCCCGAGCAGGGTCTCATCCTCCCCGGCCAGTTCGTCCCCGGAGCCGACTCGCATAGCCGCGCCTATGGGGCCTACGGAGCCATCGGGATCGGTGTCGGCTCGACGACGCTCGGCTTCGGTTGGTCCACCGGCTACATCTACTTCACGCTCGCTCGCGCTCGGCGTGTCGTCTTCGAAGGGTCGCTGCAGCCGTGGGTGAGCGGCAAGGACATCGTGCTCGCACTGCTCGAACGTTGGGGCACCAATCAATCGCAAGGGATGTCGGTTGAGTTCGTCGACGCGACTCACCAGCTCCCCATCGCCTACCGGAACACGATCTGCAACATGATGGCAGAGGGTGAAGCGCAAAACGGCATCTTCGCGGCGGATGACATCACCGATACATGGTACCGAGACAAAGGGATGAACCAGCTCCCCTACCCGCGGGTTCGACCGGGCGACGAAGCTCACTACGAGATCGACGAGAGATTCGATCTTTCGGAAGTCGTGCCGATGATCGCGAAGCCTTACTCACCGGGCAACGCTTTTTCCGCGAACGACGTCGCCAGCGAGCGGCTCGCGTTCGACAAGGCATACATCGGCTCTTGCACCAATGGAAGCTACCAGGACCTCCTGCAGGCAGCACTCGTCCTCAAAGCGGCGCGCAGCAAAGGCTTTGCCAAGGCAGCCCGCGATTTCGTGATCTTCCCCGGCTCGGGTGGCGTCAAGGCCCAGATCGAGCAGCCCGAACCGCGGCTCGGGGGAGCGTCGATCGCCGACGTGTTACAAGCGTCGGGCGGCCAGATTCGTGATTCCTGGTGCGGACCGTGTTTCGGCCAGGGCGCCGATGCGTTGAAGGAAGGCGAAAAGGCTATCACTACGTTCAACCGCAACTGGCAAAACCGTATGGGCCTTGGAGGGCTCGGCTACCTCGCGAGCCCGGCGGTCGTCGCCGCATCAGCGCTGCTCGGCTACATGGCGCCACCGAGCGCGTTAGGTCTGTCTTGGAGCGCAAAAGAATTCGGTGTTTAATGAAATCGTTCGTTCCTTCTGACTACCAACCTCCCCTTCCGGTCGACGAGCTCATCCTCGAAGAGGCGCCCACCGAAGAAGCGGTCCCCATGGACGTCGTTTTCGTCGGGGGCGGTCCCGCGGGTCTCGCGGGCGCGATTGCCCTCGCGAAGCTCGTCAAAGATGACCCCGATCTCGGTGAGGTCGAGATTGGCGTTCTCGAGAAATCCGAAGAGCTCGGTCAACACTGCCTCTCCGGCGCGGTCGTCAACCCGGTGGCGTTCCGAGAGCTGTTTCCTGAGCTCTCCGATAGCGATTTCCCGTTTCGTACCAAAGTCGAGCGGGAGCGCGTGTATCTCATGTCCGAGTCCAGCTCGATTCGCCTGCCGACTCCGCCGACGATGCAAAACCACGGCAACTACGTCGCATCGATCTCGGAGTCGGTCCGCTGGCTCGGCGACAAGGCGGAAGCGCTGGGGGTGAATCTCTTTACCGGTTTTCCCGCAGACTCGCTTCTCGTCGACGGCGCGCGCGTGGTCGGCGTCCGCACCGCCCCCGGCGGGCTCACGAAAGACGGCAAGCCTGGCAGCAACTACATGCCGCCGACCGATGTGACCGCACAGGTCACCGTGCTCTCGGAAGGCACGCGCGGCCCGCTGACGCAGGCATATCTCAACCGACAAGCCATCGCGTCTCCGAACCCCCAGATCTTCGCGCTTGGCGTGAAAGAGCTGTGGGAGGTGAAACGCCCGGTCGACACCGTGATCCACACGCTTGGGTGGCCTCTTCCTCGCGACGCGTTCGGCGGTAGCTTTCTCTACCCACTCGCCGAGAACCTCGCTGCTATCGGCCTCGTCGTCGGGCTCGACTACCGTGACACCTCCTTGGATGTTCACGCGTTGTTGCAGGAGATGAAGAGCCATCCCCTTTTTCGTCCCTACCTCGCAGGCGGCGAGATGCTCGAATGGGGCGCGAAGACGATCCCCGAGGGCGGCTACCATTCTCTTCCCGATCGTCTTCACGGTGACGGATTGCTGATGGTAGGTGACGGCGTCGGGCTGGTGGATGTTCCCTCACTCAAAGGCATCCACTACGCGATGAAGTCAGGAATGCTCGCGGCGCGTGCGATCTACGACGCGCTGAAACAGGGTGATACCTCAGCGTCCAGCTTAGCCTCCTACGACACCGCGATCCATGACAGCTACATCCGATCCGATATGTACAAGACCCGGAACGTGCGCCTCGGATTCAAGTCCGGCTTCTACGTTGGCGGGTTCAAAGCCGGCCTCATGACGGTGACCGGGGGCGCCGCGTTCGGCGGCAAGATCGACGTTGAGGAAGACGCTGCCGAGCCGAAGAGCGTCACACCGACGCGGGAGCTCAAACCCGACGGCAAGCTGACGTTCAGCAAGCTCGACGGTGTTTTTCGATCGGGCAACAACACCCGCGACGACATGCCTTCGCATTTGGATGTCGCGAAGGACGTTCCGGCCGAAGTGGCCCAGTTCTACGAAGACATGTGCCCCGCCGCGGTTTACGAGCGACAAGGCGACGATCTCGTCGTCAATTTCTCGAACTGCGTCGACTGCAAGACCACCGACATACTCGGACCACGCTGGCGCCCGCGAGAAGGCGGAGCCGGGACGAAATACAAGAGGATGTGATTTTGACCGCATTGAGCATGCAGCCTGCAGCATTCAGAGGGATCGTTCTCGCGATAACACTCGCGACGGGCGTGTTCGCTCAAGAAGACGATCTCGGGTGGCCACGCGAGATTGACACGCCGGCGGCCAGGATTTTGGTCTACCAGCCTCAAGTGGATTCGTTCGTACAGAACGACCTTACCGCGCGGGCTGCGGTGTCCGTGACTCTCGACGGAGCGACCACGCCGGTTTTCGGAGCCGTTTGGTTCGCGTCGCGGGTCGCAACCGATCGAGACAACCGCATCGTGACGATATTGGAGACGAAAGTACCTCAGGTGCGGTTTCCCGACGCGACGGGCGACCAAGAAAAAACTCTGACCGATATTCTCGTAGAGAATCTCAATGGGCAAGAGATGACGATTTCGCTCGACCGTCTCCTCGCGTTGCTCGATCTCGCAGAACACGAGAACCGGACTTCAATCGGTTTCAAGAACGACGCACCGAAGATCCAGTTCGTCGACTATCCAGCAATCCTGGTAACGATTGACGGCGAGCCACAGCTCAAAGACGTCGCGGGGCATCCCGGCACGCTACATGTCGTGAACTCGGCGTTCATGATCATCCTCTCAGGATCGAACTACTACCTCTACGCCGGTCAGGGCCAGTGGTATTCGGCGGTTCAGCTCGAGGGGCCATGGCAGTTCACCCAGAGCGTCCCCGCCGGAGTCCAGTCGCTGGCACCGGTCGAGGAAGAGAAGCAGGCCCGCGCGAAGGCTGAAGCAGCGATGGAGGATGCGGGTGAGGAAGTCGATCTCGGCCCGACCACGCCGCCCGCTATCATCATAGCGAAGGAGCCGACGGAGCTCATCGTCACGAGCGGTGAGCCTGACTACAAGCCCGTAGGTAGCGACCTTCTTTACATCAGTAATTCCGAGAGCGACGTGTTCATGGAGATCGCCACCCAGAAACACTTCGTACTGCTCTCGGGACGATGGTTCGCGAGTGAAGGGCTCCAGGGGCCGTGGAGCTTCATCGCCGCCGACGCTCTCCCGGCTGCGTTCGCCGACATCCCCGAGGATTCCGACGTCGGCCACGTGCGCGTTTGGGTCGCAAACACTGACGAGGCCAAAGAGGCGATCTTGGACGCGAGTATCCCTCAAACCGCTGCCGTTTCTCGGAGTGCCACCATCCAGGTGACCTATGACGGTAACCCACGTTTCGAGGCGATCGAAGGGACGAGCCTCCAGTACGCCACAAACACTTCCGAGCAAGTCATCAAAGACGACAACAAGTACTACTGCGCGAAGGACGGCGTCTGGTACGTTGCCGATCAGGTCTATGGACCGTGGGCTGTCGCCACGGCAGTGCCGGACGAGATCCGGAAGATCCCGCCTTCGAGTCCGGTCTACAATACGAAATACGTCTACATCTACGACACCACTCCCGAGATCGTCTACGTCGGCTACTATCCCGGCTACACTCAGAGCTACATCTACCACGGCGCCATCGTGTACGGCACCGGGTGGTACTACCAGCCTTGGTGGGGAACGATGTATTACCCGCGCCCAGCGACGTACGGATTTCACGTGCGCTGGAATCCGTGGTACGGCTGGGGCTTCGGGTTCAGCTACAGCACGGGACGCTTCACGTTCGGGATCGGTTTCGGCGGTTGGGGGCATCGAGGCTACTGGGGCCCCGTCGGTTACCGTCCTTATCACCGGGGCTACGCTCGCGGCTGGCACAGCGGCTATCGAAGTGGTGCCCGTGCGGGGTATGCAGCGGGGCGGCTGGACAGCCGTTACCGCTCGCAAAACATCTACCGCCGGAACAACGTGCCGAGAGCAAATCCCAGGACGAGGCCCGCCACCAGAGCGGCGAACCAGCCGCGTCCTGCGGCCAATCGCGCGAACAACCTGTACAGCGATCGATCCGGAAACGTCCACCAGCGTTCGCAAGCCGGTCAGTGGCAACAGCAAACAGGAACCCGAAGGACACAACCCAACCAGATGAACCGCGATTACCAGGCCCGCCAGCGGGGCTCGGCCAGAACGCAGAGCTACCGCAGCAGCGGCGGTGGGGCCAGAAGAGGCGGCGGGCGCCGACGCTGATCGAGTGAACCTTTCGGCCCTCTCGGAGGTATTACCTACCGACATGGCCGAAAACGACACAAAAGATTGCCCCTACTGCGCTGAGCCCGTGAGGGCAGCAGCGACACTATGCCCCCATTGCCGGAGTCGGCTCGGAGGTGCGTCCGCACCCGACGCCTACCGCAACCGCCCAGGACGCCAGATCGCCGGTGTCTCGATTGCTCTCGCGGAGGCCTTCGGGATCTCCGTCACTTTCGTTAGGCTCACGTTCATCGTACTGACGTTTCTCAGCTTCATTGGTCCTCCTCTTTACCTCGCGCTCTGGCTGCTACTTCCCGCCGAACCGGGTGGACTCTCGCCCCTGGGAAGCTTCGTTTCTGGCGATAACGGCGAGCCTTCGATCCTCGAGACAGCGGTTCAGA
Source organism: uncultured Acidobacteriota bacterium (assembly GCA_947259165.1). GTDB lineage: Bacteria > Acidobacteriota > Vicinamibacteria > Marinacidobacterales > SMYC01 > CAMYKY01. The sequence goes on along the minus strand of CAMYKY010000116.1, from coordinate 3,223 downwards.
AGACAGAAGACATTTTCGTTAGAGTGGCTGCGTGGTTTCGCGGCAAAACGCCCCCGAACGGCTCAGACAGCCCTCGCAGCCCGGACGAGCCGCAGAGTCAGGACACGCCGGCGGAGGGCACGCCCTGACCGATGAGCACCTCGCGCAAAGAATGTTCGCCGGCGACGAGAAGGCGACGCGACAATTGCTCGAAAGGTATCGTCGCCCGCTCTACGGAACCCTGCTCCGACTCACGCGCAACCCGGCCGACGCCGAAGAGCTCTTCCAGGAGACGTTCTTACGAGCACTGCGGGCTGGTTCTCGATTCGATGCGTCGCGCCGATTCAAACCTTGGATTTTCACGATCGCGACGAACCTCGCCCGTGACCGTGCGAAGCGCGCGGCTCACCCGGCAGCGCCTATGCTCCTCGCGCCAGAGGAGCTTCCCGAAAATGCAAATCAACGCATCGAGCATTCTTGGAATCTTCGCGTCGACCTCTCGCGTGCCATCAACGAGCTTCCCGACCACCACCGCGAGATCATCGAGCTGCGCTTCTTCGAAGGATTGGACGAGCCAGAGATTGCACGAACAGCGGACATCCCACGAGGAACGGTCAAAAGCCGCCTTCATCACGCGGTTCGAAAACTTCGCGACCTCATGACGACAGAGGAAACAGCATGAAGCCGGCGTGCGAACGACATCAACAAGAGCTCCTGAGCGGCGCGATCGCGCCCCACCACGGCGACCAGGCGCAGTGCAGCGACTGCGGTTCGTTCCAGGCGGCAGAGCGCAGCCTCGCACCGCCAGAAGATCTCGTGTTGCGCACCTTCGAGAAGTTGAGGCCGGTGCTGCTCGAAAGATCCGCGCGGCGCCGCGGAATCTACTGGGGACTAACGCTTGCAGGAGTGTTCTCGTTCCCCATCATCATCGCCGTCAACGCCGGAATGATTTGGATCAGCTACTCGGCGATTGAGCGAATTGCGACTCCCGAGCTCGCGATGGCCAGTGCTTCATTGCTCGGCGTGTCCTTGTTGCTAACGCTTTCCGTCGCGTACGGCTCGCTTCCCCTGCTGGCGAGCTGGGGCCTGCAACTCAGAGAAAGGACTCCATGAGCACCAAGACCTGCCTGTTTTGTGCGGAAGACATCAAAGAAGCCGCGGTGAAGTGCCGGTACTGCGGCAGCATGGTAGGGCCGCGCCCCGGTGCCGGCGAGTGGTACCGTGATCTCGACGCGAAGATGTTGTCCGGAGTCTGCGCCGGTCTCGCACGACAGTTCGGCGTCTCTGTCACCGCGCTGCGGGTGGCGTTCATCATTGCGGCGTTTCTCGGCGGCTGGGGAATCCTGGTCTACCTTGCGCTCTGGGTCATCATGCCGCCTCGACACGAGACGGCGCAGCTCGCCGCTTCCCAGCAGTTGCCGGAAACACCGGAGTCACAATCGGAAACGGATGAGGGCGCGGAGGAGACTTCCTAGCGCGCACATCGATTCGGGTACAGACACCTGACATGCCCCCCCGGAAACAGCTCAGCACGTCCAGATGCGATCGCCCCTCCGTCACCCAATCGTTCCGGGGTGAGCGTAACGCTGCCCGAGGCTCCCGCACGGACGTTCTCGCGAACCCGTCGATACGTGTGCAAGAATAAGCACCCGAAATGCGAAAGGAGCTCGGCATGGCCTCGAAGCGTAGCCCCCGCCAACACCTCGCCTTACCCGCAGGACTGTTGGTCGTAGTCCTGGCGCTGGCGACGGCCGCGTCAGCGCAAAACGTATGGCTCGATGCGAGTGGGGACCCGCTCCCGTTCCAAGAGGATGCGTCCATCATGGAGTTCCTGAAGTCCGCGAAGGTCACCTCTGAAAAGTCCATCGGCACGGGCATCAACCGATCGGTGCGAGTGACTCTCGAAAAGGACGGCGTTCGCGCTCACGGTATATTCAGGGAGGTCGATCGCAGAGAACGCTCCATAACGCTCGAGCGCGTTCACTATCAACTCTTCGCTGACAGCTACCTGTTCGAGTGCGCCGCTTACGAGCTCGCGAAGCTGATTGACATACCCCGCATCCCTCCCGTCGTCAGCCGTACCATACGAGGACGGAAAGGAAGCCTCCAGATCTGGCTCGAGGACGCGCTCGATGAAGAAGGCGATAGCTTCGCACCGCCGAGCGGCCTCGCGTGGGCGGAACAGCTCTGGGACATGTATTTTTTTGATAATCTCGTTTATAACATTGATCGAAATGCCGGCAATATCCTGGTCTCGCCGGACTATACACTTTGGATGATCGATCACACCCGAGCATTCCAATTCAAATACTCCCTCCTCAACGACCGCGTTGTGCGGGTACGTCGAACGAGTTGGGAGAAACTCGTTTCACTGACGGAAGACGATATCCGAGGCGCACTGGGCGGATACCTCACCCCCGCCGAGGTGGGCAGCATCCTCAAACGCCGTGAGCAATTGAAGGAGCACGTCGCTCAACTCGTCGCGGATCGCGGCGAAGGCGCGGTTTTCTATTGACGCGGTACCGCAGCTCCGACTCCAAGCCGGTCCGAGCCACGCGTCAGTGGGGGCTCAAAACTTTAGTCGTCATGGCACTTTGGATATCGAGTGCGAGCCAAGCCCAGGACCGCAGCTTCATCACGACTCGGCCGGACCCCGACGGCGTGCGAACCGAGGTGTCGATTGGCGTCTTTATTATCGACATCGTCGAGATCGACGATGTATCTCAAACCTTCAAAGGCGATGTCCTCGCCACGATTTCGTGGACCGATCCGCGTCTCGCCCTCGAGGAAAGTGCGGAAGACCGCGCCGATCGACTTTTTCCGATGAGTGCCGTTTGGGATCCGGGTTTCACGTTGATTAATCGAAGAGACATACAGATATTGTCCCCCGATGTCGTCCGGGTGACCGCGGCGGGCCACGTCACCTTCGAGGCACGGCGTTTCGCTACCTTCGCCTCTCGTCTAGACCTCCGAGACTTTCCTTTCGACACCCAAACACTCCGGATGGATATTGCCTCGACTCGTTATGGCCCCGACGAAATCGAAGTGACCGTGGACGGAGACGCGGCAGGGCGAATCGACGCCTTTTCGGTCGCGGGGTGGCAGATCGAAAGCGGGGACATGGTCGTTAGCGACATCAACCTGCACGCCGGAAACCGCGTCGTCCGTGTCGTACAAAACTTGAACGCAACCCGTCAGAGCGGTTTCGTCATCACCAAGGTCATCGTTCCCCTGAGTCTCATTG
>CAMYKY010000115.1 GCA_947259165.1 uncultured Acidobacteriota bacterium | reverse complement strand
CGTGACCGTGCCCGACTAAAACCCGAAATGAGCTTTCTCGCCTCTTCCCTCTGACGACGATGCGGCCAGGTTCGAAAGAAATCGGGCACGGGCACCGCACGCGGGCACGGGCACGACGGGGTGGCGACGAAACTTAATTCGGCGACGACTTCTCCATCATGACTCGTCCCTCGCCCACGAGCCTCAGGTTCACGCCCTTCGCGGGGCCCGGAAGCATGATTTCGGCGAGGGCTTCGTCTTCGACGATCGTCGGGTTGAGCTCTCCGGCCCACGAGATGAGGCTCGAGCTCGAGACGTTCACCGGATACGCTTTCTGCACGGTCAGTAGGAGCGGATTGGTGGCGACCGACAGCGCGAGCACGCCCGACCCCTTAATCATCAGGACATGGAGACCCGGGGTTCCATCGTCCTTGTCGATGACAGCGTAGCGAGGGGTCAGAGTTTCCTGGCACGCGAGCAGGTGCGACGGCTCGACGAAGATCTCCTCATCCTCGATTCTCATCACGCTGATGTTGCGTTGCCGATCCGTGAGAAGGAGCTTCCCCGTGCCGCTGACAATCACCAGCGGAGGTACCGATTCCTCCCGCTGCGGCTTGACCCAGAAGGTGAGGTTCCCGCTGTAGCTGTAGATTGTTCCTTGCTTGATGAAGACCTTCCCGGAGAAGTTGACCTCCATGAGGTTGTTCTCGAGATAACGAAAGATGTCGTCACGCCGGCGCATTCGGGCATAGACACTCGGGTCCTCTGGGCGTTGGTCTTGCCCTCCCCAAGTGATTACCTTGGGTTGTCCGTGTGAGTCCGATTCGCCCGATCGGATAGCCTCTGCCGGAGGGATGTCCGAGGTCGGACCGCCCCGCCGGTCGCGTCGCTCTTGATGGCGGCGCTCGGAGAAAAGGGCGTCGCTCGCGTCTGACGGCACTTTGTTTCTCGCCATTTCTGAAAGCGACTGGTCCTCGACGACCGGCTCGGTGACTCGGATCCTGCTGGCCGAGTGCTTCACCGTGGCGTTGGTCGGTGGTGGCACGGTCTGGTCGCTCTCCCAGGATCGCTCTTCGATCGCGTCCGCGATGACGTTTTGCTGCTCGGCCGAGAGAACCTCTTCTTGGGTGTCGGATGTTTTCGTCGGCCCGTGATCGACGTTGATGTTCGGTGACGTTTCCTCGCCGCCGACCATCGCCGTTTCGACCTTGACCGGGGGCAGTGTCGTGCCCGTCACTGGAGGAGCCCCTTCGTTGAACAGCCCCGTCTGAAGCGCGGTAAGAAAGCGCCGCCGGTCGATGTGGTCGACGTTGATTTTCTCCAGAGTATCCGGCGCCTCTTGGACCGGGGGCTCGGCGGCCAAGCTAACGTTCGGCGACGTGGCTTCCGGATTCTGGGGCTCTTTTTCTACGGTGTTTGGGGTTTGCGTCGTGAAGTCGCCGTCCGCTCGACCCTCCGTCGGGCGCTCCCGGTCGATTTTCTCCTGGACGCGCTTCACCATGATATTCGCGCCGGCCTTGCGATATTGAAAAATCGCGTTATAGAACTGCTTCTTCTTTTCGTAGATGTTGCCGAGGTAGAAATGGGTCTTCTGGTTGTCGGGTTTCAGCTCGAGCGCACGTAGAAAGATCGCCTCCGCATTGTCCAAATCTCCGGTCTTGAAGCACACGAGCCCCAGGTTGAAGTGGAGCGTGTAAGACTCGGGATTCAACTCGATGAGCTTGCGGTAAACGGAGTCCGCCTCCTTGTATTTCTCTTGTTTGAAATAGGCGAGGCCCAACAGGTTCAACACCGAGTCGTCCTCGGGTCTGAGCTGTCGGGCTTCTTCGAGCTCTTCAGCTGCGTCGGCGAAGCTTCTCTTGTCGAAGTGCTCTCTTCCTCGATTGAGGTGAACGAGGAACAGACCCTGGTCGAAAGGCGTCGAGGATTGGTTGACCATAGACTCTCTGGTATCGTTCGCCTTTCGCGTCGGCGGTCCGGCGAAGCCCAACAATATTATCGCAAATTGCGAACCGATTGCCCGCCCGACTCCGGAAACTCAGCCCAGCTCAGGGGTCCAAAACGTCGTAAGGGTAGCTCGCGGGCCGCTCTCGCGTGATCCTGACGACGCCATCAGGATCCACGAACCGGTAGTAGATCGCCTCGCCCGTATCTTGGTGACCGGGCGTTGGTTGCGTCGGTGCCTTGGTCGTCGCTGCCGCCGCGGGTCGCGCACGATTTCGGCGCGCCAACTCCGCCAGAGAGGACCTGGGGCCGTCGGGGTTGGAAGGTCGGGACCCCGTGCCGTGGAACATCGTGATCTGTGTTTTTCCTCCCGGCTCACCGATGCTGTACATCTTCCCGCCTTTGACAATCTGGACTTTACTACCGGCGCGGTAAATCGCCATGACTTTGCGCACATAGTTCCGGGTTTCGGCGTAAGGCGGGATCCCGCCGTATCGACGGACCGGGGTCGCGCCGGCGTTGTACGCTGCGAGGGCGTGGTGGAGGTTGCCGAACTCGTCAATCAAGCTCTTGAGGTGCGCCGTGCCCCCGCGGATGTTTTGCCACGGGTCGTATGCGTTGACGACGCCGTAGCTGCGTCCAGTGGCTGGCATCAGTTGCATCAAGCCGCGAGCCCCTTTGTGTGAGCGTGCGTAGCGATTGAACGCCGACTCGACGGCGATGACCGCTCGCACCAGCGCGGAGTCGACGCCGAACAGGCGTGAGGCCTTGACGATCATGTCGTCGTATTGACCCGAGTAGCGCCACGTCGTGCCCGCTTCTTCGGCAGTGCCGTCGGCGATGAGCCGCATTTTGTCGTCGGTGGGTACGTTCGAGAGGATGAGCAGGCCGTTCTCATCGGTATAGCCATAGACCTGTGCGTTGGCGACGCTCGCCCCCGCGACAAGAAGACACCACGCGATAAAAGTAACCAGGCAACTCTTTGGGAAAGCTCTAAACACGCTGGCCCTCCAAGGTTTCGCGCACCCACTCACGCGCGCGCTCGAGAAGCTCGGGCAGACGCTCCGGATAGCGTCCTCCGGCCTCTGCTCGCTCCGCTTTGCCGCCCCCGCGTCCCTCGATGATCGACGCCAGCTGCTTGATGAGGTGGTCGGCGCGAAGCTGATCGCTTAGCTCCTTGGAGACCTCGACGATCAGTGAGACTTTGTCGTCGTTCACTGAGGTGGAGACGGCGACCCATGGGGTGTCGTTGTGCTTGTCCTTGAACGCGTCGACGACCTGTCGATGTTCTTTCTTGCCGAAATCTTCGAGCGGTCTCGGCGTCCAAATGAGGACGTCGCCGACGGTTGTCTCTGCGGACTCCGATTCACTGCTGCTCGCACCCGTCGCGAGCTTGAGCTTTAGGGTTTCGATCTCTCGCTCTTTTTGTTTCAAATCGTCCCGAAGCCGTTCTGCGGCGTGGGCAAGCTCCTCAGGTCGTGCACGGAGCATTTTGCTCGCGTCCTCGATGAGCGAGAGCTGCGAGCGGAAGTGCGCCACCGCGGCCCGGCCCGTCAGAGCTTCGATGCGACGAATGCCGGAAGCCACCGACGACTCGCTCGTGATCACGAATGGACCGGCTTCACCCGTGCGTCGCAAGTGTGTGCCGCCGCAAAGCTCGAGGCTGAAGTCAGGGATCTCGACAATACGAACCTCGTCACCGTATTTCTCACCGAAGAATGCAATCGCACCGCGCGCGAGAGCCTTGTCGATTGAAAGCGTCTCGGAGGTGACGTCGAGATCGTTTTGGATCTTTTCGTTCACGCGGCCTTCGATCTGTTCGAGCTCTCCGGGTGTGAGCGGTGCAAAGTGGGAGAAATCGAATCGGAGACGATTCGGCGCCACGAGCGAGCCGGCCTGTTTGACGTGAAGGCCCAGCGTCTCTCGCAAAGCCGCGTGGAGCATATGCGTCATCGTGTGGTGCGCCGCGGCGCCGGTTCGCAGCGCAGGATCCACCGTCGCTACGACGCGCTGATCAGCGCCGAGGGTCCCCTTGGTGATCTTGACACGGTGAACTATGAGCCCGGCGACTGGTGACTGAGTGTCAACGACATCGGCGACCCCGCCGGGACCTGCCAGAACGCCTCGGTCGCCGAGCTGGCCACCTCCCTCGGGATAAAACGGCGTGGTGTCGAGCAACACCTCGCCCTCGTCACCCTCGGCGAGCTCGGGGACTTCGATACCGTCGCGGGTCATCGCCACAACGCGACCCTCTTCTTTGGTGCTGATGTAGCCATCGAAGCGCGTCTGGAAGCGGCCGCGTAGCTCGCCGTAAATGGTCCGATCCGGAGCGGCCGCGCTTTTTTTCCACGACTCCCGCGCTTTCTGGCGCTGGCCCTCCATTTCCTTCTCGAAACCGTAGTCGTCGATAGTGACGCCGGACTCGCCGGCTATATCTTCGAGAAGGTCGAGCGGCATTCCGAACGTGTCGTAGAGCTTGAACGCGTCAGCGCCAGGCAGGAGTCGGGTCTCGACGACATCGGCCCGAGCGAGATTCTCTTCGAGGGCCGCGATGCCAGTCGCGAGCGTCGTGCTGAAGCGCTCTTCTTCCGAGTGGACGACGCGTCGGACCAACTCACGCCCGAGCAGCAGATCGGGATAAGCGTCTTGCATCTCCTCGATGACAGCCTCGGTCAACTCGTAGAGAAACGGCTCATCGACACCGAGCTTCTTACCGTGGCGCATCGCGCGGCGCATGATCTTGCGGAGGACATAGCCGCGACCTTCGTTGGCCGGCATGACGCCGTCAACCACCAGAAACGTCGATGCGCGCGCGTGGTCGGCGATGACGCGCAGGGAGACGTCATCGTCGGAGCTCGAGCGCCGGTAGGTCTTGCCGGTGCGCTTGCCAATGGTCTCGAGAAGCGTCGTGAACAAATCCGTGTCGTAGTTACTCAAAACGCCCTGAACGACGGCCGCGATCCGCTCGAGCCCCATGCCGGTGTCGACGCTCGGAGCGGGAAGGCGAGTGAGCGCTCCGTCCTCGGTGCGGTTGAACTGCATGAAGACGAGGTTCCAGATCTCGAGCCAGCGGTCGCACTCGCAAGCGACGCCGAGACACTCGGGCTCCTCGCACGGCAAATGATCGCCCTGGAAGAAGTGGACCTCGGAGCATGGACCACAGGGGCCGGTGTCGCCCATGGACCAGAAGTTGTCTTTTTTGCCGAGCTCCTGGATCTTTTCCGCAGGGAAGTACTTGCGCCAGTACTCGTGGGCCTCGCCGTCGCGTTCGACGTCGTCGTCGCCCTCGAAGACCGTGACCTGGAGTCGTTCCGGATCGAGCCCGAGCTCGTCCACCAGAAACTCCCACGCGAAATCGATGGCTTCTTTCTTGAAGTAGTCCCCGAACGAAAAGTTCCCGAGCATCTCGAAAAAGGTGTGATGGCGCGCGGTGACCCCCACGTTTTCGAGGTCGTTGTGCTTGCCGCCGGCGCGGACACACTTTTGGACCGTCGTGGCCCGCTTGTAGTCGCGTTTCTCGAGTCCGAGGAAGACATCCTTGAACTGGTTCATCCCTGCGTTCACGAACAGCAGTGTCGGGTCCTCGTGCGGGACCAGAGACGAGCTCGCGACGACTCGGTGACCGTTCCCCGCGAAATAGTCGAGGAAACGCTTCCTTATTTCTCTAACTTTCATTGGCCTTCTGGCTCACTCAGTTTCTACAATTTTAACCCTTCAGTATCCTCGAAATCTTGTCCCGTTACCAGCTCGTGAGCAATTTCCGGGGAGAAACCGCGGGAGAGTAAATGACGGTAGGCGCGCGCTTTGCGCTGTTGTCCGGACACCCGGCGGCGGTCCGTCTCGAGAAAACGCTCCAGAGTCCGCTCGGCGCTGGCTTGCTCGCCTTCGGGGAAGGCTTCCGCGAGCGCGGCATCGATGTGTTGCTCGGAGAGTCGCAGCAGGCGAAGGCGCCCCTCGATCCGTGCGGGGCCCCAGCGCCATCGTTCGGCGCGGGTACGGGCGAAATCGCGAGCGAACGTGGCGTCGTCGACGTAGCCCCGTTCGCGAAGGTAGACGAGTGTTTGTTGGATCTCATCGGCTTCGTAGCCGGCGCGCGTCATCTTCTGCGCGAGCTCGCCTTCGCTGTGGGCTCGGCGGGCGAGCCGGGCTAGAGCGAAATCTCGGGGTTTCGCTTGGGGGCGATTCGACCGAGGCCCGTCAGCTGAGCTCGAACTCGCTTCCTCCACCACCACGGTCGTCCATGAAGTCGGTCATGCTCTTCTCCATCTCCTCCTGAGCGAGGTCGCTCGTCGACTGGATTCCCTGGATCTTGAGCTTGAACTCGTCCGGGTTGCTCGCCCGACGCAAGGCCTCGTCGTAGGTGATGAGGTCTTTCTTGTAGAGGTTGAAGATCGACTGATCGAAGGTCTGCATCCCGTATTGAGAGACGCCGGCCGCGATCGCTTCGTGGATCAGTTTGGTCTTGTCTTTATTGATGATGCAGTCCCGGATGAACGGAGTCGCGATCATCACCTCGACGGCGGGAACACGGCCATGACCGTCCGCGCGCGGGATCAGGCGCATCGAGACGACCGCCTTGAGAACACCGGCGAGCTGCAGGCGAATCTGTTTCTGTTGATGGGGAGGGAAGACCGCGATGATACGGTTGACGGTCTCGGTCGCATCCAACGTGTGGAGCGTGGAGAGCACCAAGTGGCCCGTTTCCGCTGCTGTGATGGCGGTCTCGATCGTCTCGTAGTCCCTCATCTCACCAACGAGAATGACATCGGGATCCTGACGCAGGGCACTACGCAGGGCGCCGGCGAAGCTCTTGGTGTCGACTTCGACTTCACGCTGGTTGACGATAGATTTCTTGTCGCGATGGAGGAACTCGATCGGATCCTCGATGGTCATGATGTGCTCGCAACGGTGCGAGTTGATGTAGTCGATCATCGCGGCGAGCGTGGTGGACTTGCCCGAACCCGTCGTTCCCGTGCACAACAGGAGTCCGCGGGTTTCCTGGGCGATCTTCTCGAGTACGAGCGGAAGACCGAGCTCGCGGATGGTGAGAATCTTGACGGGAATGACACGAAGTACCAAACCGACCGTACCGCGCTGCTGGAACACGTTCGCTCGGAAACGCCCAAGCCCCGGGACGCTGTAGGCGATATCGATCTCGAGGTTGTCCTTGAACTTCTGCTTCTGGCGGTTGCTCATGATCGAAAACGCCATCGCGATGGTGTCTTCCTGCATGAGCCGCTTCATTTCCACGAGCGGTACGAGCTCACCCGCGATCCGGATCACCGGATGGCTGCCGACCTTCAAATGCAGATCGGACGCTTTCCGCTCCGAGGCGACTTTCAACAAGTCGTTTATGTGCATCGTGTCTGTCCCTTTCAAGCCGGTCCGTCGAAGGCCGGTGTGAAAGCTCGAATCGATAAAACTAGGCTAGTGGCGCTGCCTGGGCACGCCATCTTCTGATTGGGTTCTCACTGTGCGCTGAAAAATGGTCCAATGATTAATGTTAGGTAAAAGTCCCTGTGTTGTCAACACATAGGCTGCTCGAGGTGTTGACAACACCCCGTGCCCGTGCCCGTGGGCGTGCCCGTTCCCGGACTGCCGTTGAGACCGGCACAACCGTTTTGTTTAAGGATCGCTCTCCCCAAGCTGAGAGTGTTAAACCCGCCCCTCCGTTGGATCGATGAAACCTCGGTTCAGCTCCGAGCTCCGCGTTTCGGGCACGGGCACGGGCACGGGCTCACACCGGCGTCGAGCTCGCCTTTCGCAGCGGCGGTAGTCGCGTTGTGCGGGCAGTCGACAGCGTCGCCGCAGGAGGCTCAGTCTCGGGCCCATATGCGGGGTCAGCGTCTTTCGGTTTCAGTCGGGAACGGGAACGGGAACGGGTAGGACATTAGCCGCCGCCCTTCGGTCGGCGGCTGATGCTATACTCCCGACCCGTCCAACATGTTCCTACTAGGCCAGACACTCGGCAAATACGAAATCCAGAAAACCCTTGGCAGCGGAGGCTTTGGCACCGTCTATCTCGTCCGCGACACGTGGATTGACAAGAAAGTCGCCGTCAAGGTTCCTCACAAGCAAAACGGGGAATTCGACGAGCTGCTGCACGAGCCGCGGCTCCTCGCCGCTCTAGACCACGCCAACATCGTCAGCATCGTCACCGCCGAGAAGGCCGACGATTACTTCTTCATCGTGATGGAGTTCGTCGAAGGCGAGAGCCTCGAGGCGATGATCCAACGCGAGAAGGGACTTCCACTCGATACCGCGATCGATTTCTCGCGCCAAATTGCAACCGGCGTCGACTACGCGCACGGACAAGGCATTCTGCATCGAGACCTCCGACCGGGCAACGTCCTCATCACTCCCGAAGGCCGCGTGAAGATCACCGACTTCGGCACCTCGCGTTTTCTAGAGGTCGCCGACCAAGCTTCGACCATCATCGGCTCTCCGCCGTACATGGCGCCGGAGCAGTTCCAGGGACGCGCGATGTTCGCCTCGGATGTTTACTCCATCGGCGTCGTCATGTACGAGATGATGACCGGAATCCTGCCGTACTTCAGCGCCAACCCCAGGCAGCTAGAAAAGATGGCCCGCTCCGGCCGGCTAGTACGTCCGCGAGAGCGCAACAAGGCGATCCCCGTCGAGGTTGAAGAAATCATCTTGCGCGCGTTGTCGCCCGACGTCTCTGCGCGCTATCAGCGTGCGGGTGAGCTCTTGGATGACCTGGGCACCGCGAGCGAAATCGATCATCGCTCCGCCAGGCGCGACGACATCCGACTACGGCTTCGAGCCAGAGAGAAAGTGACCGACCGATTTTGCTGGAACTGCCGCAAGCCGCTCCATGCCCGTTCGGCTAGCTGCCCCTTCTGCAACGAGAAGCAGTAGCCGGTCTTAGTGTGGGTGAGCTTCCAGGTGTTGGCGCAGTAGATCCTTGCCGTAGTCGTTCCCGTTTGGAGTCCGCATCACGACGTGGATGTGCTGGCGGGTCGGTTCATCGGCCGGCCGCAGGTGGCGGGTGCCCACGGGCCGCTGATGGTCGAACTCGATGAGTATCACTGGTGAGTGGATCCGGTAGTAGAAGACAGCATCCTCACCGGTGCCGCCGATCCACGCGAAGTACGTTTCGTCCAGGTATCGCTCGACCTCATCCATGCGCACCCGCGCGTGAGCCTCACGCATGTTGCCTACGAATGAGCCGATGAGGTGCAAAAGCTGCTGTTTGTGAGCGGCCGAGAGCTCCGAGCCCCGCACGCCCTCAAAGTCCACGGTGGCGTTGTCTTGGTTCGCCTCGGCGACAATATTATTGACGGTCTTGTTGGGATGGACAACGGCGGCCGTTCGCTGCTCCTCACCGAGTGCCCTCAATAGCGCCAAGCCCTGATTCTGGTGCTCCTGCAAGACAGCGTTGCCGGCGTACTTGCCCGACTCAGCGACGACCGGCTCGCCGCCGAGGAAGACGGGCGACATTACGACCTGATCGCCGAGTACGAAGTAGTTGATCACCAGATGATGGCCGTCCAGCTGCCATCCCCAAGGCTCGTCCGGAGACGGGAGGCCCATGAGGGTAAAAAAGTACTTGTCTTCGCCGTAGCTGAGAAGGTCGTCGTTGAGCTCGAGTAACGTCTGATCCGTCTTCATGATGTTCCGGCTCAGGTCCAGCCCCTTCGGACTCAGCGAAACTCGCAAAAGGTCCCACGCGGCGCCACGTTGCTCTGAATTCATCTGCTCCAGGCTCACTCCTTGACGCACATAGATGCCGTTATCGACGTTCGACCACCGGCGCCACTCGGGAGCATCCACGGCGAACACGGTCCTGGTTTGTTGTTCTGGCGTCAACGCGGCCAGAAAGCTCGCCGCTCCTCGACGGACAGGCTCTGTCGACACACCGGTCGATCGGATTGAGAACAAACGTGGGTCGACTCCGGCAGATGTCGCAACTCCTCGATACGGCTCGGCGAGGGCGACAATCTCGTTGTTAGCGAACCGCCGCTTGGTGGCGAGCGAGCCGTCGTCGTACATCGATTGAGACAGCGTCCATGTGGCGACAAGGGTGCCGCCAAGTACGGCCATCCCGATACGTTGAGTGTGTCGTGTCATGTTTCCTCGAGCCCGTAGGTCAGGTCCTCGCCAACGGACGTCAATCATACCCAAACGGGACGGCGACATGGTCTCTTCATCACGAGACTTGATAGTATCCGCTCATGGCGCGGGCGAAAACGATTCGAATTCCCTCACAACCCCGGGAGATGTGGCAAGGCGGTTGGTTCCAGATGCCCTTTTGGGTGCCCGCGGGTGACGGGTCGCCGATGAAACCGTGGATTCCGCTGTGGACGTCTCGTGCCGAGGACTTCGTCGCCGCCGGGCAAATGCAAGCCGAGCGCGGCCGTGTCGAGGACGCGGTGTCGCTCCTGAAGCGTAGTTTCGAAGAGGAAGGCAGACGCCCCGGTCGCGTCGAAGTCTCCGATCCGAAGCTAGAGACACTTCTCGTTGAGCAACTCGATGGGAGTGGGATCGACATCGTGCTTCAAAAAGAGCTAGAGGAGGTCGATGATGTTCTCGCCGGGATGGCAGATAGACTCGGCGGGCCCGACATGCCGGGTGCGCTCGAGGTGCCCGGCGTCACCGTGGATGCGATGCGCTCGTTTGCTACGGCGGCACACGCAATGTACGACGCTGCACCGTGGCAACATCTGTCGGCGCGTGATCTCATCGAGGTGCGCGGAGGTGCTCCGCCAGGGTTCCGCTACGCCGTCGTGCTCGGCATGGGGCACACGTTAATGGGCCTCGGTTTCTTTGACGACAAACAATCCTTCTGGGAGATGACGGCCGGCACAGTGACCGCGGACAACCGTTGGAGCTTCACCTATGGCCCGATCATGCAGCTGCCTCCCGACGATGCCGACCTGTGGATCGAACAGGGGCTCGAGGTAGCGGAGCCCATCGCCTATCCAATGGCCTTTTGCGCTCAGTCCGCGAACCGGGTGAAGCGTCCGAGCCCGCGGGTTCTCGACTTTCTCACCGGACTGTTGAACGTGTTGGCGGCGAGCGATGCCGCCGATTTCGACGAAGGGCGGTTCACTCGCACCGTCGAGGCGATCACGGGACCGCGCGAGTACGAGCTCGTTCTGCCTTTTCTTTTCGATCCGCCGACGCGAGAAGATCTTCAGCGCCATGAGGTCTTTCCAGATCCGCGTGCGTTCGAGCGTCTCAATTTCTTGCTGACCAAACGATTCACGGGCTCGTCGTTGGAGAGTGCGGACGCGATCGGCGACCTCATGGGTGGCGACAGACCGATCGACGAGATTCCCTTCGAGCCCGCGGACGACCGAGACCGGGCTCAGGAGCTCTGCTTCAAGGCGTACGACGCTTGGGGCCGCCATCAACACCAGCTCATCGAGCAGGCGTTGTCTCTCGACCCCGATTGTGTCGACGCGCTCGTTCTGCAAGCGGAACGGAACCCGGAGTTTGAGCAGGCACGCAAAATTTATGAACGTGCCGTCTCTAGCGCGGAAGATCGTCTCGCGCTAGAGGACACGGAAGACCTGGAGGGCGGGTTTTGGTCCTACTACCCGACGCGGCCTTATATGAGAGCCTTGCATGGTCTCGCGCACATGCTCGAAGCTGTCGATGAGCCCGCGGAGGCGATCACTCACTACCGTCGACTCCTGACGCTCGACGAGGCGGACCACCAATCGGTTCGATACTGTCTCCTCAACTGTCTCCTAGCATCCGGTCGGTTCAAAGACGCCGAGAGCCACATCAAGACCTGCGAATCACCTGCGGAATGCGTGTGGCCGTACGCACGCGCGCTCGCTGCTTTCGGCCGATACGGACTGGGCAACAGGTCGCAAAGTGCGCTCGGCAAAGCGCTCGCGCAGAATGTGTTCGGCGCGGGTCGACTCCTCGGGATCGACTTCCCGCCTGCGCCTACCGAGACGATGGATGAAGATGCTGATTCTTGCGCGGAACAGATCCGAGAAGCCTGGTTAACGACGCCCGGTGCGCTCGAGTGGCTCGAGGACGCGCTCGACGATGACGATGTCTCGGTTTAGACTGGCGTGAGCCCACCTCGTGACGGGGCGGACTATGAAACGAGCGGAGGCTACATTGCACCGAATCATCTTGACCGTTTTACTTCTGTGGAGTACAGGCGCGTCCGCGAACGCCGAGGACTGGCCGCAGTGGCGTGGCCCGAACGGAAACGGTGTGAGCTCGGAAAGCGGTCTTCCGCTCACCTGGAGCGAAGACGAAAACATTGCCTGGCGCGCTCACCTGGAAGGCCAGGGCCTCTCGTCACCGATTTCGTTCGGCGACCAAATCATCGTGACCTCGCAGATTGGCCGCGGCGACGTTCGTCCGGGCAACCATCCTACGCTGGGACAAGGAGGCGACTTTCCCGAAGAGCGCTCGATGAGCGGAGAGTCCGACGATGGCGTTGTCTTCCTCGTCGAGTCGTTCCATCGTGTCGACGGCCGTCGTCTCTGGCAATATCGGCTGCCAGCCGAGCGAACGGCTGACTCGCTTCCCGAAGTACACCGTAAAACGAACCTCGCGAATCCGAGCCCCGCCACCGATGGCGAGCGCATCTACGCCTGGTTCGGGACCGGCCAGATGGTCGCCCTCGACTTCGAGGGCAAGCTCGTCTGGGAGAAGCATCTAGCGAAGGAGTACGGTCCCTACACCATCACCTGGGGTCACTCGAGCTCGCCGACCCTCTATGGCGAGACACTTATTCTGTTGTGCGACCACGAGCCCTCCTCGTACCTTCTCGCTCTCGACGCGCGAACCGGCGAGCAGAGATGGAAGGCCGACCGCGGCCAAGGCCTTCGCTCCTACAGCACACCGATCGTCGTCCCCGGGCCCGACGGCGCCGAGCTCGTGGTGAACTCGAGCGAGCGTCTCGAGGGCTATGACCCGAAGACCGGAGAGCGTCTCTGGTACTACGAGGAGCCGAACCGTTTCCCGATCCACGTGCCGTCGTTTTCCGAGGGTGTGATCTTCATGAGCCGCGGCTATCGCAGCGGACCCTACATGGCGATCCGCCCAGGAGGCCGAGGGGATATCGCGGGCACCGAACACCTGCTTTGGCACGTGCCGACGGGAGCGCCCTACGTCTCCTCGGTCGTTCAATACGAAGGCGTCGTCTACCTCGCAAGCGACGCTGGCATCCTCCAAGCCGCCGACGCCGAAACGGGAAAGCGCCTGTTTCAAGGCCGAACTGGAAACTTGTACACCGCCGCTCCCATCGCCGGAGACGGCAAGATCTATTTCGTGAGCGAGAGTGGCGAAACCGTGGTTCTGAAAGCGTCGCGAGATTTCGAGATCCTCGCGCGCAACCGTCTCGACGGTCGGTTCCTAGCCTCACCGGTGATTGCGAACGGCCTTCTCCTGCTCCGTAGCGACAACGAGCTCATCGCCATAGGCGGCGCGCCCGACCAGACGCCGTCCTCCGGCGAAAACTAAACGCGCTGCGAACCTAGTCCGGACTGGTGCATGGACCCGCTGATCCTGTCGGTAAATTCCGACGTCATTTTTGGTGCTCCGACGAATTCATATCTAGATATTCGGAGGAGGAGCAACGCTGTCAGCGCCGAAAAGGGCCAGGAATTTACGGCAGGATCAGCGGGTTCGTGCACTAGGTGCTGCATTTCGACAAACTCGCGCCCGAGGCTTGTCGCTAGGGCGCACCATGCCATACGCTTAGCGCGAAATCGTCTTATGCCACTCGAAGCCGGAACGAAACTTGGTGCCTAAGAAATCACCGCACCCATCGGTGCCGGTGGTGCGGACAGCACGAACGCACACCGGTTGTAATAAGATCGGCGCGAACTGATAAGAGACTCAGCGGTTTCCACACTTTTCTTTGCCGTCTTGGCTGTCGCCGCTTCTGCGGGCGCACAGGAACAAGGTAGCGTCGTCGTCGAGGTGCGTCACGAAGACGAGCCCGTTGCCGACGCGAGCGTCATCGTCGATGAGGTCGAATACCGGACTGACGAGTACGGGCGGCTCACCGTTTCGTCCCGTCCCGGAGAAGCGATCGTCGTGGCTGCGAAAGCGGGGTTTGCTCCGACGTCGGCTTCGATCATGGTCGTTGGCGGAACCGTCGTCAACGTCCGCCTCGACCTCGTGCTCCAGCCCGTGGTCGAAGAAGAAGTGACCGTCATCGCCACGACACGAACCGGCCGCCGCATCGAAGACCAACCCATGCGCGTGGAAGTGCTCGACCGGGAAGAGATCGAAGAGAAGATGCTCATGACGCCGGGGGACATCGTCATGCTGCTCAACGAGACCGGTGGACTTCGAGTGGCGGCGACGTCGCCGTCGCTCGGCGCCGCGAGCGTGCGTATTCAAGGCATGCGGGGTCGCTATACGCGGTTTCTCTCGGACGGGCTTCCGCTGTTCGGTGAGCAGCCGGGCGGTCTCGCTCTCCTTCAAACTCCGCCCATGGATCTCGCTCAGGTCGAGGTGATTAAAGGGATGGCGTCCGCACTCTATGGCGGTAAGGCGATGGGCGGTGTCGTCAATCTTCTTTCACAACGGCCGGGTGAGGACGGGGGCGGCGAGTTTCTCGCGAACGTGTCGAGTCGAGGTGCCACCGACGGCATCGTCTTTTACTCGGGTCCGATTGCGCCCACGTGGAGCTACTCTATTCTCGGCGGCGCGCATGGTCAGCGCCGAACCGACGTCGACGGTGACGACTGGGCCGATCTGGCGGGCTATCGTCGAGGCATCGTTCGTCCGCGCCTTTTCTGGGATCGCGGCGATGGCCGAAGCCTGTTCTTGACCGCCGGAGCCACCGTCGAGAATCGAGACGGCGGCACTATGCGGGATGCGGTGCTCGACGCGACTGGAGAGGCGTACGACGAAGCGTTAGAGACGCGCCGCTATGACGTTGCCGCCTCGGGTCAGACGCTCGTCGGCGAGCGCCTCGTGCTCGCGGGCCGTGTTGCTTTCGCGCAGGCCCGACACGTTCACACCTACGGCGAGATGATCGAGCGCGACCGCCACCAGACGACGTTCGCCGAGCTCACCCTTCGCGGAGCCCAAGGGCGCCACACGTGGATCGTCGGCGCGGCGTTGGAGCGCGACATCTATCGCGCCACGGACGTGCCCCGCTTCGATTACACGTTCACGACGCCTGGCGTTTTCGTGCAGGACGACTTCGACGTCGCGAGCTGGTTGTCGATGTCGCTGAGCGGTAGGCTCGATTTCCACAGCGAGTACGGCACGTTTTTCAGCCCTCGGATCTCGGCGCTAGTAAGGCGAGGGGAGTGGAGCGGGCGCGTCTCGACCGGCACCGGTTTCTTCGGCCCGACGCCTCTCACCGAGGAGACCGAGGCCGCCGGACTCACCCGGCTCCAGGTTCCTACGCAGCTGCTCGCGGAGCGCGGCCGCAGCGTCTCTGTCGATGTCACCCGGACGCAGGGTCCTGCGTCATTCACGGCCACGTTGTTCCGCTCTCGTATCGATGACTCCATCTTTGTCGATAGAGACACCGAATACGATTTGAGAAATCTCCGCGGCGGCACGACGAACCGAGGTGTGGAACTCCTCGCCACGTTTCGTCGGGAACCGTTCATCGTGGTCGGAAACTACACTTATGTCGACGCGCGGGAGACCGATGTTGACGTCACAACTGAAGTCGAGCTCACACCTCGTCACAGCGGGGGCATCGTCACCATGATCGAGAACGAGGATGCCCGCGTCGGCCTCGAGCTTTATTTCACCGGGCGCCAGCGGGTCGAGGCCAACTCTTACCGCGACACCACCGAGCCGTATGTCGTCGTCGGCGTTCTAGCTGAGCGGCGCTTCGGCCGGTTGCGATTTTTCGTCAACGGCGAGAACCTCACCAACGTGCGACAGACGAAGTGGGATCCTCTACTTCGCCCGACCCGAAACGTCGATGGGCGATGGACCGTCGACGGCTGGGCGCCGCTCGAAGGCATCGTCGTCAACGGGGGCGTCCGTATCGAGTTCTAGGCATTGCCATCTCGATGTCTTGCTGACGCATTGCGGCGTCGCCAGTTGTCCGCACGGAGTGTCCTGCCATACGCTTAGCGCTGCATCCGACCTATGTCACTCGAAGCAGGAACGAAACTCGGTTCCTACGAAGTCGCCGCACCTCTCGGTGTCGGCGGAATGGGTGAGGTCTACCGTGCGCGCGATACCAAACTCAATCGCGACATTGCACTGAAGGTTCTGCCCGAAGCGTTCGATACCGACCCCGAGCGACTCGCCCGTTTCCAACGTGAAGCGGAGGTGCTCGCGTCGTTGAACCATCCGAACATCGCCCAGATCTACGGGTCGGCGGGCTGGGATTGCACGATCGGTTTTCGGCACGCGCGATGATGACCTCCTCGCCCTCCTCGACGCTCTCGAGCAGCCGCGAGAGGTGGGTCTTCGCCTCGTGGATGTTGAACGTTTGATGGACTAAGTTTAGTCTAGTTTGTTCTGTTGGTCAATAAGCCACTTTCGGATGCTCAGCACCGGAGGGGAGTCAGAGCCCGATAGCCCCGAAGCGGCCGGCTCCATCGGCGGATATTGACTGACAACACATTAACACATATACTGTGTTAATGAGGAACGTAACCCTAAGTATCGATGAAAAGGTACTTTCTGCGGTTAGGAAGTACGCCGCGGAGCGCAACTCAACGTTGAACGCGTTGGTGCGGGAGTTCTTGGGGGCCATCGCTGAGCGCGAGGACCGGGCGAAGAAGTCGCGCAAGCGTATCCGCGAGCTGAGTGAAAGCTCCGAAGCGCGAATCGGCTCGAAATCGTGGACCCGCGACGATCTGCATGCGCGCTGAGTCGTTTCTCGATACGAACGTCTTCGTCTACGCGGCCGCCGGGTGCGGCGACGAGGAGCCCAAGCGCGAGCGGGCGCTCGCGTTGATCGACGAGGAGGACATCGGCATCTCGGCACAAGTGCTCCAGGAGTTCTACGTCACCGTGACCCGCAAGATCGAAAATCCCATGACCTCGGAGCAAGCGCTCGAATGGGTCGAGCAGCTCGAGGCGTTTCCATGTCTTGCTGTCGATGCCAGCCTGGTGAAGGTCGCGGCGGAAGTGAGTGAGCGCTATCGGATCTCCTATTGGGACGGCGCCATCGTGTCCGCTGCTCAACTACTGGGCGCGGAGACGCTGTACACGGAAGACCTGAACGACGGTCAGCTCTACGGCACAGTGCGGGCGGTGAATCCGTTTCGGTTAGCGGACGCAAACCTGCACGGTAAGGCCCGCGGATCCTCGGGCTGAGCAAAATCTAGTCCCGACTACCACGCCCGCGGCTGGTGCCTGCCCGATCAGCGACGAAGCCCTCTAAGGCGAGTGGTGCGCGCCCTGCAGGATGGTGGCGCCGACGACTTGCTACGACCGCAGAGCGTCCTCGTCGAGAACTGTCTCGAAGGGCTGAGGCACGAGTGCCGAACTAAGGGCCCGGGCAAGAATAACTCCCCATTCCTGGACGCCGATGCATCCCGCCTAGCTTCGTTGCAAGTCGTTCATAGATCAAGATATGATTCGCTCTTTGCGCCTCGCCAGACGGGCGCCTCGACGCCCAAGAATGGGAATTTATTCTTGCCCGGACCCTAAGTGGGCGTTGGCGCGAGAGACACTTCGTAGTCACGGAAAGCTGGATCATAGCTGACGAGGATGAGCTGCTCCGCCTGAGCCTGGGCAATCAACATTCGATCGAACGGCTCTTCGTGGTGGCGGGGGAGGGAGCCTGCAAGCTCGGCGTGTCGGCAGGCGATCGGAAGCTCGAGGAAAGTGCTGCGCTCGAGCTCACGCTCCAGGTCCCCGGAGGCGATCTCAATCCGGCCGAGCCTCCTCTTGATGGAAATTTCCCAGATACTCGCCGCGCTGACCCAAACGATTGAGTCTTCATCCCCGATAGCGTCGCGCTCGGATGGCTTCAAACGCATATCATCATCCGCCCACCAGAGCAGGGCGTGGGTGTCCAGAAGAAGCCTCAACGAGACTCTCCGCCAAACGCGGCAGCGATATCCTCCGGCAGCGGCTCATCGAAATCCGGGTGGATCCGAATCTTGCCCTTCAACCCGCCTGGGCGGCGCGGCTTGGATTTGAGCGGCACGAGCTTGGCGATCGGTTTTCCTGCACGCGCAATGATGACCTCCTCGCCTTCCTCGACACTTTCCAGTAAGCGTGAGAGATGGGTCTTCGCCTCATGGATGTTGATGGTTTTCATTCAACTAAGTCTAGTCTAGTCCTTTAGCGGTGTCAACGTGGTGAGACGAGCTGAGTACGAGCCATGTTGCCGCGGACGGCACACAGCATTTCAATGCAAACTGTTTGTCTGTATAGTTGTGCCGCCCGAGAGTTTCACATCCGATCTCTGCGGTGTCTTCATGCATGTCGGAATTTCTTCTCCTGCTATTCGAGCACGAGTTTGAACGTCAGAAAGAGGTAACCGATGAGAAAGAGCCAGACGCCCCGCCCTTGGTTCGGGGCCCATTCATTCCTGATAGCCGCTCTGGCGGTCATGATGCTTTTTGCCGTGTCGGCGACGACGCTGGCCCAGCGCGGCGCGGTACAGCCGGCGGCCCATGCCGGGCAAAAGCCGGTCAACAACTTGCCCAACCCTTACGAGACGCAGCGGGATTGGGGCACCTTGCCCGACGGTCGAGTCTGGGGCTCCGTGAGCGCAGTGCATATGGCGCCCGACGGTGTCCACGTTTGGGCCGGCGATCGCTGTGGCACCAACTCGTGCGCCACCTCCGATGTCGATCCGATCGTGAAGCTGGATCCTACGGGCCGCGTCGTCGCGTCGCTCGGCGGAGGGCAGATGATCTGGCCCCACGGCATCGACGTGGATTCCGAGGGGAATATCTGGATCGCGGACGCGCGCTTGGCCAATGAGAAAGAGCTCGCAGAGAATCCGGACGCGAAGAACCGGGGCAGCGCCGTCCTCAAGTTCAGCCCGACGGGCGAGTTGCTGATGACTCTCGGTACGCCCGGAGAGATGGGCGATCCTCCGTCGCGCTTTACCGCGCCTAACGATGTGCTGGTCGCGCCCAATGGCAACATTTATGTAGCGGAGACCCATACGGCCCAGTACCAGGAAGAACCGGGGCCCGATTCGAAGAGTCGGATCTCGATCTTCGCGCCGGACGGAACCTTCATCAAGACGTTCGGTCAATGGGGATTCGAAGACGGTGAGTTTCGCTCGCCGCACTCCCTCGCGATGGATTCCCAGGGACGTTTGTTCGTCGCGGATCGCGGCAACTGTCGTATTCAGATTTTCACCCAGGACGGTGAGCATCTGGACACCTGGTATCAATTCAGCCGCATCAGCGGTCTGTATATCGATCGCAGCAACGACATGCTCTATGCGATCGATTCGGAGTCGGACCCGAATTACAACCCGGGCGGCTGGCGCAAAGGACTTCGGGTCGGTAGCGCACGCACGGGCGAGGTCTACTACTTCATTCCCGAGCACGTCTCCGAGCGTGCCTCTGGGATGGGCGGTGTCGGCTCGATGGGCGAGGGCGTGACCGTGGACAAGGACGGCAACGTGATCGCAGGCGAGGTCGGACCCGTCAAAGGTCTTACCAAGTTCGTGCCGCGCCTGATCCCGTAGCTCACGCTACGCGGACAACGAGGAGACCGGGCCGCGCGGAGGCCCGGTCCCAATTACTCGCGTTCTACTACACGTATTTTCGAAAGTACTCGGATTTACTTCTCGTTACCGGCCTGCGCTAGCGCAAGTCGCCGCCTAACCACTGCATGACGGTTGATGCCGAGATGGCGGCGGTTTCGGTTCTGAGCGTTCGGGGGCCGAGGCCAAAGACGATGAGTTTGCGGGCGGCGGCGAGCTCGAGCTCGGCTTTCGACCAACCGCCTTCGGGGCCCACGAGTACGAGTGGTTTTGCGGGCTTGGTCGCCGACAAAGGAGACGCGCCCGGCGACAGCAGCCAAGCTCCCTCGCGGGCGAGCTCTTCGAACGCTCTCGGCGGCTCGATGCTCGGGAGCCGACTGCGGCCGCACTGCTTGGCGGCCTCCAGCGCAATACGTTTCCAGCGTTCGATTCGCTTTGCGATCGCTTCTGCCGACACCTCGCTGTTGTCGCTGACGAGCGGCTGAATCGTGGTGACGCCGAGCTCGGTGAGCTTTCGCACGATGAGCGACATCGTGTCGCCTTTGGGGACTGCGACGGCGAGGGTTATCTGTAGTGGCGATTCGTTTGCTGGCAGCGTGCCGCCGACATCGAGCTCGACCGATTCACCAGCGATTCGGGCGACGGTGGCGTTCGCAGCACGACCATTGCCGTCGAACAGAGCCACGGTATCGCCTTGGCGAAGGCGGAGGACGTGGATGAGATGGTGGGCTTCGTCGCCGACAAGCTCGACTCGTCCCGCCTCGAGATCGGCGACGAGAAACCGTCTCTCTCTAGACATGTCGGAGCACGAGTGCTGCCCACTCTCCGGCACTTCGCTTTTCCACGACCTCGAAATCGTCAGGAAGATTGAAATCTTCGAAATCGTCGACGAGGATTCCCGACAGCAGAAGAGTTCCGAACATCGAGTGCACGGCGCGAGCGAGAATCGTCGTATTGATGTTCGCCACGACGACGTCGGCATGGATGGGCGCGGCTTCCTCCCAGCCGGCGCACTCCACCTCGATACTGTCGGTAAGGCGGTTTCGTTCGATGTTGTTGCGGGCGCATTCGACGGCGGCTGGGTCCACGTCGATCGCGCGAACAGAGCCTGCGCCCTCGTGCGTTGCGACCATCGAGAGAATGCCGGTTCCGGCACCGACATCGATGACGTTGCAGCCGACCGCAACATAGTCTTCGAGGAGCTCGACGCATAGGCGCGTGGTCTCATGGGTGCCGGTGCCAAAGGCCTGCTCGGGGTCGAGACGCAGTACGGTTCGCGGAGTTTCGACGTCCGGCTTCCAGGTCGGAAGGACGAAGTATCTCGCGCCGAGAGAAAACCCCTCCAGTTCCGCTTTCCACTCGGCGAGCCAGTCGCGGCTCGGAACCGGCTCGGCGATGCGGCAGGTGAGCGCCGGCAGTGTTTTACCGAGCTCGTCAGCGAGTCGCGCGATGTTCGCGGACTCTGCGAAATAGGCGAGCAGGACGTCGGGGTGTTCTTCGGTCCCGAGGCAACCGTGCTCGTTCAAGAATGCGGTCGCGATCTCGAGCGCTTCGGTCGAGCCCGATAGCTCCAGAAGGGGATAACGAGTAGGACTAGCCAAAGAGCTTCTCGAAGAAGCTTTTTTCCTTGCCGGTCGCGCGTTCGCCGATCTTCGGTGCGGGAGTGATCTCGCCGAGCTTTTGGATCAAGCGACGCTGCTCCTTGTTGAGCTTGTGCGGCGTCACGACGGTGACGAAGACGATTTGGTCGCCTTTGCCTCCGCCATTGAGCCGCGGGACGCCCTTGTTGCGGATGCGGATCCGGGTTCCGGTCTGGGTGCCGGCGGGGATGGCGATCGTTTCCGTGCCGTGGATCGTGGGGACATCGACATCGGAGCCGAGCGCAGCTTGTGAGAAGGTGAGAGGAAGCTCCAGCAGGATGTCTTCGCCGTCGCGCCGGAACATCTTGTGCGGCTTCACGGAGAGAACTACGTACAGATCGCCGGCGGGCCCGCCTTGCATCGCCGCTTCGCCCTGGCCAACGGAGCGAATTCGGGAGCCGGTGTCGACGCCGGCGGGGATCCTCAGAGTGAGCTCACGTTCGCGGGCGACATGCCCGCTACCGGAGCAGTCGGAGCATGGGTTCGCGATGAACTGGCCGGTGCCGTGACAATCGGGACACGGGCGCGCGACGACGAGAAACCCTTGTTGGTAGCGAACTTGCCCGTGGCCACCACAGGTCCCGCACGGTTGTTTATGGGTTCCCGGCTTGGCTCCCGAGCCGTCGCAGGTATCGCACAGCTCGTTGCGGGGGACGAGAATACGGGTCTCGGTGCCTTTGACGGCCTCGTCGAACGTGATCTCGAGGTCGTAGCGAAGGTCCGCTCCGCGCTGCGGGCGTCTTCGACCGCCTCCTCCGAAGAAATCTCCGAACAGGTCTTCAAAGATACTCCCGCCGCCACCGAAAATATCGCTGAACTCACGAAAAATGTCGGAGTTGATCTGCGGTCCGCCGCGTAGCCCCTCGTGACCGTAGCGATCGTAGACCGCGCGTTTTTGCTCGTCGCTGAGAATGCTGTAGGCCTCCGCCGCCTCTTTGAAAGCTTCTTCGGCTGCGGGATTTCCGGGGTTCTTGTCGGGGTGGTGCTGGACGGCGAGACGGCGGTACGCCTTCTTCACGTCTTGCGGAGTCGCCTGACGGTCGACACCAAGTACTTCGTAATAATCGCGTTTTGCGGTGCTAGCCAATATGAATCTCCGGGGCAGAACGAACCATTATAGATATTTACGCCCGGACCGTTTGGGTCTGGATATCGAATCGAGGCAATTTAGCCGCGGAGCATGGCTTGGCCGAGAGCTTCGGCGGTCGTTTCGAGCTGCGCGAGCGCGTTTTTGAGCTCATCGAGAGAGCCTTCCTTCGCTTGCTCGGCGTGGGTGAGCGCTTCCGTTGCCGAAGAGCGCTCCTGCTCGGTGAGTTTCGCCGAGAGGAGCTCGAACGTCTTGCGGGTGCTCTGCGTCAGGCCTTGTAGCTGGCCGACGACCCGGTCGCGCTCCTGGAGTCCTTCTTCGAGCTGGGCTTGTTGCTGGTTCTCGGTCTTTGCCTTCTCGACTTCGGACTGCGTGAGTCCGCTAGCGGCGCGAACAGTGATGTTCTGCTGGCGGCCAGTCGCTTGATCCAAGGCGGTCACTTGGACGATGCCGTTCACATCGATTTCGAACGTGACCTCGATCTG
>CAMYKY010000114.1 GCA_947259165.1 uncultured Acidobacteriota bacterium | reverse complement strand
CTTCTCGATTCGGCCAGTCGAGTAGCGCTTCTTCTCGAGTGCCTGTGCAAGGTGCAGCAGACGTTTCGGGTGGCTGAGCTCGGGGACGCGCATGTGACGCACTCTCCACGTGAGCTGCGGGAACTGCTTCACGCGGCGCTCGAAGCTCCTCTGGTGGG
The DNA here is from genome assembly GCA_947259165.1 of uncultured Acidobacteriota bacterium. Lineage (GTDB taxonomy): Bacteria > Acidobacteriota > Vicinamibacteria > Marinacidobacterales > SMYC01 > CAMYKY01. The sequence goes on along the minus strand of CAMYKY010000114.1, from coordinate 30,865 downwards.
CCTCCGCTTCGCCGGGGCGCACCGCGGTCATGTCGACCGCATCCTGGTCCGTACCAACGCCCACGCTGTCCTCGCCACCGAGATTGATGACATGTTCGAGATGAGCGATGAAAGTGTCCATCGAAACTTCGGGCTTTTGGGTCAGCCAACCACTCTGGTTGTAGACACAGAAAACGCCCCCGCGCTCTGCCATCGCGCGTATATTCCTGTCGCTGACGTTGCGCGGGTGCGGGCACAGCTCGAAGCAGCCGGAGTGAGAGTAAATGACGGGCTCGCTCGAATGCAAAATCGCGTCGAGCGCCGAGCGCTCCCCCACGTGCGATAGGTCCGTCATGACGCCGAGGCGGTTGAACGCCTCGATCACTTCGAACCCGTAGGCACTCAAGCCCGCATTGGACGTCTCCCAGCAAGTATCAGCGATGTAGTTCCGGCGACCATCAGCAAGTTGGATCTGGCGGACGCCGCTCTCGACGAACGTCTCGAGCTTTTCCAGATCCCAGCCAAACGGCGAGGACATTTGAAAGCAGAAGATGAAACCGACGCGTCCCGAGCGCTTGGCCCCGTCGAGCTCCGCCATGTTGGTGACTTTGACGAACACGTCCGGATGGTCGGCCACGATCGCGTCCCAGGTAGTGATGCGATCCTGAATCGCCGCAAACAGCGAATCCGCTTGCTTGAGCTCGTCGTAGTAGGACGTCATGTTCATCGCCATGGCGGTGATGCCCGATGTGCGTAGGGCTTCGATCTTGTCCGGGCGCAAATGCTGGACGAACTCTTGCGGCGGCGCTTCCATGGAAAAACACATCGCGTCGATGGCGTACACCCGTCGATAGAGCGTCTCCGCCGGATCAACGACGGCATCGACTGACTCCTGGCTCGATGCGGCGGCGGAGCGCCCTGTAGGCACCCAAGCGGCTACTCCCACCGTCGCGAGGAACTCTCGTCTCTTCATTGGCAACTCCTGAGGCCCCCGGAACCGGACCCGAATTTTCAATATGGTAGAGTAGATCTATCCGAAAGTGATGACCTATGGCCATTCGCCGTAACGTTACCGCCGTTCGCCCTTACGAGTACGAAGAAAACATTCGTTCGAGGGTCTTCGCGCATCTGGCCGCGGCCGGACTCGAGCTAGCGCCGGAGCACATCATTCCCGCGGGAACCAGGGACGACGACGCGCTGTTGATCGTCTTGAAGAGACCGGCGCACGTGCTCCTCGTGCCATTCCACGCGCATCGCGACGCAAGCGGCGCTCTGATCACGGGTCTCGAATTTCTGAAACGTCTCGACCGAGAAGCACCCCAGTTAGCGCGTTGCCCAGTGCTGATGCCGGTCACCACGACAGCAGCAGCAGTCGTGGACGCCTATTTGTCATCTCCCGTTCGACGGGTCGGGACATCGAGCGAACGCGTGCTCGTGTTACCGGAGAAGCAACTCGACGATCCGGGGCTAGCCGACCAGATCCGCCGCCACGTCGACGCTTGGCCGGCAGACGATTGAGCGCGGGCGTCAACGTCGTTCCAGACCGTCGCCATTCGAGCGCAGCCACCCGAAGGGGGGTCTATCAGGACTCGCCGCCGTTGGGCCTCCAAGAGGACCTGGGTTGTGGTACGGATCGTTTGAACGTCTCCGAGAAGACGGCCAGGAACGAAATGGAAGCGGCCATCACGCCCAACGATCAAGCGAAACTCCGCCTCTTCGGCGTTCAGCGATTCCGAGAAACAGCCTCCGATCCGACCATCCAGTAGGGCCGGCGATTTTGGCAACGAATAGCTGTTACAGTCCACTAGCTTTCGCGAAGCGCCGTCGCGATGGGTAGGCGCGCGGCGCGGATCGCAGGAAACATGCCGCCGACGAGTCCAATGAGCGCCGCATAGACGATGCCCTCCACGAGCAGACTCGTGGTGACATCGAACGCAAACGCCACCTGCGAGAAGCTCTGGAAATTCATCGTCGCCGTACGGAAACCGTCGAACGCAAAGTACGCGAGGCCCGCGCCGGCGACACCCCCAACGAGAGCCAACACCAACGCCTCAGCAAGGACCGAAATCACCACCGGCCCACTTCCGAAGCCGAGCGCGCGTAGGGTTGCAATCTCGCGAGTCCGAGAGGAGACCGCCGTGTACATCGTGTTGAGCGCGCCAAAGACCGCCCCAATACCCATGAGGCCGGCGATCAAAGTCCCGAGACCGGTAATAAGCGAGCTCATGGCCACGGATTGGTCTGCGTAGAAATCCGTTTGGCGTACCACCTTCACGTTGAGTCGTGGGTCGGTCGTAAGCCGATCCTTGAACCCTGGAAAGCTCTCCGCACTCTGCAGCTTCGCGTACACGGCTTGGAACGAGTTGCCGCGCCGGTATGCCGGCTGCAAGACGCCGGCATCGGTCCAGATCTCGGACTCGGAGATACCCCCGCCTGCGGAAAACGTCCCCACGACTTTCCAGCGCTCCCGGCCAACGGGAATGGTGCCGCCGAGCTCGAGACCAAGGAATTCACGCGCAGCACCGATCCCCACGATGACTTCGTTCTTGCCCCATTCGAACGCCCGGCCTTCGGTGATATCGACGTCGCGAACGCCGAACGCTTCCGGTTCGATCCCTCGCAACGGCACATTGGCATCGGTGCCGGTGGAGCGTTTCGGCACATTAATAATCACGAAGAGCTCCGACGAGGCGAGGGCACCGTCGCCGTTTCGAGCGATCCCTTCGGCGTCGGCAATGATACGGGTTTCGTCTCGCGAGAGACCACTCATCATCTCGGAGTCGGCCCCCGAGCGCATAATCAGAGCGGTGTCCGGGCTCCCCGAAGCCTGCATCGCGTGCTCGAAGCCTTTCCCAATAGACAATACCCCGACGAGAACGGCGACAACGCCGGCGATACCGAAAAGCGCAGCGGCGGACGAGCCTTTTCGCTGCCAGATGGTCTGGATATTGAACTGCGTCAAAGCCACAATTTGAGAAAGCCAATTAAACATCACTCAACCTGCTACAAACGCCGCAGCGCGTCCGCAATACGCAAACGCCCTGCCTGGAGCGCGGGAAGGAGACCGGTCAGCAACCCGAGTACCACGACGAGCACTATCCCGATGACGATATCTTGTCGCGGGAGAAAGAAAATGGGCAGCAGCCCCCCCGTGGGGTCTCCGGCAGAGATCATGAACCAAGAGAGCCCGAGACCGGCAAACCCACCCAACGCCGCGATGGTGACTGCCTCGGTGAGCACGAGTCCGAGCACATGTGCGTCGGTGAACCCGACGGCTTTGAGCACGGCGAGCTCGCCGGTGCGCTCACGCACGGACTGCGCCATGGTGTTTCCCGCGACGAGAAGAATCGTGAAGAACACAGCTCCGACGATCGCTTGGATGATGGCACCAATGTTGCCAATCTGATCCGCGAAGCCCTGCACGAACGCACCCTCGGTCTCCGCTTTCGTCTCCGCGGGTGAGTTCGCGAACTCGTTGTCGATCGCGGCAGCCACGCCTGCGGCTTTATCGGGATCCTCGACGCGTACGTAGTACCATCCGATTTGCCCACGCGCCATATCACGCGCTTCGTCGAAGTAGTCGTGACGAAAGAGAAACTGGGTGGTGTCGGTTCCTGCTTCCGCGCCGTCGTAGATCCCGACGAGGTCGAACTCCCAGGTTCGCTGTCCTCCGCTCCGGGTCCAAATGGTCGCCTGGATTGGTATCTTGTCACCGACTTTCCATTCGAATCGATCGGCAGTCGTTCGTCCTACCACCGCACCCGTGCGACTCTTGAGCCAGGCTTGTTTTTGATCTTCCGGAAGCAAGAACTCCGGGTACATCGCCAGATACTCTTCCGGCTTCACCGGGAACTGAGGGAAGAAGTTCTGGGGCTCCTGGTAGATACCCCCGAACCACGTGGCATGCGTTGCCTCCGCGACACCTTCGATGCGCTCCATGTCCGCTTCGTAGCTCTCCGGCAGAAACTGGATGATCGACACCTTGTGGCGTACGACGAGCCGGTCTGCGCCCGCAACGTCGACACCCTGGCTCAACGCTTGCCGGATGGCGGCCAGGTACCCGAACAGGACGAAGGCTACCAGAATCGACGACAGCGTCAGGAGAGTGCGGATTTTCTTCCGCTTGAGATTGGACCCCACCAGGCGCAGGAACTTCATTCTACTGGCTCCGCGCGGAGGCGACCTTCATTCACGTACAGCGTGCGCGTCGACCGAGCCGCCGCATGAGGGTCGTGGGTCACCATAATGATCGTTTTTCCGTGATCGCGGTTGAGAGCCTGCAGCAGGTCGAGAATTTCATCGCCGGTCTTTCGATCCAGATCGCCCGTTGGCTCGTCCGCGAGCAGGAGCGTCGGATCGGTAACGATACCGCGCGCAATCCCCACCCGTTGCTGTTCTCCGCCCGAGAGAGTTCCTGGGTAGTGCTTCTGGCGATGAGACAGGCCGACGATCTCGAGCGCGGTCTCGACATGCTTTTTGCGCTCTGCGCGCGAGAGGTGCGTCAGCAGCAACGGCAGCTCGATGTTCCTCTCGGCGTTGAGCACGGGGAGCAGATTGTAGAACTGGAAAACGAAGCCTACGTGCCGCGCACGCCAAGCGGCTAGCTTCGGCCGCGATAGCTGATCGATGCGCTCCCCCGCGACGGTGATCGAGCCGGTGGTGGGACGGTCGAGGCCACCCATCAAGTTCAAAAGCGTGCTCTTCCCCGAGCCCGACGGTCCCATCAAGGCGAGAAACTCACCCTTGGGCACTTCGAGGTCTAGTTTTTCGAGAACCCGAATCTCCTCCGAGCCCCGTCGAAAGTGCTTGGTGCAACCCTCTACCCGTACCAACGTCTCTGACGAAACCGAAGACGTTGCCTCGACTTGGTCTAGAGCGGCTTGCCTGCTCATGGGCTCTCTACCTCCACTGCGTCCCCATCGGCGAGATCCGAGGGTCCCTGTACGACGACCTGCTCGCCGCCTACGAGTCCTGCAACGATCTGGGCCCCGTCGCCTTCGCTCACATTCAATCGGACCGCCCGCCTTTCGGCGCGGTCTCCAGTGACCACGAAAACCACGTCGGTTCCGCCGTCCTGGCGCACCGCTTCCCTAGGAACAACTACGACGCTCCGCCCCATTTGTTCCGGTTCGTCGTCTCTAAAGGCGACTTTGACACCCATGTCGGGCAGAATGCGGGGATCGAGAGCCTCGAATCCGATACGAACTCGTACCGTCGCGCGATCTCGATCCGCCGTCGGCACGATCGCGATGACATGACAGGGAATCTTCCAATCCGGGTATGCGTCGAGCGCGGCTTCGACCTTTTGGTTCGCGCGGACTCGATTAATATAGCTTTCGTTCACATCAACTTCGATCTCGAGCGAATCCATGTCAACCACGGTACCAATCCCGGTCCGCGTGAAACCGCCACCGGCGCTCACCGGAGAGATCATCTCGCCCGGCTGAGCATCTTTGGTGGTGACGATGCCCGAGAACGGAGCTCGAATGACCGTATCCGCGAGCTGCTGGGCCCAGACCGCGACTCGGCTCTCGGCCACAGATTCCTCTTCACGTTGTCGGCCGAGTCGCGCTTCGAGCGAGCCGAACTCGGCTTGAACCGCGTCGAGCTCCGCCTGGCTCACCACCGCTTCGGCGACGAGCGCCCGAGTCCGGTCGAGCCGTAACGTCGCTTCCGCCAAAAGGGCTTCCGTCTCGTTGCGCGCGGTCTTCGCCGCTCGAAACTCAGCTTCGGAGAGACGAAGGCTGGTCTCCACGTTCGATGCGTCCAGTCGCGCCAAGACCTGCCCCTTGTCGACTCGCATCCCCTCTTCGATGAGCACCTCGAGCACTTTGGCCGTGACTTTAGACGAGACGGTCGCCTTGGTGCGCGCCGTGACATAGCCGGATGCGTTGAGGACCGTCTGCCCGCCGTCGAGCGATATCTCCTGTGCGACGCTCACGACCACGACTTTGCCAGGAGGCTTCATGAGCCACACGACCAAGCCACCGATGGCGGCAACGGGCAGGAGGAGCAGGATCCACAGCCACGAGCGCGATCGGTCCGCGTCACCGCTACGGTCAATCCTCAAGTCGTCAAGACTGGTTTTTCCGCTCATATCCCCGCTCGCCTACACCCTATTAACAACACACTCCGGGGATCAAGCTCGGCGACGAAAAGAAACCGCAACCGTTTCGGGCGGAATACCTCAAATAACACCGTCTCGGCGCAGTTGTTCGAGCTCGTCGGAGCCAATCCCCAGCAAGTCCTGGTAGACCTCGTCATTGTGCGCGCCGAGCTCCGGCCCGACCCAGCGTGTTGCGCCCGGGGAGTCCGTCAGCTTCGGGATCATGTTCGGAAGCTTGACCTCGGTGCCGTCCGCCAAGCGCGTGGTTTCGAACATTTCCCTCGCCTTGAAATGCTCATCCTCCACGATGTCTTCCATGTTGTAGATAGGGCCAGCCGGCACTTGTGCCTTTTCGAGCGATACGAGCACTTCGGAGAACGTGTGGCTCGACGTCCAATCGCGCAAAGCGCGGTCGATTTCCTCTTCGTGCTGGACGCGGCCGTCGTTTTGCTCGAGGCGAGGATCGGACGCGAGATCGTCACGGCCCGCGGCGCGCATGAGGCGCTTGAAGATGCTGTCGCCATTGCCACCGATAATGATGAACTTGCCGTCCCGACACTCGTAGGTGTTCGAAGGCACGATCCCGGAGAGTTTGGAGCCTTGCCGTTCCCGAAGCTCCCCGAGCACATCGAATTCGGGGAGTGCACTTTCCATCATGTTGAAAACGGCCTCGTAAATAGCGACGTCGACAACCTGACCTCTGCCGTCGCCTCCGTGCTCGCGATGGTACAGCGCGGTGAGAAGGCCGAGCGCCGCGTGAAGCCCGGCGATGGTATCTCCCAGACTGAGATTGGAGCGCACCGGCGGCCGATCCGGGTAGCCGGTGACGTAGCGGAGTCCGCCGACGCCCTCAGCGACAGACGCGTAGCCCGGCTCCGCGCTGCGGGGTCCCGTCTGCCCCCACCCCGATACTCGAACCATAATGAGACCGGGATTGTCCGCTTTCAGCGCATCATGGTCGAGGCCCCATTTCTCCAAGGTGCCCGGCTTGAAATTCTCCAACACAGCATCGGCGTTAGCGGCAAGCGATCGCGCGATCTCTTGCCCTCTCGGCTCGCGAAGGTTCAAGGTAATGCTCTTCTTGTTCCGCCCCATCGTGGCCCACCAAAGCGACGTACCCTTGTGCAGCCCGCGCCACGCGCGCAGAGCATCTCCTTTGCCGGGTGGCTCGATCTTGATGACTTCGGCTCCGAACCAAGCCAACAAGGTCGATGCAAACGGCCCCGCGAGGAGCTGCCCCATTTCCAGAATCTTGAGCCCTGACAAGGGTGATGGGCGGGACTTGGGTTCGCTCATATCGATCGACTCTTCGCCACCTAAGGGACGCATCGTGCGAGATTTTATAGGGACCGTCGCCGAATAGATATCGACGCCGTCGCGAAGGTAGTGTCAGCGACCCGCCGTCCAACAATGTGAAGTTGGGGTCGGCGAGCGCCAGGGAAGAAGCCTGCCTTGCCGAGCTGATGCGCTTTCGTCAGAACGAGCAGTTGTCTACGTTTCGATCATCGTCTATTCGCACGAGGCCTGCGCGCTTTCGGCCAGAGCCAGGAAGACCAACCGATCGCTGACGACGAAGTTCAAAATGGCGCACGAGGCTATCGACGCGAGATTCCCGACGAGATAGTGCAGCCCGAACTGACCGACGAAAACGCTCATGAAGACGATGTTACCGAGTAGGGAAATCGATCCAGAGGTGAGGTTGAAGCGGACAAGCCTGTGCCAACGTCCTGGTGTCCCGCGCAGCCCCCTATCCCCCCACGTCCACCGCTGATGCCAAAAAAAGTTGTGGATGATGGCCGACTCAACTGCGAGCGCGGTCGCCACGAGGTAGTGCAGACCGAGGTGGCCGGCTAGCAGGGTGAGCGCGCCAAGCTGCACACCCACCCCTAGCCAACCGACGGCGCTGAACTTGACCCACCGGAGAAACAGTGGCTGCCAACGGCCTGGCTTCATCGAAGCGGCTCACGGAGGTACAGGGTACGGGTGTTGCGGGCTACAGTGACGAGGAGGGTTACCAGCAAACCGACAAGGGCGCAAACACCGCCAAAATCGAACAACAAGTATTGCGTCCCCATGACGGTTACATAGGGATGGTGCAGCAGGTAGAGGGTACCTATGGCGAAGAGGATGCGGAGCTCCGTGGGGCCGAGCTTCATGAAATGAATACGGAAAGGTCCGACCGCGTAGGCGGCCAGATAGATCTCGGAAGCGACCATCAGGTAGACGATCATGAGCGCCGCCGCAATGGGAAGACTCATGTAGCTCGACAGGCCGAGCCCCGCGACGAGGAAAAACGCCCCAAACACATCAACGATGTGATCCACATAGTAGCCGTACTTGGGGCGTTGGGCGTTGCGCACCCGCGCGAGGGTCCCGTCGAGGCTGTCGCCGAACCAATTGAGGAAGAGGAAGGTCACGACGCCGAACAGCGCAAGCGGCTCGTCGGTCGCAGCCCAGAAGGCCAAGCCAGCGCCCAACATCCCGACGAGTCCGAGCGCGGTGAGGTGGTCGGAATTGACCCACTTCGGCATGCGATGCGCCATCCAAATGAGGGCGCGTTTTTCAACTCCGGAAAGTAGACTCCCGAGATCTCGGGTCATGGTGTCCGGGGTTTCAACGAAAGTCGTCACATTTGTGGCCATCTAGGCCCCCTTTCTTCTCTGCCCTTCGAATTGCAAGCACCGTTCCAACGGGCCCACAACGGCAACCGTCTACTAATCAAAGACTTAACGCACGCGGCTCATACGCCTCACCTAACCGTTCAGATAGAACCGAAAGCGAGCGGATAGGTCTCCGTGAGCGATGGTGAGTCGCTAGAATGACCCCGACGATGCCGAAACCGGAGCTCGTGCTCTGCCGAGGCTGGCGGGGCGTGGGAGCCTACGCCGCCAAAACCCTCGCGACCTGGGGCGCACACGACAACCTCGCTGCTAGCCGGAGCCTGGTGTTGGTCCCGACCGAAGCCGCGGCACACCTCGTACGAGCGCAGCTCGAAGAATCCGTCCTCGCGCACGGAGAGGTTGCCTTTCTTCCGAAAATTGCAACACCTTCGAGATTGATCGACGAGCTCGCCGAACGGACCGAGGGCCGAGTTCGCCTCGTCGATCCTCTTTTGCGGGAGGCGCTGTTGCAGCACGCCTTCGAACAGACCGCGGAGGCGGACACGAAACCGCCGTTCGAGCTCCGCGGCGGACTGGCACGGCGAGTCCTTCAGTTTTACGACACGTTGCTGATGAACCGGTACGAGCTCGACACATTCACCGCCCGAGCCATCGAAGAGCTCGACGCCCCGGACGACGAAGGCGCCGAGAAGCTGGCACGCCAGACACGGTTTCTGCACGCTTCGCTCACCCACTACCAACGCGCCATCGAAAAACTCGGATTGAGTGATCCCGCCTCGGCACGCGCCGATCTCGCCGATGTACCCTTTCCATTCGAGCACGCTTTGGTCTTAGGCAGCGAGACGCTCACCCCTGTGGATCTCGACTTTCTCACCGCCATCGAAGGACTCGTCTCACTAACGATCGCCGCGGCCGAGAAGAGTGCGGAGCTTCCAGATTCGCTCGTCCGCGGGATGCCCCATACGCGCATCGACGAAGCGCCCGAGCCTCCTTCGCCACGACTGCTCTCGGCGGAGCCTCTCGTGGCACGCGACCGCGAGGAGGCTCTGGTCGATGCCGTGCGCATCCTCAAGCACGTCGACACCGCGCTTCAACGGGTCGCAATCGTCGTACCTCAGCCGCTCCCCTACCTGTACCTCGCGAAAAAGGTTCTCGACGACGCGGGCGTCGCCTATGAGCTCCAAGACACCTTCCCGCTGGCCACCGAGCCCTACGTCGCGTCCGTCGATTTGGCCCTCGAGATTGTCGAGACCGACGCTCATCGAAGCTCGGCGCTCGCGCTTCTTCGCAGTCCGTTTTTCCACTTCGCTGGGGTCGGGCCTGGCGAGGTTGCGGCGTTCGACGCGCTGACGTTGCGCTATCGAGAGCCGGGAAGCAGCCGCAGGTGGGCGACGCTGTACGAGCGCAAGAGTCGACCGCCCGCTCAAGCGACACTCCCCGGAATGGAATCAGGAGCCAGCTCGGCGCGAGTCCTGCCGCCCCTCGCCGCGCTGCTCGGGACCACGCAGGCTCTCGCCGCCCTCCGCGCCGAGAATTCCATCACAGAGAAGATCGCGTGTCTTCGGGCGTTCCTGGAAAAACACTCACGCCCCGTCGCCGGCGACCGTCACCGCCGTTCGCGTGGAGCCGTCGCCTCGATCCTGGAGCGGCTCGAAGCAGCGGCTCCGCACGTGGGCAACCCCGCTATTGACTTCAAAACATTTCGTGAGACATTTCGCCGCGCGGTCGAGGCGCACACGTTCGATTCCCGCTCGGGCACCGGGGGTGTCACCGTCGTCGACGCTCGCTCCGCCGGTTTCGGCTCCTTCGATCTCGTCATCTTGCTCGGCGTCAACGACGGCGAGTGGCCGGCGCGCGGCGAGCGCAACATCTTTTTCCCACAATGGCTTCTGCGCGAGTTCGGATGGCGTTCGGACCGAGAGCTGCTGGCGCGAGAACGCAGCCGGTTTCGTTTGTTGCTCGACCTCGGAGCAAAGCATGTCGCTCTCCTGCGCCACCAGCTCGAAGACGAGATCCCCACGGTAGCCTCGCCGTTTCTCGAAGAGGTCGAGGACTGGCGCGGAGAGCGCGCTAAAGTCGAGGGTGGTGACATCTTCGACCCCGACGAGCTCCGCGCGCTCGTCGTCACCCGGAGTGAGGCATTACGGCGCGGCCTCATCGACTCCGACGGCGTCCGGTCTCGCGATCGGCGCCCGGGCCTCGTTGGCCCTCTCAGCGTGCCCGACCCCGTGTCCCCTACCTCGCTGGAGCTGTATCTACGTTGTCCCTTCAAGTATTTCTCGCGGTATTTGCTCGGACTGGAAGAAGAAGAGGACGTCGACGAGATGTTGACGCCTCTCGAGCGCGGGCGCATCCTTCACGACCTCCTCCAGGAAGGCTTCGAGGCCTGGGACGCCGCGAGTGATGTTCCAAAGGCGATCACCGCGGAGACGTACGAAGACGCACTCGCAACGTTTCGCGAGATCGCCGTGAAAAAGATCCCGCCGGAGCACCGGCGAGTCGAGCTGCCGCGCCTGTTCGGTGGAGCCGGCGAGCCCGGAGCGATCGAATGGTTGCTTCGATGGGAACTGACGCGCGCTCCGCTCAAGCGTCGCTTGGTCGAATACGGGTTCAAGAGCCCCCTTCGGCTCGAAATCGGTCCTCGCGGAGAAAAGCCCTGGTTCGTCCGAATCAAAGGACGCGTCGACCGGGCCGATATCGACGCGAGCGGTCGGCTCCACGTGTTCGACTATAAAAGCGGCCGCGCCCCCGAACCTTCGGTGACTCTCCAGGTGCCACTGTATGCGATGTGCCTCTCACAGGATTTGGGTGCGCCCGTGGGCGAAGCCGCCTATCTGAGCTTCCGCGATCGGCGTTCGATAGCGCGCGCGGACTTCCAGAAAACCAGCGCTCTTCTCGTCGAGACCTACCGAGCCATCCAAGACGGCGAGTTTCCGCCGAAACCTCACAACGATCCACTGTGCTTCAGCTGTGGTTTCGTCGGAGTGTGCCGGAAAGAGATTCAGGAGAACGCATGAGCAGCGACGCTAGCTTCGTCGACCGCCGCGCCCGTGAGCTCGCAGCCGATCCAACGCTGAACGTCGCTCTCGAGGCATCCGCGGGCACCGGAAAAACCCGCGTCCTCGTCGAGCGTTACGTGCACCTCATCGAACAAGGCGCGAGCCCGCGCCACGTGCTCGCTATCACCTTCACTCGGAAAGCGGCCGGAGAGATGCGAACTCGCATCATCGACGAGCTTCGCAGCCGCCCAGAGCTGTGGAAGGACGTCCGCACGCGGCTGTTCGAAATCCACATCACGACCATCGATGCATTTTGTCTCGGACTGCTGCGCGAATTCCCGCTCGAAGCCGGGCTCGACCCTGATGTGGCGCTCATCGACGAGGTCGATAACGACCGGTTGTTGTCGGAATCGATCGAGCACGTTCTATCCGAAGCCCGCCGCGGCTCGAAAGTCGACGTACGCTTTTTGATCGCGCGTCGGAAACCCTGTGCGCCGCGTTTCGATCCTCGGAGGGGGCGGAGCAGTTCATCGAGAGCGGGCCGAGAGATGTTGTACGCGGTGTGGCCTTCGCCCTTCGTCGTGCGATCGACGTCGAAACGATTTCCCCCGCAGACGTCGAGGAGATCGCCAACTATTTCTTGACACAGTCGAAAGAGCCTCGCCGACGATTACCCTCATCATGCCGCAAGGAGAGCTTCGACGACGCCGAAGCGTACGAGAACCATCGGGACCGGGTTGTCGGGCTCGCGCCGCTCGTCGCGAGAGCCTACAAACAATGGCTGCGCGAAAAAGATTTTTACGCGATCCGCGAGTTGTTCGAGCTGTATGAGCAAGCGGCGACGCGATTCGCCGAGATGAAAGCGTCCCGCGCTGGACTCGATTTCAGCGATGTCTTGGTCCGTGCCGTCGATCTTCTCGAAAACCGGGGCGAGTTTGCGCAGAGCCGTTTCCGTTTGGAGTCTCGCTACCACCACCTCCTGATTGACGAATTTCAGGACACGAACGAGGTGCAATGGCGGCTCGTGCAGGCGCTAATCGAATCCTGGGGCGAAGGCCAAGGGTTGGTGCAAGAAACCATCCTCGCCGAGCAGGCAGAGAGTGGAGGCACCGGCCGAGTTCGCGAGCCCAGTCTTTTCATCGTCGGGGACCGCAAGCAATCGATTTACGGATGGCGAGAAGCGCGCGTCGAAGTCATGGAAAAGGCCGCTCGCCGGCTTCTCAAGATCCGCGGTGGCGGCGGTCAACGCTTGACCCTCCAGACGAGCTTCCGATCCAACGGGACGCTGCTGTCGTTCTTGAACGACGTCTTCGAAGAGATACCTAAAGTCCGGAGCGATCTGGACTGGTCGTTTCAATACCGCGAGGGCGACCATTTCCCGATCACCGATAGTGACGCTGCGCTCCGCCCTGTCGGAATCGCGGTAGGTGGCGAGCTTGCCCAGGCCGCCGCGTCCGTCGCGGACGAGGTTGTTCGCGTGCTGAACGAAGAAGGTCGAAGGCCGAAGGATATCGCGATCCTGTTTCGAAGCCGATCGTCCTACCGAATCTACGAGCAGGCTCTCGTCGAGCGCGGTGTCCCTGCGTATGTCTACCGCGGGCTGGGCTTTTTCGACTCACCCGAGATGCGGGACATCGAAGCTCTGGTGCGATACTTGGCCGAGCCTGCCTCCGAGCTTCGCGCCGCCGAGATCGCGCGCGCTCGTTTCGTCGCGATCTCGGACGCAGGTCTCGTCCGCATGGCCGCCGGGCGCAAGCGCTCCATTGCCGATTGGCTCTCGGGCGGCGAGTTCACCTCAGGCGTTCAGCTCACCCCAGAAGATGTCGACGCCGTGCACCGCGCACAAAAACGAGTCGCGACCTGGCTCGAGTGGGTGGACCGCATTCCCCCAGCCGACGTGCTCGAGCGCATTCTTGCCAACACGAACTACGCCGCTTGGTTCATCGACCAGGAACAAAGCTGGGAAAACCTGAAGAAGGTTCTCGAGATCGTCAGGCGCGCACAAAATCGTGGCTATCTCACCCTGTCGCGCCTCGCCGACTACCTCGTGAGCGCGCGCACCGAGGAGGAATCCCCTGCGGTGCTCGAAGCGGTAGACGCCGTCAATCTCATGACCGTGCACGCAGCGAAAGGTCTCGAGTTCGACACCGTGTTCCTGGTGAACATGCACCAACGCACCCGACGAGATACGTCGCTACCGAGAATTCGAGAGCTTCCCGACGGTCGCGTTGAAGTGAGCGCCCTGGCGTCCATGGAGAATGACGAACGCCTACCCAACCGTGTCGAAGAAGAAGAAAAGCGTCTTCTCTACGTGGCACTGACTCGAGCCCGACGCAATCTCGTATTGTCGATGGTCATGAGCGACGACGCTCAAAACGACCGGAGCTTTTTTCGCCTGCTCCCCGAAAGCCTATGCTCGGTCTTCGAATCCGCTCTCACTTTTGGCGAGCCCGAGCTCACTTGGAACACTCACCCGATCCGAGTGCTCACACCGACCGAAGGACGAACCTATCGCGAAGAGCGCCCCGAGCCCGAGAGGCGCCTCGCGCTCGAACCGCGCGCAAGCAAACCGACGGTATCGTTCGACGCGGGCCGCACGCCCGCCCTTTACCGTGAGCTCCTTCGTGGACACGATCTCGACGGAGACGTGTCGTACGGCATTGCTTTCTCGATCGTGGTTGGCGGGCGCGTCCGACGAGGGGTTATCGGCTGCCTTGTCGTAAACCCAAGAGTCGTCACCGTCGTCGAGGACGGGAGCGTAGCTTCGTCAACTGCGCTCGTGAAGCTTTCGCTCCGAGCAGCGCGCGCAGCGTTTCCGGGACGAGAAGCTCGGGGCCTGGTGTTGAGTGAAGGCGACGAGCCACGGCTCGTCAGCCTCGACGACGAGTCTCAAGAGCAGCTGCCTCTTTTTTAGCAGGCTACCGACAGCAGTTCACTCCACGCCGCGCTGCCAATAGAGAGGGGCTCGTTCATGGGGATGATTGCCGATCTCGTTCATGGTCCGGGCGTCGTACAAGCGACCGTTCACCATCACTTGGACGACGGATGCGGTGTTGCGCAGATTCTCGAGTGGGTTGCCACCCAAGACGATGAGATCGGCGAGCTTTCCGGCCTCGAGAGAACCGAGCGCGCCGTCCAAGCCGATATACTGAGCGCCCATGAGCGTCGCCGCCCGAATCGACTCGAGCGGTGTCATGCCGCCCTGCTCGAACATCCATAACTCCCAGTGAGCTCCGAGGCCCTGGAGCTGCCCATGCGCCCCGAGTTGCACGCCTCCTCCGGCATCCACGATTTTCTTGGCGCCCTGTGCGATCAAAACGTGGTTGAAGTCGTCTTCGGGAGCCATCGTGCGTCGGCGAGCGCGCGCATCCACGATCTCGCGCGGCGTGAACGCGAGAAGCTGCTCGTCTTGCCAAACTTCATCGTGCTGGTACCAATAGTTCTCGCCGGAAAGACCGCCGTAGCCGACGATGAGCGTCGGAGTGTACCCGGTTCGGCTTCGTGCGAAAAGGTTCACGACGTCGTCATAGAGCACCGGTACCGGCAGCGAATGCTCTAGCCCCGTGTGTCCGTCATAGACGAAGGTCTCGTCCATATAAAGGAGCGAGCCGCCTTCGGGTACGACCATCATCTCGAGCTCGCGTGCGGCCTTGATGATCATTTGCCGGGCATCGCGACGCTGTTGGTTGTAGCTTTTGACCGAGAACGCACCGACGGCTTTGAGGCGCCGCAAGTGCGCGAGCGCGTCGTCGTAGTTATCAATTACGGCCTTGAACGGGGTCTCGGCACCATAGAGGATGGTTCCTGTCGAGTAGAGCCTCGGCCCAAGCTTCATGCCCGCCCGGACCATCTCCGAATTGGTGAAGACCATCTCGGTGTTGTTGGATGGATCGTGAGACGTGGTCACGCCGTACGCAAGATTCGCGACCAGAGGCCAGCTTTGCTCGGCTAGGATTCCGGCACTCTCGCTTCCCACGTGAGCATGCACATCAATGATCCCTGGCATGATCGTGCGCCCGGTGACATCGATGCGCGTGGCACCGTCAGGGATCGAGACCGACGAGCGCGACCCCACGGAAACGATGCGGTTTTCGTTGATGACGAGGGTCCCGTCCTCAATCACCTCGTCTCCTGCCATCGTGATGATGCGGGCGCCGACGAGCACGAGAGAGCCTGACGGTCGGTCGCTCGCCGCCTCGAAGCCGATCGGCAGACTCTCGACCGACGCATCGACGATGGTAGTCTCCGCGGCCGCCGAGAAATCGAATACTTCGTCGAGACGCGCGGTGTAGAGCTCAGGACCTAGACTCCAGTGAAGTGCCCGGCCGTCACCAGACCAGTGGATGTAGAAACCCGTGTCTTTCGAGATCTCCGCTACTGGGAATGACGTCCCCTCAGGACCCAACGACACCGGCCGACCCGTTCGCGGAAACGGCGCCACAAAAATTTTGAAACGTTCGGCAAAGGCGACCCATTTCTCGTCCGGTGAGGGAACGACCTGAGTTGCGTTGTCGAACTCCAAATGGACAATCTCGTCTCGACCATGAAGCGTCACGCTCGCAAGGACGAACTTGTCGCCTCGGCGCTCGCGAAAGTAGATGCGCGCGCCGCTCGTGTCGAAGCGCGGCTCCACGCCCGAACGCTGCACGAGGTGGGTCTCACCCGTGGCAACCTCGACGACATGGATCCCCGTGTCCGTGCCGAAGCTCTCGCCGCGTTCATCATCGCCGGTGGTGCGTCGATAAACGATGCTCTGACCATTGGGGGAGAACATCGGCTCGATGTAGTGTCCGGGGCGGGATACGAGCTCTCGTTCTCCGACGCCGTCGCTTCCCATGATACGGATCCGGCCCTTGTCTTCATCGGACCACGTCGCATACGCGATGAAACGCCCATCCGTAGAGTAAGTAGGCGCGTACTCGATATGATCGGCGGTGGTGAGTCGACGGGGCTCGCCGTTCGGAAGTTGCTTTTGGTAGAGCCGGCCTAGCGCGCTATAGACGACTTCCCCTCCGCCAGGGGCGGTGACGACATGGCGTAGCATTCGAACGGGAAATGCTTCCGCGAACACCTGCTGAGGGAATCGTACGGCATCGTGAATCGTTTGCTCGACGCGCGCGCGGAAGGGCACCTCGACACCGGTGTGAGCTCGGGTATCGACCCGCCAAATCTTGCCTTGGCCCCAGATGAAGAGGCTCTCGCCGTCGGGGCTCCAACTGTAGTGCGGGTAGAGACCGTGGATGGCCCACGCTTCCTGCAGGTCTTTATCGAGACCGTCGAAGATCGGCCACATCTCTCCCGTCTCTAAGTCCTGTAAGTAGAGGACGCTCTGGAGCCGTACCCGCCGTATGAAAGCAATTTGTTTGCCGTCCGGAGAGATGCGCGGAGCCGTCGCACCTCCTTGAACATCCACGACACGACTCTCCTCGCCAGTTTCGAGGTCACGACGCACAATCGCATAGATGGCGCCGTTGGGGTCCTTGTTGTATTCGAACGTCGCGCTCGGCGTGACGTCCTTGCTGTAGTAAAGGTAGCGGCCATCGGGAGAGATCGACGGCTCCCCCGCGTCTTTTTGCCACGTCGTCTTTTCCGTTACTTGAAGACCACCCGAGCCCCCGATGTGGTACATCCAGATCTCCCCTGCGCCGAGCGAGCGCTGCTGCACGAAGTGATGGCGGGCGAAGAGATACTGACCATCGGGCGACCATGTCGGGCTGTTGATAAACCACTTCTTCTCTTGCGACACCTGCCTCGGGTGCGATCCATCTCGCTCCATGATCCACAGGTTGGTGGCGCCATCACGATCACTCGCAAACCCGATGAGGGAGCCGTCAGGTGAGTATCGTGGCTGCATGTCGAATGCGGCGCCGGCAGTAATCCTCGTCGCCAGCGCGTCCCCGGTACCGTCGACGGGCATCACGTAGATGTCTCCGAGAAGGTCAAATACGATCTGGGTCCCGTCCGGACTCACGTCGAGATTCGTCCACGTGGCTTCGGTGGTCTCGAACTCGAGCGAAGAGGTCGGACCGAACGTCGCTTCGACGTCCCATCCCTCGTCCGCGCTCTCCTGTGCCAAGGAAGAACCCGTAAGAACAAACACCGTGAATACGGCGGTCACAACGCGGAAACACCGAACCCATCGAAAGGTCATGGCGCCCATGATAACCGACAGCGCTATTGCCAGCTCGGCCGATCCGAAGTAGGGCAAGCCGCTCTGGGAGCGGCCATCCCGGTCATTTGGTACTATTTCCCCTCACCCGTCTCGCTTCGCGAGCCTCCGTGAGGAGCCGCTCCCCCAAAGCCAAACGCCTAAAGCGGAGAGAGGCTGGAAGAGGCGTTGGCGTTCACAGCATCCGCAGGCTGGCTTTTCCCACGAAGCGCTCGGCGCGCTTTTTGTCGATCGGGTTTGTGGTCTTGCCTTCGGTTTTGATCGATGTCCCAACAATGACGCCGTCGGCAACGTCGAGCAGAGTTTCAACGCTATCGATCGTGACACCGCTACCGACGTAGATCGGGACCCCGAGCTCGAGCGCGGCGACCGCTCGCAAGTCGTCGAGCGACGTCGCCTCACCGGTGCCGCGACCCGATACCACCAGGCCATCTGCCAGTCCTCGTCGGACGGCGTCCTCTGCTTCATCAGCAATCGAGGTGTGAGCAAGGCTACGCCCGTGTTTGACGTGCACGTCCGCCCAGATCGCCACGTCGGCGCCAAGCACGGCGCGAGCTCGTAGCGTCTCGGCAGCTCGCCCTTCGATAACACCCTGGTCGGTTGCCGTGGCACCGACGTGAACGTTCACCCGGATGAAGTTCGCTTCCGCAGCGGCGGCGACGGCGAGCGCGGCGCGGGCGTCGTTTCGCAACACATTGACTCCGAGCGGAAGCTCGGGAACCGCAGAGCGTACCGCGTACGCGAGCCGACTCATCGAGGCGATCGTGGCCGGCTCCACTCGCTCCTTGAAAAAGGGCACATCGCCGAAATTTTCGAGAAACGCTGCATGGAAGCCAACATCGCGCAGAAGTTGCGCTTCCGCCACGAGCCGAATTTCGATATCGCGGAGCGATTGCGTGCTACCAGGTGACCCAGGTAGCGCGGGCAGGTGCAGCATTCCTACGAGAGACTTTTTCATTCGCGGCATCCGAGAAGGATACACCAATCTCCGCGCGGCACTTCACACGGGATCCACGGCGGGCGTGCCAAGAATGAAAGCGTGTCGAGACGGGGGAGCGTCTTGGGAGGCTCCCCCGTACTCTCTCCTGACATCCCTGCCTAGCGGCACAGTGGATGCCTTGCGTCTTGGTACAGCGGCACGTAGAATCCGCGCCAACGACCATGAGAAACGCGGGCTACCCTCTCGTTCTTGCTTGCTCCGCCCTCTCTTGTGCCGCACCGAACGCTGATTGGAACGTCACCGCCTTACGCATCGAGCACCTGGACACGCCTGTCGGGCTCGACGAGCCTACTCCTCGATTCAGCTGGAAGCTCGCCTCTGATCGCCGAGACGAGCAACAGTCGGCGTACCGTGTCCTAGTGGCTTCTTCCGAGGACAACTTGACTCAGCGTCAGGGTGACATTTGGGACAGCGGTCGTGTCGTCTCCAAGGATTCAACGCTGGTCTCCTATGCGGGCCCACCGCTTCAGTCGGCGGCGCGCTATTTCTGGCAGGTCGAAGCTTGGAATCGGGACGGCAGCGCGAGCGCCGTCGCTTCGTCGTTCTGGGAGACCGGCTTCATCGATCCGGGACGCTGGCAGGCCCAGTGGATTGGGCTCGACAACGACGCCCTGGTCTCTGAGCTCGACTCGGGCGCAAGACCGAGCCCGTTTTTGAGGCGCGAGTTCTCGATCCAGCGCGACATTCGGCGCGCGCGGATTTACGCGACCGCGCTCGGCGTCTACGAGCTTCACTTGAACGGGAGTCGAGTCGGCACCGATCTGCTGACGCCGGGCTGGACCGACTACCATACGCGGCTCCAATACCAGACCTATGACGTCACCGAGCTCCTGCGAGAAGGAGACAACGTACTCGGCGCATTGCTCGGCGACGGATGGTATGCCGGGACGATCGGGTGGCAGGCTGAGCGGAATCACTACGGTCCCTACCCGCTCCGGCTACTGGCACAACTGGAAATCGACTACACCGACGGAACAAACGACGTTATCGTGAGCGACGGGACGTGGCGCGGCGCCAGCGGACCGATTCGCACTTCGGACTTTTTGATGGGCGAGCTCTACGATGCGCGCCTCACGCTCGACGGCTGGAGCGAAAGCGGCTTCGATGATTCGATCTGGTTGAGCGCCTCGGTGCTGACACCGCCCGGAGCCACGCTCGTGGGGCAGCACTCCCCTACTATCCGGCGCACACAGGAAATCGTGCCGGTATCGCGCACCGAGCCCGAACCTGGCGTTTACGTTTTCGATATCGGGCAAAACGTCGTCGGCTGGGTGCGAATGCACGTCCGCGCGGACGCAGGCACACGGGTCACGCTGCGCCATGCCGAGATGCTGCAGCCGAACGGCCACCTCTATCTCGAGAACCTCCGCACCGCCGACGCAACCGACGCCTACATTGCTCGTGGCCAGGGCCTCGAAGTCTACGAACCGCGATTCACGTTTCACGGTTTTCGCTATGTCGAGCTGACCGGCTACCCGGACGAGCCTCCGCTCGATGCGGTGAGCGCGGTGGTGATCCACTCCGACACACTAGCGACCGGGACCTTCGAGACGTCGCACCCCGGACTCAATCAGCTCCAGAGCAATATCGTGTGGAGCCAACGGGGGAATTTCCTGTCCATCCCGACCGATTGCCCTCAGCGAGACGAGCGGCTCGGGTGGACGGGAGACGCGCAAATCTTTGCGGGAACCGCTTGCTTCAACATGGACGTCGCCGCTTTTTTTACAAAGTGGCTTCAAGACGTCGAGGACGCGCAATCACCCGAGGGCGCGTTTCCAGACGTGGCACCCAAACTCATCGTCACCACCGACGGTGCACCCGGCTGGGGCGACGCCGGCATCATCGTGCCGTGGACACTCTACCGGTGCTACGGCGACGAACGCCTTCTCGAGACGAACTATCGGGCGATGCAGCGTCACGTCGAGTTCATTCGACGCGCGAACCCGGATCTCGTTCGCCGCAACCGGGTCGGGAACAACTACGGTGATTGGGTTGCGATCGATTCGGACACGTCGAAGGAGCTCCTGGCTACCGCCTTTTTCGCAAGAGACGCCGAGCTATTGTCTCGAATCGCAGGCGTGATCGGTCGGAGCGGCGATGCCAGCGCCTATCGAAAACTCTTCGAGGACATCAAGAGCGTGTTCCAAAACGAATTCCTGTCCGACGATACGCGCCTTCTGGGCGACACTCAGACGGGTTACGTTCTTGCGCTACGTTTCGACCTGCTCCCCGACGACCAGCGTTCGGCTGCCGCCGATCACCTCGTTCGCGCTATCAACGAAAAAGGCGGGAACCTGACGACCGGATTCCTGGGAGTGCGCCATCTTTTGCCCGCATTGACGGAGAACGGTCGCGACGACGCCGCTTTCGCGCTGCTGATGAACGAAACCTTCCCCTCGTGGTTATACGAGGTCAACAATGGCGCGACAACCATTTGGGAGCGCTGGGACGGCTGGACCGAGGCATCCGGTTTTCAGACACCGTCGATGAACTCGTTCAACCACTACGCCTACGGCTCGGTCGGCGAATGGATGTACGCGAACGTCGCCGGACTCGAAATCGGTGAGCCCGGCTACGAGACGATCACGATTCGACCTCGAATCGGCGGCGGATTGACATACGCGAAGGCGTCGTACGACTCGGTCTACGGAGTCGTCGAAAGTTCGTGGCAACTCGAGGGAAGCCGCTTCGAGCTCGCCGTCACCGTTCCGGTGAACACGCGAGCGGCGGTCCATGTTCCTGGCCGGATCCAGAAATCGGACGATGTCGAGCCGGAGACTACCGAGGGACCCGGCGCCGTGTTCGACGTGGGTTCCGGCAGCTACCGATTTGTCTCAACGATGGAGTGACACGATGAGTCCGATCAAAATGCTCGGAGACGACGACGCCGATCTGCGTTGCATTCGAGACGTGGCCGTGGCCATCATTGGTTACGGCAATCAGGGACGCGCGCAAGCACTGAATCTTCGTGACAGTGGCGTCGAGGTGATCATCGGTTCGATCCGCGACGAGACGTCGCGGCGCGCGGAAGACGACGGTTTCGACGTCGTCGAAATCAAGGAAGCCGCCGAGCGAAGTGCAGCGATCGCGCTTCTGATTCCAGATGAGATTCAGCCGAAAGTCTACGAAGAGCACATCGCCCAGGCACTCGGCCCAGGAAAGCTCCTCGATTTCGCGCACGGCTATAACATCCACTTTGGACTCATCGAACCGTCACCCGACGTCGATGTCGTTATGGTGGCGCCGCGCATGCTCGGCGAGCACGTCCGCACGAGCTACGAGCAGGGTCGAGGCGCGCCCGCTTATGTTGCGGTGGCTCGAGATGCGTCGGGCCGCGCGCGTGACCTCGCCCTCTCTTGGGCGAAGGCCATCGGCGCGACTCGTGCTGGCGTGCTCGAGACGACATTCGCTCAGGAGACCGAGCTCGATTTGTTCACCGAACAAGCAACATGGCCGATGATCATGCGCGACCTGATGATGTCGTTCGAGACCCTCGTCGCCAACGGTTTTCCGCCGGAGATGGTGGCTCTCGAGCTCTACGGCTCCGGGGAGGCGTCCGAGGTATTTCGGCAGATGTCGCGCCGCGGGGTCTTCAACCAGATGCGGCTTCATTCTCAGACGAGTCAGTACGGCACGCTGTCGCGCACCGAGACGATGCTTCCCGAAAAAGATCGATCGCGGTTCGAGGAGGCTCTCGAAGAGATCCGCTCCGGCCGGTTCGCCGAGGAGTGGAGCACGGAACAGCAACAGGGCTACCCCCACTTCGAGAAGCTGCGTGAGCGCGCGAGCGCGCACCCCCTCAACGAGGCTGAGAAGCTCGCCCTTGAAGCCATGAAGCGTTCGGGCCTCGAATGACGGGCCGGGTAGACGGCAAGGCCGCGGTTATCACCGGCGGCGCTGCCGGTATCGGCGAAGCGACCTCCGAGCTGTTTGCCGAGCAGGGCGCGAGCGTGGTCATCGTCGATCGGGACCCCGCCGGCGAAGCGGTCGCGAAGCGCATCGCGAACGCGCGATTCTTTCGTGCTGATATCGCGAATGAAGACGAGGTGCGGAGCGCGATGACCTACGCGGAAACCGAGCTCGGGGGCATCGACATCCTCGTCAACAACGCGGCTGTTTTCGTCCTCAAAGGACTCGATGCCACCAAGGAGGAGTGGCGGCAGTCGCTCGACGTCAACATCATCGGCACGGCGATGTGCACCCGATACGCGGCCCAGGCGATGAGAAGACGCGGAGGGGGAGCGATTGTGAATCTCAGCTCGATCTCAGGCTTCGTCGCACAACCCGAGTTCCTGGCCTATAGCGCCACCAAGGCCGCGCTCGTCAACATGACTCGATGCATCGCCCTCGATCTTGCTCCTCACGGCATCCGAGTGAACTGTGTCTGTCCGGCAACGATCCGGACCCAAGCGACCGAGCGCCACATGCAGCAGACCGGAGAGACCGAAGAAGAGTTCCTTGCTGAAAACGCCCCGATGCACCTTCTCAATCGCGTTGGCACCCCCCGCGAGGTCGCCTACGCGATTCTCTTTCTTGCGTCGGACGAAGCGTCTTTCATCACCGCGACGCCGCTCATGGTCGACGGAGGCTACACCGCACGATGACCCACCCAACGCAATTCGGCTTCTGCGTACCGATCTTCGCAAACCCCGGTATGGCTTTTTTTCGCACACCCTGCTACGAGCACCTCGATTGGAGGGCGACCCAAGAAGCGATCCGAGAGTGCGAGCGCCTCGGTTACGACTCTGTGTTCGTCGCCGACCACGTCTTTCTTGGCCGAGACGGTGAAATTTACGAAGGCTGGACGCTTCTATCCGCGCTCGCGGGGATGACCGAACGAGTGGCGTTGTCTCCGATCCATTTGTGCGATTCGTTCCGTAATCCGGCGCTCACGGCAAAGATGGCGGCGACGCTCGACATCGTATCGGATGGGCGATTCATTCTGTTTTACGACTACGGATGGCGCCGCGCGGAGTTCGATGCCTACGGCTTCGACTTCGAAACAACGGACGACGACCGCGCGGCGAAGATGGACGAGGGTTTGACGGTGATCAAAGGCATGCTCACCGAAGAGCGTTTCAGTTTTGACGGCCGCTTTTATCGCGTCCAAAACGCCTTTTGCGCGCCGAAGCCGATCCAAAAGCCCCTACCGCCCATCTGGATGGGAGAAGCCAACAACGAAGTGATGACACGTGCCATCGCCAAGCACGCCGATGTCTTCAACTCGATGCCGGCATCGACCGAGGGGTTCCGACAAAAACTCGAGGCCGTGCGCGAGGCGTGTGAAGTCATCGGGCGCGATCCCGCGAGCCTGGGACTCTCGCTCGAAACGCAAATTCTCGTGTGCCGCACCGACGGTGAGATCGACGCGTGCTTCGACAGGATCGAAAAGCTTCGCCCCGCGGAAAGAAGCGACGAGGATATTCTCGCTCAAATGAAAGCGACGAACCCTGCTCTCGAAAACTACAGCTCTCGCAAGGATTTCGAGAAGGAATTCCTCATCGGAACGCCCGATGTCATCGTGGATCGAATGAAAGAATACACCGGACTCGGGGTGACCCACTTCATGCTCTGGTTCATGGATTACCCCAACCTCGATGGATTGCGCCTATTCGCCGACGAGGTGATGCCCAAATTCAGCTAACCTCTCCCCCATGGGGGGAGAGGTCGACGGCGCTTCGCGCCGTCGGGTGCGGGGAATGTCCAGGGCAGCTCGAAGCGGCATCGAGTCATGCCGGGTACGGGCCGCTCCCTCACCCGCAAGGTGCGAGAGGGGGAATAGGGATCAAGAGCTCACTAGACTAGTGGACTAGCTAGGGCAACGCAGCTACCCAACTACCGTCTTCGAGCCACTTCTTACGGAGTTGCTCGAGAAGACCAGTGCCTTCGAACGCCTCGATGTAATTGTCGAGGACACTCTTCAGGCGAGCGTCACTCGCCGACATCGCGATCCCGATGGGCTCTACCGTCATGGGCTGGTCGAGCGTCGCAAGGTTGTCGTTCGGATACCGCATCACCGACAGGATGCAGATCGGCATATCGGCGACGAGCGCGTCGACTTCATCAGCGATGACCATCTTCACCGCAGAATCGTAGTCTTTGACCTTGATGAGCTGCGCTTGCGGGAGGTTGATCTCGACGAATCGCTGACTGGTCGAGTTTTCGAGCGCGGCGAGCTTGAGATTCGCGCGGTTGAACTCAGCCTGTGATGCCGCGGTGAGAGCCCGCTCATTCGTGAGAATCGACTTGCCGGAGATCATGTACGGACCGACGAACTCGTACTTCACACTGCGCTCTGCCGTAATCGCCATGCCCGACATCACGATATCGACCTCGGAGGAGTCCAAGGCGGCCAGAAGCTCGCCGAAGGGCTTGGTGACGAACTGAACCTCGACGTTGAACGCGCCGGCTAGCATTCTTGCCAAATCGACTTCGAGGCCCATGAGCTTTCCCGATCGATTGTTGGTGTTGTAAGGCGGCTGGTTGCCGGAAACACCCACACGAAGCTCGCCCCGCTCGAGAACGCGCTCGAGGACTTGCGCCTGGGCTACCGCGCCCATCGCAACAAACGACACCGCAGCTAGAAGAATGGAACGTTTCAACCAATTCATTCGCTGATTTCCTTTCAAATTGCCCTAGCCTTGCCAGAGCAAAGCGTGCAGTATCTTCTTAAATCCTGCCCAGCGCAAGGCGAGACAAGCAACCACACTGAACCCACATTCCAAATCCCACGAAAAAGATGTCAGACCTCGTCAGAGCCCTTTTATCCTAATTGGATTAGAAGGGGAAACAAGGGGGACTAGTGCATGGACCCGCTGATCCTGTCGGTAAATTCCGACGTCATTTTGGGTGCTGACAAGGCGCTCGGACGAATTCATATCTAGATATTTGCCGCCTTCCGCAGCGAGCTTGTCGAGCGGAGGGATAGGGGATAGGCCGTAGGCCGAACTGCAACGATGCTCGCAACGCTGTCAGCGCCGAAAAGGGCCAGGAATTTACCGACAGGATCAGCGGGTTCGTGCACTAGCCCTTTTTGGCGTCGGAGAGGATCACGGTATCTCCGTGGCAAGAATTATCAACCTCGCCGCAGAGCTAGATAGCCGATGAGGGCGAGAGCGTATCCGGGCAGCCACCGATAGTAGAGATGCAGCGGCATGAAGTAGCAGGCCACAAGCGTGCCTAACCAAACGACGAGGACTTTCCACGAAATCGTCACACCGGTGCGCTCCGCTTCGTAGCGCTCAACACCCAGGCGTGGCACGAACCAGTGCTCGGCGACCACGATGGCTCCGATGGGCATGAGGATGAGTCCGTAAACCGCAACGTAGTCGAGCAGTTTGAGAAAAACCGCCGGGAAACACGAGAAAAACGTCGTGAGCGCGCCAGCGAGCAGGGTGACTTTCCATCGCGGCCAGTTCGGGGTCACGGTTTGAAGCGCCAATCCAGCCCGGTAGAGGGTGGGGTTCGCTGTCGTCCACCCCGCGATGAAGACCGTGACCCCACCGGCGATCCCGAGCGCCTCGTACGCCATCAAGCCTGGGTTCATCTCCCGGCTGACCGCCGCGACCATGATGCCCGAGCACAGCCACGCCAGCATGTGACCCAGATACATCCCGATGGCGGAGTACAGACCGTAGGTCCAATGTTTCGCA
Organism: uncultured Acidobacteriota bacterium; assembly: GCA_947259165.1. Taxonomy (GTDB): domain Bacteria; phylum Acidobacteriota; class Vicinamibacteria; order Marinacidobacterales; family SMYC01; genus CAMYKY01. Next base: position 4,339 of record CAMYKY010000114.1, on the reverse strand, counting down.
TAGCGAAACAACGCCATGTCGGACAAGCCCATGTGCATGGCGAGATTGGCGAACCATGCGAAAAATGCGATGTGCCAGAAACCGAATTTCTCCTGGCCGGGCGTGGGGACGCCGTTCCAAATCCGAGTGCGGGCGACCTCGACGAAATTGCCGAGATCCGAGCTGACGCCCAGCTTCGGTAGCGATAGGACAGCGCCGACGACAAACGCCGTGAAAATCAGAGGCGCCAACAAACCGGCCAGACGGCTGAGTTTTTCGAACCCTAGAATCGCGAAGAGGGTAATTACCGAGCCGATGGCGATGGTCGTCAACACCCATCCAACGCTCTGGGGATAGACGTCGGTGAGCTCCGGCGTCGCGATCCCGAACGCGAGCCCGAGCGCAGTCGCCGCCACCGCGATCATGGCGCCCGCAAGAATGCAGTACAAAACCGCGTTCGCCACATTGTAAACGACCATCAGTCCCGGGCCAGCGATCTTGCGCAAGTGCCAATAGAGCGTCAGACGCGTTTGAGTCGCGATGGGCGCGCACACGAACGTCCAGGACAAGACCGCGAGGAAGTTTCCGATGAGTAGACCCGCGAGCAAGTCACCGAGCTCGACGCCGTGGAGTACGAAGAACGCACCGATTACGAACTCGGTCGCGGCCACGTGCTCGCCCGCGAACAGACCCGCGAAATAGCGCCCAGGTTTGAGCTCGGATTCGGCGACGGGCTCGCGGTCGAACTCGTACAGCGCGTCCATCCGCGCCGCGAGCTGCGAGAGCCTACTCGAGGAGCTCATTGACAAGCGCCGCGAGCCGATAGCCCGCGAGGGCCATCTGCCGGTCGGCGACGTCTCGGACTTCGTCCAGATAACGATGAGGCGGCTGAGCATCTCGGACCAGATGGCTCGGGTACAAACGGGTCCTCGCGAGCTCCGCGCCAGCCTTGGACCAGTTCTCGAATCCTTCGACGGCGAGGTCACCCTTGATTGATTCCCGCGGATGGAGCGTCATGATCTCGTCGGCAATGCGGTCGATCCAACCCGGATAGCCTTCGCTATGCCGCTTCCGCCGAGCACGCAACTGGATGCCGTCCCAATACCCGTGGAGGTTGCCCCACGTTTCCTCCTCATCGAGCTTGAAGTCGTTTCCACCGCGATCGCCGTTCGGCTCGAGCGCGGTGACCCGAGCGCTCGAGTGAAGCGGTTGATGGACGTCCCCAACGAGGTGCATCAACCATGCGAGCTCAGCGGCGTCGGAAACAGACGCGCCGAGAACATCGAGGCGGTCCAGAAGCTCACCGCCCAATCCCATCTCCGGCAGCAACGTCCCATCCTCGCGCCAGAAGTGATTTACGTAATGCCATGTCGGCCGGTCATATTTCTCTTTGCGTGCCGGCCACGCTTCGTCTCTCACCATGTCCGGCCAATAGCCGCTTCGAACGAAGAGCTCCCGCGGGCCCGTCCCGGCGAGCGCGAGGTCTGCGTCCGACGGAGCTGAGCGCAACAGCTCCACCGCACGCTCGCGCGCGGTCTCGCTCATGTGCTCCCAGGCGATGGCATCTACGACGAGATGCCCAACGCGATCCCACGCCGACACCGACGACGCCCACAACGAGGCGAGGAATAAGATCTTCGTGATTCTCACAGGAACGTGATAATAGCAGAGCCATGGAACGCATCTCTATCGTCGGAGCGGGCATCAACGGTCTCGTCGCCGCCAACTACCTCGCCCGGGGCGGAGCCAAGGTTACGCTCCACGAACGACACGAGCGCGTCGGAGGCGCTTGTATCTCGGAATCGGCCACGGTCGACGGCGTCGACTACGACTTCCCTCTCGGCGCGACCGTACTCGGATTCATGCAGGATTTTGTTTTCGAAGAAACCGGGCTCGCGGCGCGACTCGAGACCTGGGCACCGCCGCACGCCAAGCTCGTCTACTACCCGGGCGAGAGCGAACCGGTCTACATCCATCGTGATCCTGAAGAGCTCGAGCACGAGCTACGCACAAAGTGTGGCGAACAAGGGAACGTCGCCGGGTTTCGTGCCGATGAATCGCGCGTGGTGGAGTTTCTGCAAGATGGCTACCGTGAGGCCCGTTCGCCCAGTCTCGACCACGCTCGTGCCGCGCTAGGACGAGAACTGACCGAGCGTTTCATCGAAGGTTCCGCGCGCGGCCTCCTCGATCACTACTTTACGTCGGAGCGCACCAAGCTCTACATGGCCATGACCGTGATCGAGAGTGGCCCGGTGTCGCTCGACGCTCCATTCTCCGCTTTCAACATTCCGCTCCTGGACTCGGGATCGGTATTCGGTGGCTACTACGGTTTCGTCAAAGGCGGCCTGTGGAAGATCACCGAGGAGCTTGCCCGGCTCAACACCGAGCTCGGCGTGCGTATCGAAACATCGTCGTCGATCACGAGCATGGACGAGTTGGACTCAGACAAAGTCGTCCTCGCGACCGATCCAATCACTGCCGCGACACTTTGCGGAGAGCCGAGACCGGAGCGCCGCTACCTGGGAACGGCCGGCAAGCTCACGCTGTTGTTCCGGCGTCGGGTGCAGTGGAAGGACGCACCGGAATCGGACACAGCTTTTCGATTCATTTTTTTCAACGATTCACTCGACGCGATGGAGCACGCCGCGCAGAAAGTCGTCGCCGACTCCGAGTTCGAGCCGGGCTACATCCAACTCTACGCCGACGGCGCCGGCATGCGGCGCCTGGGCCTCGACGAGCCCTATGAGCGCGTCATCGCCTTTTTCAAGAACGTGCGCTTCGGCAAACGCGGCGATGAGCTCCCCGACGTCGAGCGCAGGGTGAAAGACACCGTACTCGCCCAGGTCACGAACGCAGAGGAACTGGCGTGGTCGTTGATGTTGACGCCACAGGATCTCAAAGAGCGGTTTTTATTCCCCGAGGGAAACGTCGACCACACGATGATCACGGACGGGCAAAACTTCTGTCATCGCCATTTCTCGCCGGATCCAGAGGCGAATTTCTACCAGTTCGGCGACAACCCCAACATTTATTACTGCGGCGCTGCTGGCTATCCCTGTGGATCGATCGCGGGCACAACGGGCTACATGTGCGCGCAGCAGATTCTCAGGACGCTCTAGTCAGAGCACTGTATGCTCGCGGGTTGGCTCCCACCGCACAAGATATTGTCGGTCCGTCCGCCGACGATTTGCGCACAGGCGTTATCCTGTGCGGTCACGATTGCCTCGTCCCGCGTCGGGCCGCGCGCCGTGCGACACGCCTGACGCCCTTTGTAGTCCACGCATACCTCACAGCTAATCTTCGCCGTTCCCATGGACGACGTCACGATGTAGCCGACCACGACCAGTATCGCGGCGGTAACGAGGAATTTCACCTTTTTTGACATGTCGCACTACCCCCGCAGCACCGGCCTCGTCAAACACGTGGGCCCACCTGAACCGTTCAAGCTGATCTCAGAACCCGCGTAAGTAACGACTTCGAACCCTTCTCTCTCGAGCCGTGAGTTCGTTGATTCGTTCTCGGCGATCGCAAGCAGCTTCTTGTCGCCGAGAACCAGAACATTACACGCTAGCGAATCCCGTTCAGCCGATTCGATCGGGATTAGGTCGAACCCGCGTCGCTCGAGCTCAATGACCGTCGATACCGAAAGCCACGCCAGGTCGACGAGCGCGGCCCGCTCGCCTACAACACTAATGAGCGACATCAAGTGAAGGCATGCGTCCGGGCCAGGACCATACGGAAGCGACGAGCTCAATACCTCGACGTCGAATGGAGCTAGCAAGCGGCGAATCTGCTCGATCCCCTCCTTGTTGGTGCGATAGCCCTCGCCGATGAGAACCGTCGACGCATCGAGCCAAACCATGTCACCCCCTTCGGTCAGCCCCGGAGGGTCGACGCGCCCAAGCACTGGGATTCCTCGAGTTTCGAACAATCGCGCATGGACTTCGGGCTCACCCCGCCGCGACGACTTTCCCATGTGCATCAGGATCATTCCGTGGTCAGTCGGAAACGAGGCGTCGTGGGCGTAAACGGCGTCGAGCGAAAGAGCTTCGTCGGCTGGAAGCTCCCATACCTCGGCACCCGCCCCCTGGAGAGCTTCGACGAGACGAGCGTGCTGTTGTGAAGCGCGCTCGAGCTCGGGGTTGTGATAGTACGCAAGCTCTCGCCAAGAAGAGGCTTTGCCCCAACCGGCGGTCTCCGGCTTACACACAATCACCCGTCGAAGCCTGCCTGCCATCGTTTGACCACCAAAAGTTTGCATCCTAGTGGACTGTAACAGATATTCGTTGCGCAAATCGCGAGGCCATTTTGGGGGCTGGCAAGGCGTGATGACGACGGTATATCTAGATATTTGCCGCCT
>CAMYKY010000113.1 GCA_947259165.1 uncultured Acidobacteriota bacterium | reverse complement strand
GTTTTTTGGGGAATCGACGCAATCCAGTGCAAGAGGTTTCATGAAGATCGAACGATTGACGCCACCCGGAGAGCTCACGAGCTACCCGCCTCCAGACAAATGGGACGATTGGGTCGAATATGACCCCAAACGCTGGCCCGAACGCGTCGGACGGCACTACACGATTGTCCCAACGATTTGCTTCAACTGCGAAGCCGCCTGCGGACTCCTCGCCTATCTGGACAAAGACACGCTCGAAGCTCGCAAGTTCGAGGGCAACCCTTACCACCCCGGCAGTCGCGGCAAAAACTGCGCGAAGGGCCCTGCCACGATTAATCAAGTGCGCGATCCCGAACGCATTCTTTACCCGCTGAAGCGGAAAGGCGCTCGGGGAGACGGTGAATGGGAACGGGTGTCGTGGGACGAAGCGTTGAGCGACATCGGAGCCCGAATCCGAAGCGCGATTTTGGAGGACCGCCGCAACGAGGTCATGTACCACGTTGGAAGGCCCGGGCATGAGCGCCACATGGAACGCGTGCTTCAGGCCTGGGGTATCGACGGGCACAACAGCCACACGAACATCTGCTCGGCGTCGGCACGGCTCGGTTATGCGCTGTGGTCGGGCTCGGATCGGCCGAGTCCCGACCACGCCCACGCTCGTTTCATTCTTCTTCTCTCAGCGCATCTCGAGTCCGGCCACTACTTCAACCCCCACGCGCAACGAATTCTAGAAGGCAAACTTGCAGGCGCCAAGCTCGCCGTCATGGACCCGCGTCTATCCAACACCGCGTCCGTTGCCGACGAGTGGATGCCGACGTGGCCCGGCAGCGAGCCCGCGGTGTTGCTCGCGATGGCGCGCGTTCTTCTGACCGAAAATCTGTTCGATCGAAACTTTGTGCACGACTGGGTGAACTGGCGCGACTACATGAAAGAAGCGCACTCAGCGAAGAGCGCGAACTTCGACGAATTCATCGAGACCCTCATCGAGCACTACGCCGAGTTCACTCCTGAATTCGCCGCGAAAGAGTCTGGGCTCCCTGCCGATCAGATCCTGCGGGTAGCTCGACAAATCGGAGGCGCCGGCAATCGATTCGCGGCCCATGTTTGGCGCGGCGCGGCGTCCGGCAATCTCGGTGGCTGGCAGGTCGCGCGAGCGTTGCAGTTTCTTTCGGTTCTCACCGGAAGCGTCGGCACCAAAGGCGGAACGCTCCCCAATTCCTGGAACAAGTTCAAGCCCGCATTTTGGGAAGACCCGCCGCACCACGAGCAATGGAATGAGCTACTTTTTCCCAAGGAATACCCGCTGAGTCATTTCGAGTTGGGATTTCTCCTGCCGCACTTGCTTCTCGATGGCCGCGGCAGGGTCGACGTGTATTTCACCCGAGTGTTCAATCCCGTGTGGACCAACCCCGACGGTCACGCGTGGATGGAAGTCCTCAAAGATGAAGAGAAGATGGGCCTCCACGTTGCGTTGACGCCGACGTGGAACGAATCCGCTTATTTCGCTGACTACGTATTGCCGATGGGCCTCGCCGGCGAGCGTCACGATATCCAAAGCCAAGAGACGCACGCGGGAACATGGGTCTCTTTCCGGCAACCAGTCGCGAGAGTCGCGATGGAGCGCCGCGGCGAGAAAGTGCAGCTCACCCACGAGGCCAATCCGGGCGAGGTGTGGGAAGAAGACGAGTTTTGGATCGATCTTTCGTGGAAGATGGATCCAGACGGCGAGCTAGGGATCCGGAAACACTTTGAGTCTCCCTATCGCACCGGAGAGAAACTCACGGTTGAAGACTACTACCGTCACGTCTTCGAAAACTCGGTACCGGGGCTGCCGGAGAAAGCTGCGAGCGAAAATCTAGCCCCACTCGCGTACATGCGCAAGTACGGTGCCTTCGAGATCGAGACGTCGACGTACGAGCTGCACCGCAATGAAGTGCCCGACGACGAAATGAAAGCTTCGAAGAAGCAAGCCGACGGTACGGTGATGCGCGCGGGAAAGCCGATCGGCATCGTCGTCGACGGCAAACCACGGCGCGGGTTTGCCACCCCGTCGAAACGACTCGAGCTCTACTCGAAAACGATGGTCGACTGGGACTGGCCAGAATACGCTCTTCCCGGCTACATCAAGAGTCAAGTCCACCGAGACAACATCGACGCTTCACGGAACGAGTTTGCCCTGATCCCGACGTTTCGGTTGCCCACGCAGATCCACACGCGCTCAGCCAATTCCAAATGGTTGGCGGAGATTTCCCACCGAAATCCCATCTGGATGAATCCCGTCGATGCCCGGCGGGTCGGCGTGCGCACCGGCGAGCTCCTACGCGTCAAAACCGAGATCGGCTACTTCGTCAACAAAGTGTGGGTAACCGACTCGATCGCCCCCGGAGTCATCGCGTGCTCGCATCATATGGGGCGTTGGCGATTGGAAGGCCAAATCGGCAATCGTTGGGGGTCGTCTCTGGTGCGATTCGAGACGCTGGGTAGCGGGATACGCTTGCGCCAAGTTGCGCCAGCGGGGCCGTTCGATAGTAACGACCCGGACTCCAAGCGCATCTGGTGGAGTGACGGTGGCGTCCACCAGAACCTTGCGTTCCCCGTCCAACCAGACCCGATCTCGGGCATGCACTGCTGGCACCAAAAAGTACGCGTCGACAGAGCCTCATCGAGCGATCGCTACGGCGACGTCTTCGTAGACCGCTCCAAGTCACGCGAGGTCTACCAACGATGGCTCGCCACCACACGCCCCCCAAAGGGCAAGCTGCGTCGACCGTTGTGGATGGGTCGACCCGTGCGACCCGTCGACAAAATGTTCGAGCTCACCGACGATGGTTGAGCCGGGCACCAGGATAGGACACTACGAAGTCATCGCATCCATGGGTACGGGGCGGCATTTCCCTCCGACCGTTGCGCCGTCGTGACTCGTATTGTCGATTTAAACGACCGTCGCAAGGAACGCTTCGATTTCGCGGCGCTCCGCGCTTTTGTCAGGCGGGACGAGGCGCAGTGCTTTTTGCAATGGATCCTGCGCCTCGCGTTTCCAACCTCGACGGACGTAGAGCTGCGCGATCCAGAACAAGTACTGCCACGCGTTGTCTTCGTCGGTGACCATCAGCCGGTCGCAGGCAGCAAGGCCCGCCTCTTCATCAAACGCTTCGGAGAGAACCAGCCGGACGAGCTCACGGTTGTAGCGCACCTCGTCGGGCGCGATCGCACACGCTCGACTCAGGAGTTGAAACTGTGATTCGCGGTCGGAGTTTTTGCCGAGCAAGACGGAGGCCTCGAAGTACGCTTCGTGAAAATTGGATTCGATCGCTACCGTCTCACGGAATTTCTCGAGCGCGGCGTCGTGCCTCTCCAGCCCGGAAAGAGCGCGACCAAGCAAGAAGCTAACATCCGGATCGGTCTCCCCTGTGTTCGCGATGTCCTCCAAATGCTCTCTAGCCTCGTCATAGCGTCCGAGCTCTATGTTGACGGCCGACAACAAAACGCGGACCTCGGTATCGTGGGGCGCCAAACGCTCCGCAAGCTTCAGCGCATCACGAGCCGCGTCCATGGTCCCCGCGAGACTGTGCGCTCGGCCCAGCTCGAGGTGGGCAACGAAAGAAGACGACAAGGCGGCGGCGGCATTCGTCAGGAAGCCGACCGCGCGGTCGGCGTTGGCCTGAACCAATGACACATAGCCGGCCCGGAAGTCATCGTTTGTTGCGCGGTAGGCATCGACTCGGCCCGGCGCTTTGTCGCCAATCGCAAGCTCGAACAGATCGTGGAGTCCGGGAAGAAACGCTGGCGCGTTGTGCGGCTCGGGGACCTGGTCCCGGATCGGCTCGTAGACGGGCACCTCGACGAGCCGGCCGCGCTCGCGCGACTGAGCGTCGCACTCTCGGATCAACCCATCGATCGTGGGCGAGCGAAAGTCCCGCTCGGCCAGAACCGAGCGCGCTCGGAGATATTCCACCCGCGCCCGTTCGAACTCGCCAGCGAGAAAAAGGCGATCGCCGCGATGACGGAGCCGTTCGTACCCGTAGACGTAGTTGAGAACCTGAGTGAACAAGTTACGGCTGCGGCGGGGGGCGCTTCGTCTCGGGAAGGAGGAGCTCCCAGTTGAATTGATTCTCCCGGGTCTCTTTCAGAACATATTCCGCGACGGCTCGCCGTTCGAAAACATGGCTGCAGTCAATCGCCAGCGGGACGTAAACGTAGTGTGCCGCGGATTGGCATTGAAAAACGGCTTCCTCCGCGAGCTCGAGCTCTTCCTCGGCCGCGGCGAGGCGCTCGGCCCAGACTCGAGCCCACGTCTCCCGATAGTCGCGGATCTCCTTCGCGCTCAGCCTTCGGTCCTCGATCGTCGACGCAGACGAAGAATCTTCGCCCGCCCCCTCGGAGTCCACAGGTTCGTCCGACGGTTCGGTGCCCATCACCGACAAGCTCTCTCCCCGAGACAGGGAGAGCTGTTCGTCATCAATCACCGGGACGGACTCTCCGCTTTCGGACCCGGCCCGGCGTTGTTTCTCTTTCTTCGCAACGTCTGTGAGCGATTGAGCCGTAGCCGCGCCCCAGCTCAGCACGAAAAGCGCCGCCCCCGTCGCCAGTAATCTCATCTGCCTCTACTTTGCCGCACTCCGGCGGGTGACGCAACGCCCGAACCGAATGCAGACTGTAAACCCCATCACATCTCGACCGGGCTGTTCCGACCGCGAGTTGCTGATCCCGTTCCCGTTCCCGTTCCCGATCGACATTGGAATACGAGCTCTTGATCCTTCTTGGCGTTCTGGTTGTCTCATCCAAAGCGTGGGCGCGAGTCCAAATCGGGAACGGGGATGGGAACGTCCCGGTGGCAGCAGGACTGCCCAGTTCAGCAACCAGCCGGGTTCACCCACCAGAATCTCAGTGTTTTGCGGTATAGTGATGGCTTGGCGCCGCGAGAATATCCCACCGAGTCGTAAGGAGACGCGACACGGGACGCCCACTCCATGAGTCTGCTGAACCGACTTCGCCCAAACTGGCAGCACAGTGACCCCGACGTACGGGTCGACGCTGTCCGGCAACTGGACAAGGACGAGGTCGAGTTACTGACGGCGGTCGCACAGCAAGACGACGACGCAAGGGTGCGAAAACTCGCCATCAAGAAGCTCGGCACTCCCCGTGTTCTGCTCGAGATCGCCGAGAGCGACGACGACGCGGGCGTGCGTACCACAGCGTCCCAGCGCGCAGCGCACCTACTAGTGCAGATTGCGTGCGATTCTCGTGACGCAGCCGAGTCCCAACGCGCCCTCGAGCTTCTCACCGACGCGGCCGATATCGCCGCCGTCGCGGAGAATGCACATTTCGCCGAGACTCGGCAATCGGCTTTCGAATCTCTCGAGGGAGATACTGCCCTCGAAACCTTCGTCCGCAAAGCCAAAGATCCGTCGCTCCGATTGAAAGCGCTCGCTGGCATTCAATCCCCGGAATCGCTCAAGAAGGTTGTGCTCGACGACAAGGTCGGCGATCTGGCATCCACGGCTTTGGCCCGGATCGACGATGTCGTGACTCTCGAGAGGATTGCCGATCACGGCAGCGCGCCCAAACCCATTCGACGTCAGGCCCTCGGCAGGCTTTTGAAGTTGGTTCCCGACGACCATCCCATCAAAGCCAAGCAACGAGAAGAAGAGTACGGCTCGCTGTGTGAGCGCATCGAGGCGATCGACCTTGGCGACGAACAAGCGCTCGACCAGCTCGGCTCTCTCGACTCCGAATGGTCCGAGCTCCAAGCCCGTGGCGCGCCGAACGATGAGCTCGCGAGGCGGTTTGGCGCTGCTGCCGAAAATATCCGCGAGCGGCACGCCAAGAAAAACGCGGCATCCGAGACCCCAGCCGAGACCGCCCCCAAGGCAGAGGAGCCGCCCACGCCTCGGACGCAAGCCGCGCTTCCGGGATCACCCGCGCACATCGCGCTCATCGAGCGCGTTGCCACCCTCGGAGACGACGGGCTGCAGGAGGCGATTCAAAGTGCACGCGACGAATGGAGCGAGCTCGACAAAGACGAGAAACTCGAGCCGCGCTTCCAAGCCGCAGTGGAGAAGGCGAGCACTCGAGTCGCGCAGCTCACCAAGTTGAGCGAGCGCAAAGAAGAGCTCGCGTCACTGCTCCTGGCCGCCGAAACCGCGTCGAAGGGAGACGACCCACAGCAGGCGGCTCGCGCACTCTCTGCGCTCTCAAAGAAATGGCGCACGCTCGAAAGCGTCGCCGACGCCAACGCAAACGCCCGCTTTGCCCACCTGGAAGAGCGAGCCCACGAGCTTCAGGAGACCCAACGCCGAGAGCAAGCCGAGCAAGAGCAAAAAACGCTCGCCGCTATCCAGGCATGCCTGGCGAGGCTGGCCGAGCTCACCGCCTCGGACAATCTTTCAATTCGGGACGCCGATAAGGCGCTTCGCGCCGCACAAGATCTGTTGAAGAACATGGGACCGCTGGCGCACAGCGTGAACCGCAAAAAGGTTCGTCGCGAAGTCGCGGACGCGCGAGAGAAACTTTTCAAAAAAGTCCAAGATACCCGCACCATCGAGGACTGGAAGCGTTGGGCCAACGTCGACATCCAGATGGGCTTGATCGCGAAAATGGAAGCCCTGCGAACGTCGAAGGACACGCCCAAAGTCGCCAAAGAAATGCGCACCCTTCACGAAGACTGGAAAAGAGCCGGAGCAGCGCCGGCCGAAAAGGCCGATGAGCTGTGGAAGCGCTACAAAGCGACCCGAGACGAGCTCAAGGCCCGTTGCGACGAGTTCTTCGAGAAACAGAACAAGCAACGGAAAGAGAACCTCAAAGCGAAAGAGGCCCTTTGCGAGGAAGTAGAGGCACTCTGCGACTCCGAAGACTGGAACAAAACGGCGGACGCGATCAAAGCGTTGCAGGAAAAGTGGAAAACGATCGGACCGCCCCCACAAAAGCAATCCGACGCCGTCTGGAAACGTTTTCGCAAAGCGTGCGACCACTTTTTCGAACGCAGGAAGAGTCACTTTGGTGAGCTCAAAGGCGAGCGCGACGAGAACCTAGCCAAGAAAGAAGCGCTGTGTGAAAGGGCCGAGACCCTTCAAGACTCCACCGAGTGGCGCACGACGGTCGAGGAGCTCAAGCGCCTGCAGGCCGAGTGGCGCACCGTCGGCGCCGTAGTTCGCAACAAATCCGATTTCGTCTGGAAGCGGTTTCGCAAGGCGTGCGACCATTTTTTCGATCGCTACAAGCGCCGCGACCAGGTGGAGTTCGAAGAGCAATTGAAACAGCGGGAGGCGCTGGCCGACGAGGCTGCTGCGTTCGCGAGCCAGCCGTTGCAGGACTCGTCCGCCGTTGCGGCGCAAATCAAAGAGTTCTGGTCCACGTGGAAGCGCCTGGGCACCATCCCGGATTCGAAACGCGACCTGCAGGAGCGCTTTGAAAAAGACATCTCCCTCGTCGTCGCTCAGATCGTCGAGAGCGAGCCGAACGCGTTTGCCAATACAGACCTCGACCCGGCGCTGAGCCGAAAAAAGCGTGAGCGCATCGTGACCCGTCTAGAGACGCTCGTGAGCACGTTCGCCCCGGCAGAAACGCCGGAGCGCGAGGCCGACGCGCTCGAGGATTTGGCGCAACGCCTCAAAGACGCGCTTGCGAGCAACACCATGACCGGCGGCCAAGCTCGAGAGAAGAAACCCGACTGGCGCACCGCATCGCAAGAAGTGAAACGGCTCCAGGCAACTTGGGCGAACAGCCCCCCGGTTCCGGGCGAACCAGGCCGCACCTTAGACGAGCGCTTCCACACCGCTTACAAAACCTTCCAAGCTCAAAAACCAAATTAGGGCACTCCTTCTTCAGCTCCCGCGTTCGCTGCTGCGCGGACGCGAAGCACACGACTCCGACTGGTCGCCTCCTCACACGACGAGCTTACCGCGTCGGCTTCGCGGGGAGAGGTAAATCCGTTTAGAAATTCCTGAGGCGGAGGGCGTTCGTGACGACGGAAAAGGAGCTCATTGCCATGGCGCCCGCGGCAATGACCGGAGAGAGAAGAATCCCGAACGCAGGGTAGAGGATTCCGGCCGCGATTGGGATTCCGGCCGCGTTGTAGAAGAAAGCCCAGAAGAGATTCTGGCGGATAATCCGAAGCGTCTGAACCGAGAGTCGCATGGCATCGACGACGCCGCCGAGCTCACTCTTGACCAGCGTAATATCGGACGCCTCGATGGCCACATCGGTGCCGCTTCCAACCGCAACGCCCACGTCAGCCTGAGCGAGTGCCGGCGCGTCGTTGATGCCGTCGCCGACCATCGCGACGCGGAAGCCCTCCTGTTGCAGCTTCGCGACTTCATTCGCTTTGTTCGCGGGAAGCACTTGCGCCATCACGCGGTCGATGCCAACGCTTTGCGCAATGCGCTTAGCGACGGCTTCGTTGTCACCAGTAATCATGACGGGGTCGATACCCGATCTCTTCATCTCCTGAATCGCTTCGGCGGAGCCAGGCTTGACGGTGTCGGCCACTCCGAGCATCCCAAGCAGCTCCCCATCCCGAGCAACGAACATCGCGCTCTTACCTTCGAGGGCGAGATGTGACGCGCCGTCGCCGAGGCGGCCGACATCGACGTCATGGCGTGCCATCAAACTGGCATTGCCGACGAGGATCTCGCGGCCACCGATGCGCGCACGAACACCTTGCCCGGGAAGCGCTTCGAATTCCGAGGGCGCCTTGAGCACATCGCCGAGTCCATGAGCATAGGCAACAACAGCCTGACCCGCCGGATGCTCGGACGCTTTTTCGGCTGCAGCCGCGTAAGCAAGAATCTCGCGAGTGTCGAGCTCCCCCGCCGAGACCATGTCCGTAACTTTGAGCGCTCCTTCGGTAATGGTGCCGGTCTTGTCGAGGACGACGGCGTTGATGGTCGCGAGCGTCTCGAGGCTCTCCGCCGATTTGATGAGAATCCCGCGCTCAGCTCCTCGTCCGGTCGCGACCACGATCGCCGTGGGTGTCGCAAGCCCCAACGCGCAGGGACACGCAATGATGAGCACAGCGATTGCGTTCGAAAGTGCGAACGGGATGGAGGGCCCGAAAAACATCCACACCGCGAACGTCACCGCGGCGAGCGCGATGACAACGGGCACGAAGACTCCAGCGATCTTGTCGACCAGGCGCTGTACCGGCGCCTTCGATCCCTGAGCGTCTTGCACCAGCTTCACGATCTGGGCGAGCATCGTATCGTCACCGATCCGGGTGACCTCCATTTGAAATGCACCCGTCTGGTTGAGGGTCCCGCCGGTGACTCCGTCGCCGGTCACCTTGTCCACCGGAAGGCTCTCTCCGGTCAGAAGCGATTCATCGAGGGTCGAGCGGCCCGAACGGATGATCCCATCGAGCGGCACCTTCTCCCCGGGCCGTACGGCGAGCGTGTCACCGACAACAACCTGGTCCAGGGGCACCTCCCGCTCTGCGTCTCCAACAACCACACGCGCGGTCGCCGGCTGAAGCTCGAGCAATTTTCGGATCGCGGCCGACGCTTTCCCTTTGGCTCGGGCCTCTAGCAATTTGCCGATGAGGACGAGCGTAATGATCATGGCAGTCGTATCGTAGTAGAGCGCCGCCTCGATCCCGCCGGCGCTGAGCACTCCCGGCATGAACGTCGTGACGACACTGTAGAGGTACGCCGCACCGGTCCCGATCGCGATGAGACTGTCCATGTTGAACGAGAGCGAACGGAGGCCGGCGACAAAACCATGGAGAAACTGCCCGCCGCACCAGAACAAAACCGGCGTCGTCGCGATGAACAGCAACACCGCGCGCAGTTGCGGCGTCGCGCCAAGGGTCTCGGGAGAGACCATGCTGAGCGCCATGATGACAGCGGAGAGCAACGCGGAAACGATGGTTTTCTTCTGAAGCGTCGCGTACTCGGCCGCCCTCAAGTCGTTGATCGTCTCTTCGCTCGCGCCTGCCGACTCCCGGGTAATCACCCGATACGGCCCGGCCGCGGCGATCGCATCCTCGATGCGCTCGAGACTTACTCGCGCAGGATCGTAGTCCACCGAAACTCTCTCGGTCGCGAAGTTCGCGGAGGCACGAGAGACACCCTCGACGGCATCGAGCGAGCCTTCGATGGCAGCCACGCAGCTAGCGCAATGCATACCGTGGACCGGAAGATCGAGACGTTTCGCATTCGCTACGAGGGTCGAGCCGACTTCGGCCACCGGCGGTGGAGGCGTCGGCGTGCCCACCGAAATCGACACCAGCGGAGTCATGGACCCCATATGCGCCGACGTTTTCGAAGCTCCGCCTTCTTTCAGGAACGCATCGGGATCCTTCTCGAACGCACTCTTGCAACCAGCAGCGCAAAACGCGTAACTATCACCGGCATGAGTGGTTTTGTGCGGCGACGTGTCCGGGTTCACGCTCATCCCGCAAACCGGATCGATCCACGCTTTCTCTTCCGTTGTCATGAAAACCGCTCTCTGGCGGAGTCTAGCACACGGACTGTTACCTGCCATGACGCCACTTGCCGGCACCGCCGGCCGGACTTACTCTGGACCTCGTGAACCTGACGCACCAGCTCGCCCACGAGATTCAAGCCCCGCTGTTGTCGCTCCAGCTTCAACTGCAACGGCTCATCGAACAGACGCCGACCAGCGAGCTCGCGCAAAGCTGTCTCGATGAAGTCGCAGCCCTAAGAAACCTCATGGCTCACGTTCTCGAGCTCGGTGACTCCAAGTTGAGCCTCCAGGCATTCGAGCTCGCGCCGCTGCTCAAGCGCGTGGCGCAGCGTTTCCGTCCGATCGCTGCGGCGCGCCGCGTGCGCCTGTCCGCGAAAACCGACACCGCGATGGTCTCTGGGGACGCCAACGCAACCGAGCGAATTCTCTCGAATCTGGTCGACAACGCGATCAAGTTTTCATCTCCCAACGGCATCGTCGAGCTCGTCACCCGTGTCGGCGATAACACCGTTCAGCTCGAGGTCCGAGACGAAGGCATCGGCATGGCGGACGACGCCCGTGAGCGGATCTTCGAGCCGTTTTTCCGGCTCGACCGGGAAGCCGCCGGGAACGGTCTCGGCCTCGCGATCTCGAAACAGCTCGCGCACGCGCAGCGCGGAGAGCTCCGGTGCGATAGCGAGCTCGGTCGGGGCAGTATCTTCATCCTGACACTTCCCCTGGCCTCATCGTGATTCTCGTCGTTTGTCCAAACCTCGCGATTGACGTTACCCTGGAGATCGAATCCCTCACAGTGGGCGACGTTCACCGCGCCGCCAGGAGCCAGCGTCGCGCGGGCGGTAAGGGCGTCAACCTTGCTCGGGCAGCCACCGCCCTTGGGGAGCGCGCCATTGTTGTCGGGTTCGCGGGGAAACACCGCGGCAAGGAGATCCACGCGCTTTTGACCGATGAGAATCTCGAATCGAATCTCATCGAGATGGCCGGAGAAAGCCGGGTCTGCACGATCCTGCTCGAGCCCTCCGGCACGGCGACCGTGATCAACGAGGTCGGATCGACTTTCCAGACACACGAGGCCCGCGACAAAACCAACGCGATCGTCGAGACCGTGCGAGGTATGCTCGACGATGTCCACGCGGTCGCGTTGATGGGCAGCCTACAACCCGGACTGCCGGAGACGCTCTACCAGCAGATCGTCACCATGGCGAAGGACGCAGGGAAGTTCTGCCTCGTCGACACGTCGGGCGCTGCGTTGCGAGCGGCCCTTGCAGCCTCCCCCACCGCGGTCAAGCCGAACCGAGCGGAGGCGGAGGCGCTTTTCGCGCGGCGCCTCGACAGCGAGAGCAAGTGCGCCGAGGCGGTTCGCGAGCTTCGTCGCGCGGGGCCGGAGTTGGCGCTGTTGACCCGCGGTGCCGACGGGGTGGTGTTCTCGCACGGCGACTCCGTCGCGCGATGTCTCAGCTCGCCGGCGCCTGACCTGCGCTACGCAAACCCCACCGGAGCGGGAGATGCGCTCGCTGCGGGTCTCGTGGTCGGGCATTGTCGCGGGTTGCCCGTCGGCGAGCAGGTGCGCTTCGGGGTGGCGACCGCGACCGCTTCCCTCGGCCAAGGATACGGCCGCTTTCGAGCGAAGGATCTTCGTCTCGAGGCGGTTCACATCGAAGAGTTGGATTGACTCAAACTCGGAGTTTATTGTAGCGTCACACTTCATGGCCCTTAGAACCATCGTGAAATTCGGCGCAGTCGAGCTCGACACCCGCTGCACCGAGATCGAAGACTTCACACCCGACCTGGAGGAGCTGACGCGGGACATGGTGCAAACCATGTACGCCGCGCCCGGGGTTGGCCTGGCGGCGAACCAAATCGGGTTGACCACGCGCCTGATGGTTATCGATATCACCGTGGGTGAGGATCCTAAGCAGCTCATCATCATCGCCAACCCGGTCATGCTCGAGATGGAAGGCGACCAGCGCGAAGAGGAGGGGTGTTTGTCGGTGCCCGGCCACGCTGGCGTCGTCCAACGCCCCGCCTGGGTCAAAGTGCGGGGCCAGGACATAAAGGGCAAAGAAGTCACCATGGAGGGAACGGGCCTTCTCGCACGCGCGTTTTGTCACGAGATCGACCATCTCGACGGGAAGCTCTTCGTCGAGCGCCTCGGCGTGCTCAAGCGTGACTTGATCAAGCGAAAGATCCGTAAGCAAATCCGCCAGGGCGACTGGTAGTCGCTGACATGCGGCTCATTTTCATGGGCTCGGGCTCCTTCGCCGTCCCTTCCCTGAAGACACTATTGGACTCTGCCAACCACGAAGTGGCCGCCCTCATTACGCAGCCCGACAAGCCCGCGGGCCGAGGCCATCGCATCCGTTTGCCTGCCACGAAGGAAGTGGCTATCGAGCACGATCTCGACGTTCATCAGCCGGTGAAAGTACGTCAGCCGGAGGGCATCGAGCTGGTTCGAAAGCTCGAGCCTGAATGCATCGTCGTCGTCGCGTACGGACAGATTATTCCGAAAGCGATCCTGGACATCGCGCCCCGGGGAATCATCAACGTCCATGCCTCGCTTCTGCCCCGCTACCGTGGGGCGGCCCCGATCCAATGGGCCATCGCTCGCGGCGAGACCGAGACGGGCGTCAGCACCATGCTCATCGATGAGGGGCTAGATACCGGTCCGGTCTTGCTGCAAGAGAGGACGTCGATTCTCCCGGACGAAACCTCGGCACAGCTCGAGCCTAGGCTCGCCTCCTTGGGCGCGAGCCTTCTCGCGCGCACTCTCGACGGCTGGGCGAGCGACACGCTCCAGCCGACGCCTCAAGACGACACCCAAGCGACCCTCGCTCCCCGCATCAAGAAGAAGGACGGAGTGATCGACTGGAGCTCTGGGGCAGCCATGATCTCCGACCGGATCCGTGCATTTGACCCGTGGCCCGTCGCTCAAACAACGCTGTCCGGACAACCCCTCAAGATCTGGAGGGCCCGTCCTGTGGACGAGGAAGGCTCACCCGGCCAAACCGCACCGAGCCCGCCCGGGTCGATCATCGCCGTCGGTCCCGAAGGTTTCCAGGTCGCTTGCGGCGAGTCCGCTCTCGTCATTAAAGAGGTTCAGCCAGCCGGTAAGGGACGAATGCTCGCCGCGGATTTTGCCCGAGGCAAACGACTCGATCCTGGCCCTTTTCGGCGCTGACAGCGTTGCGAGCATCGTTGCAGTTCGGCCTACGGCCTATCCCTCCCGCTCGACAAGCTCGCTGCGGAAGGCGGCAAGTATCTAGATATGAATTCGTCGGAGCGCCTTGTCAGCACCCAAAATGACGTCGGAATTTACCGACAGGATCAGCGGGTCCATGCACTAGCCCCCCACTCTCCTCTCGTTAAACTGTAGGCACATCCCTAACTCTCGGCGCAAAACCGTATCTTGTCGAGGGTAGCTTCGGGCTGCACCATCCCAGAGCTTTTGGGCCAAGTCGCCGAGTATGTGAAGGCGTTTGCGCCCGCCTGGGATATCGCCATCCATCTCGTCGACGCAAGCTCGGGGCGTCTCACCGACGGTATCTCCAATAACTCTTGGGCAAGCGGTTTTACGCGCGATGGAGTCGATCCCGCTAGACGATGAATGGCCGGTGGGAGCTGCGTTCGTGACAGAACACCCGTGGCGGCGCTCGCCCGTTCAAAACACACCATCGAGCGCTTGCTTCTGGCAAAATCGTCGATCGACAAAAGCCGCGAGTCCTCAGTCTGGGTGCGCGCGGACGCGAGCTTTATCTACGTCAACGACGCCGCGTGCGAGGCGTTCGGCTATACCCACGACGAGTTCTCAGAAATGCACGTCTGGGACCTCGACGCGAATGTAACCGAGGTCGACTTCCGTCGAATTCGGGAGCTCGTCGAAAGACGAGGTCACATCATTCTGCGGACGCAAGTACGATTGCGCGACGGTGGCGCGATTCCGGCCGAGGTCGGGATCAGCCACGTCAATATCCGGAACGAGGGATTTCAGTGCGCGGTCATTCACGATCTCTCAGAGCTTCGTGAAACCGAGAAACGTCTTCAAGATTGCGAAGAGCGCGAACGACGGACTCTGGACTTGGGATCTGGAGAGCGACGATATCCATTTATCGCCGCGGTGGTGCGCGATCGCCGGTCTCGCGCCTGAGGAGATTCGGATGTCACCGGATCAATTTTGGGATCGAATTCACCCGGACGACCTCAAACAAGTACGCCGCGAGCTACCGGCTCGGATCGAAACCGTGCTCGCCGAGACGAGGCTGCGTCCTGCTGACCTCGTCCTGGACATTTCCGAAAACGTCATTATGCACAAGGCCGAATCCTCGGTCATGCTCCTGGAGCAACTCAAGTCGCTCGGACTGCGTATCCACCTCGACGACTTCGGCACGGGGTACTCCTCCCTCGGCTATCTGCACCGTTTCCAGATCGACGCACTGAAAATCGACCACTCGTTCATTCGCAACATGCGCTCGAGCGGAGAGAACTGGAAGACCGTACGGGCGATCGTAAACCTCGCCGACAACCTCGGCATGGACGTCATCGCCGAAGTCGTTGAAAACGAGGAACAGCTCGCGGAGCTCAGGCGACTTCACTGCAAATGCGCCCAGGGGAGCCTTTTCGAGGAGCCTCGGACGCGAGCCCAAATGGAGAGGATTCTTGCCGAAGATCAACAGGGCGGGATCGATTAGAGACGGAACCGACGGCGAAAAAATGCAATCCCCGTAGGGAGATACCCCCGGGCCTGCCTGCCCGCAGAGTCCATAAGTTTTGAAGAAGCAATCACTTAACCCCACTCTCATGGTCGCACGCCTCATGGCACATGGCGTGCAGTACCACCGTCCCATTCCACCCCCCCAATGGCCCAAGAAACTCTTCTACCGCGGCGCTCCACGGGCAAAAACGCCGACAGGACGTCTCCTTTCGGCTCCAACAACTCTCGATTCCGTTGGTCTCGGACCAACGATGCTGGAGGTTTGTCATGAAAAGTCGAACGACCCCATGGGCGATCCTCGCGGCCGTTTTTCTCGCGAGCCACGTGCATGCCCAAACCCTTCGCGTGACGATCCGGAAGGCGCCGATTCGCTCCGGGCCAGGATCGCAAACGACACTGGTCACCCACGCCATGCACGGCGACCTTCTCGACGTTGTTGACGTCGAAGGTCTTTGGTACATCGTCAGCGTGCCAGCGACTCAGCAAGTCGGCTACGTTCACAGCGCGCTCGTCGAGCAAACCGCACAGCAGATTCCACAACCGTCGCCTGCGGCGACACGACCGTCGTCACCGTCCGATCCCGCCCCGCCGCCGGCTCCGGTCGCAGCGCCGATCCTGCAGCCCGGCGCGCCGCCACCTCCACCGCCGCCCCGTCGGACGGAGACGCCACCACCGATTCCGAGAACACCCCCGGAAACCGCCGCCGAGCTACCAAAGACTCAGCCCTCCATCGATCCCTCCTTGGGGGCCGACGGGCCCTGGAACGCGAGAGGGCTCGGGATTGGAATGCGGACTGGATGGGGAACACTCGGGACGACGGCGTTCAATTTCAGAACGTGGGGCAACTCCAAGGGACTCTCGCTCGACGTCTCCTACCTGGGTAACACCGGGCTTCTGGGTGTCGACGGCCTCGATTACAGCCGGCTTCAAATGCAGCCCTCCCTTCTGTTCAAGATTGGACGGCCCATTACCTTCAGCGCGGTCTACTTGCAGCCCTACGCGGGAGGCGGCGCCAACACGATATGGCACCACGGCGCGCTTTTCGGCAACGAGTTTGCGCTCGGTTTGGCGGTGTTCGGCGGACTCGACGTCGGGTTCATGTCCGTGCAGAATCTCACCGTGTCCGCGGATCTCGGCTACGTCTCAGACGACCTCTGGACCACATGCGGCGACCTGTGCCTGCCGAGCTCGTTCAACGAAGGGGATATCGGGGTAACCTTCGGCATCAATTGGTATTTCAAGTAACATGCTGCTCGCGTCGCGGCCCAACCGGGGTCGCGTCGCGCTCGAATTCCGTGACGACGATCGCACAATGCGCTACCGTGGTACGGTACCATTTCGACCGCGTCATAAACACAGGAGAGAACCCATGAAGCTGGTGTCAACCCTCTCGCTAGCTATCTGCGCCGTGCTCGTTGCGTGCTCGATTGTTTCGGCCCAAGCCGATGCCGACGTGATGAGCGAGGCGAAGCGACAATATCGAAACGGCAACTACCAGGCCGCGCTCACTGAGCTCACCCGCGTGACCGATGAGGCGCCCGATCGCGCCGATGCGTTTTACCTGATGGGCTACGCGCATTTGATGCTGCGGCAATACCCGGAATCGGTGGACGCGTTTGCTCGCGCGTTCCAGCTCGACCCCACGCTCGACCCGCGCTCGATTTACCAGCAGCGGTCGACACAGTAGCGGTAGCGAAACCAGACGCTGCCCCATGACCTGTCCTCTCCCCCTAGGGGGAGAGGGACCTGCTGAGCGAAGTCAGTCCAAAAAGGGGACAAGTACTGATGAATCCCCACAAAAACTTCCGCGGGGGTTGGAAAAACGCCACAGACGCACCCCCTCACCCGCCGGCGCTGGCGCGCCGCCGACCTCTCCCC
>CAMYKY010000112.1 GCA_947259165.1 uncultured Acidobacteriota bacterium | reverse complement strand
GACCAGGGGTTAAGGTGGAAAAAGTAGCCTGCTCCATGACAAAAGGAGCAGTAAATGAAGAAGACACGAACGAAACACAGTCCGGCGTTCAAGGCCAAGGTTGCCTTGGCGGCGCTACGCGAGCAGGAGACGGTAGCGGAGCTATCACGTCGTCACAAGGTTCACGCGAATCAGATCTACAAGTGGAAGCAGCAGCTTCTGGCGAACGTCACTCGGGCTTTCGATTCCGAGGAGAAGGATGCAGGAGGCGATGCGTCGGCCCGCGAATCGGAACTGCTTCAGAAGATCGGCGAGCTGACGGTGGAGAGGGATTTTTTGTCACGGGGGCTCGGTCGATTGCGATGAAGCCGCGGCGGGCGTTGGTGGAACCCAATGCTGCGCCGTCGACGCGCCGGCAGTGCGAGCTGCTGGGCGTGAATCGGTCGAGTCTTTAGTGATAACGCGCCGACGAGATGCCCACGATTCTGAGCACGGTGCTCAACGGCAGGAGACCAGTCGCCGGCGCGATCACCCGCAGCACCTACGATTTGGTCTCACTATCGGCAACGCGATCGCCGTCAAGTTTGCCGCCACGGAGCGTCAACATCCGCACCAGTAACCGATGATCGCCGCCTGCGCCCTGGCTCGTTGCCTGAGATTGTCGACCTGCTCCAACAGCTCGTAGACCTCCAGCTCAACGTCCACAGAAGCAACCACGGGTCGCACCTCGCCACGCGCCCACGTGCGCCGCGTCGATGCCGGGATGGCGACGTCCCGGAAGAGGTCCGCGTTGCCCGTCGCTGCGATGGCGTCACGCAGCCGACGGTCGTAGCTCCGGCGAACTCGGTGGGGTCTCATCATGCCCAACAATGGCAGGGAGTTATGCTCATGGCCAGCCGGCCGATCATGGCTGTCTGCAAAGGATCCCGTCGAACTTTCGCTCCCGGTCCTCCACAATGATCATGCGAGGAGCACCGCTTCTTTTTTATGAATCAGGCGGGCCAACGATCGGTGATGTCTATTCTGTGAATCTCGCCCCGTCGGAAGACTGACGAGAGCGCTCTCAGCAGTAGAAACGACTCGCTCGCGATGGCGTTAGTTCAGCGCAGCGCGGTCCAGCTCGTCGAGCCAGTGCGCCATGATACGAACATCAAACGCCGTCCGTCCTGCGTCCAAACGGGGCATATCTTCGGTCGCATCGAACGTAAGCTGACTTTCTCTGTGTCTTTGAATGTCGTAAAAGCAAACGTCGTCGAGGCCCGACCCCACACCACCGAAGCGATTCGGTCTCCGGATGGCGAAAGAGACTTCCCCGTAAGTGCGACGAGGCACGTTCACTGGTCGTTCCACTCCCTGGCGATCGACCGAGATTTCTACATCTCGAGAAGGCTCTTGAGATGAGCGGGGGTCATGAGAGCTGCGTCCTGACGCCTCTCGAGGAACGGGCGGACGTCGTCGACGAGGCGTTTCTCGTCGATCGACTCCATCTTCTCGCGCAACAGCTCGCGCCAAGTCGACGGGTCGGGTGGGTGTTCTTCCGTTTGTTTGAGTGCGTTGTCGAGTAAGGTGAGATTGGGCTCGACCGGCGCGCTCCGGCTCCGATACCACAGCAGGTCGTACCAGTCGCGGCCTTTGGTGTATGGACGGGTGAGGAGCGCGTGCAGTTTGCCCGCCATGAGTGACGGCAGGTCGTGATGCTGTAGCGCGAAGAGCATGTGGCGGTTGATGACGCGCTTGACCAGGCCCGCACCTTGGGGCGGGCGGGTATCGATCTCGAGCTTGATGGAAAGTTTTTGCCTCGGGTCGTTTGTGAGATTGGCGTCTTGCATGAGACCGGAGAATCGAATCCATGCAGCGTGAACGACGCGATCCTCGTCCCAGCGAATGTCAACGTTGAACCCGGACAGAGTCATCTCGCGCTCGATCCGTTTCAGCCACTTGGTCGGCTCGTAGCCTTCTCGTCGCTCGAGTGAGAAGTCGAGGTCTTCGGAGAAGCGGGGAAGGTCGAAGAGAAATCGCAGTGCCGTACCACCGACGAACGAAAGAAGGTTGAAAGCCTCGCTTTCCGAGAGGGAGCGCAAGGTGAACGCTTGCACGTACTCACGAAGCAGGTTGAGCTTTGTCCCGGGGTCCTGCGTAGTCCGGGCGAGACCGAGCGCTTCGTCCTTCATGTCTCGGCCCACACGCCCGCCGCGCGCGTGAGTCGGGGCGAGCGGAACCGCGCCGCGTAGTCTTCGAGGCGCTGGCGGTCGATCGTCTCCGGTGCTCGGAATCGCATTTCCACCATGCGTTCGCGGTTCCAAACTCCGCGCTCCAGGTGCCAGAGATCCAGAAGAGCTTTCTCGGGCTCCGCGAGAAGGACTTTGTTGCCATCCATCGCCACGGCTGCGTAACCGAAGAAGGCCTCCCGTTTGATATTCGAGTAGCGAAACGTTCCGAAGTCGTTGATGAACTCACGCGGCACGCGCGTAGTAATGCTCGTCAACTCGACGACCCGTTCGGGGATGAGCCCAAAGTAGCCGAGCGCCCAATAGGTACTTAGATAGGACGGGCGGTACATAAAGTTGGCGAGCGCGGCGGGGTTGATCGCGCGGCGACGCTCGGGCTCGGCGAACGCATACATTCCGCGACGAAGCGGTAGGAGCTTGCCGGAGCGAGTCCAACGGTGCAGCTGGGTTCGGAGTGTATGTCTTGATTCACCAGCCATTTGAGCCGCCATGCTGATGTCGAAGAAAGGCTGGTCCGCCATGAGCGTCCTGAACGCCTCGATGTTCATTTACGTTATTATACACTATTGTGTATTAACGTAAATAAATATCATCGTAGGGGTTCGGCGATGTGCACGGACTGGCGGAGTTTCTCGTTGAAGCGATCCCGTAGGGTCAAGATATTCATACGGCTTCCCGATGGTGGAAACGGAGCAACCCGCCAAGCCGTTCACGGGAGCGCACCGTGCCCTCGGACTGATGTAACCGTTCACTCGCCGGGAACAGCAGTCGGTTGTCCTTGCCTTGATGGTTCCTCTCGTGTTGATGATGGGCGATGTACTCCGTCAGCGCGTGACGCAGCGAGTTCTCCCCGAACAAGATGACCTGCGAGAGACATTCCAACTTTGACCGATCTCACCCAGCGCTCCGCGAACGCATTCAAATCGGGGCTCCGCGCGGGCAGCCTGACAGGCGTCACGCCGACCGCCTCAATGGTGCCCCGGAACGCGTCGCAGAACTTGGAGTCACGGTCGGGAATGAGATATCGGCTCGAGGACAGAAAGCCGACATCGGCCATGGTGACGTTGCGGCCACTTGAATCATCCACGGTTCGTTCGGATGCGGCGTGATGCCGGCGATGTGGACGCGTCGGGTCGCGAGGTGGATGAAGAACAAAACGTAGTACGTCACCACCCCACCCTGAGTCCATACCTCGGCGGTGAAGAAGTCTGTCGCCGCGAGGACGTCCCTATGCGAGCGGATGAACTCGGTCCAGGTGGTGGTCTTCTTTCGCTCAGGGGCAGGCGGTATGCCGTGACGCCTCAGGATGTTACCGACGGTTTGGTCGCTCACTTCATACGCGAGGTTGGCTAACGCCCCGGCAATCCGGTCGTAACCCGAGGACTTGTTCTCCTGGGCAAGACGCACCACTAGCTCTTCGATGTCAGCGTCGACCCGCGGCCGCCCTGGATACTGACGGTTCTTGGAGCCGTCGAACTTCTTCGCAACGAGCCTGCGATGCCGGCCCAGGATCGTTTCGGGCTTCACGATACTCGCAACCTCTTCCAGCGCGCGTTTGCCGAGACGATTTCCGATTTCGGCCAGCGTTCGCCGTTCACCATCCGTCAGGCGCAAACGACCCTGGATCTGATTTCGGAGAATCCGATTCTCGGCCACGAGATATTCGTTCCGCAGCAGAAGTTCCTCGTCCACGGATCCTGAGATATAGGCCAGCATGGTTTTCCAGTCCATCGCGACTGCCTCCGAAGAACTGGAATACCTATCCGACATTTGGGGTCGATTCAATCGGTCCGCGGCTCCGCCGATTGTGCTGATCTGATTGACGTTCGGATATCTTGACCCTACGCCCTCATCGCGTCGGACCATCGCTTTGCCAGGATGCCAGGGGGCGGGGATCGACGGAGTCGGTCGACGCTCCCTCGGGAACGAATAGCACCCGGATGGTCGTGCTGGACACGCCGGACAGACGCACTTGGAGTTTGCGCACTCCGTCGGTCGGTTCTTGCGGGGGGTTCAGGTTCACCGCTTGCGAGGAGAACGTGGCACCGGATGGGCTGAGCAACCTCACCTCGACCTGCTTCCCGCCTTGACTCAACGTCGCGGTGGTCCCACTCGTGGTCACGTCGGCCAGGGTGTGCATGGTCCAGGCCACCTGCAGATCTCTCGACGCCTCGATCTCGTCGACCATCAGCACGCGGTCCCGCCCGTCGATCAGCGCAAAACCTCGCCTAACCTGTGTAGCCCCTTGGGGCGCATAGCCTTCGGTGAGATCCGCAATGCCGTAGCCGCGGTTGGCCTCCGTCTCGAAAAGCGTAATGCGCGCAACCGCATCTTCGTTCTGATTGATGTTGTCGACGACCAGCGTGTTCTGACCCTCGGTGGCAAGACGATAGTAGGTGTAGCGCTCCGAGCCGAAGTATCCGGGAAGGTTGTAGTCGTCGCCACCGAGCTCGATTGCCCATCGCTCCCCCAGGGCATCGAGCACGAAGGTGCCCAGGTCGAGATGGGAGTGGTTGGCCTGGTTGTCGCCCCCTTTTAGTGCGAAGAACGTGGCATCGGGATCGGTCCAGCTGGACCGGAGCACGACCACATCCGCTCCGTCGAATCGCACATCGGTGGGAACCTGGAGCAGGTCCGCCTCGGAACCCCGATCGTCGTACCACATCAGATCACCGTAGGAGCCACGACTGCCTGCGTACTGCCGCTCACTATACGCGTACAGGGGACGGTCGTAGCGCCAACCGAGCCAGAAGAGCGAGGCGTCTGCGCCGGCTCTTTCCCAGGCATCTGCGAAGTTGAAAAAGAGACTCGTCGGTCCCACCATGCTCACGCGGAACAGCCCCGCCTCAGCAAGTCCGGGCAGGGTGCTCAACCCGAAATCCGTTCCCAATGCGCTGCGTAAAGACGCGAATGCGGCTACGGTGTAATGCGTGGCATATCCCCAATACCCCGGTCCTTCGGCCCAGGCGCCGTCCGGTGCGTAGGACTCCAACGCAAAGGGCAGGTTGGTCACATTGCGATAGAGCAGCCACCGGGCGAGATCCGGTTCCTCGTCGGCCACCGCCAAAGCACCGATGGCGATGCCACCGTTGCACACGTTGTTCCAGTTGAAGGCGTCGTCCGTCCACCACTCGTCGTCTTCGTAGGCTTGTCGAGCCGGAACAAGCCCCTTGTCGACAATAGCTTGTTTGATGGTCGCGCGATCGTCGGGGGAGAGGTCGTGATAGAGCCAGTCGTACCCAATGGCGAACGCGTGAGTCATCTCGGCCACGTCGAGGAAGTGAGACGGATTCCAGTCGGAGAACTGGGCCACTGCGAGAAGCTCACTGCGAGCGCGATCCAGGTACTTGCTGTCCTGGGTGAGGCGATGGAGGAGTGACCAAGTATAGATGCGTTTGAGAACCTCACGGCTCACCGCAAGGAGCCTCGGGCCCACGATCACACGCTCCGATACCGGCTCGTCCAGCAAGGAGTCACCACTGGAAACGAGGGCGTCGAAGTAGCCTTGGAGGACGGCGTCCGCCTGCATGTCGGCCTGGATGCGATTGAGTTCGTCGTCGAGAATGATGAGCCTTGGGTGATCGGCACGGAGGCCATCGAGAACATTGTCTTCGTTAGGGGGCTGGTAGGTCGAAGGGCCGATATGCCAGGCCGCGCCACCACTCGCTCCCGCTCCGCCATCCGGCGCTCGACCGACCCCCACCGGCTGCTCGGCATCATCTCCACATCCCGCCAGCGCGACCGGGGCGACGAGAAAGCTCAACAAAGCCAGCCACCGCATGCTCCGCCTCCTTGCTTGGGGCNNNNGAAGCCCAATCCACCGTTCGTCTCAGGGTAGCAGATTGGAGTGGACCCCGATTTTTGGACCAGGGTGTAGAGCTTATTTGATGAGGGACAGCTTCCGCCATCACGTGTTGTAGGCCGCGAGAGTCATTTGAACGTTGGTGTCAGCTGCTAGCCCATGAGAAATGCCGCGGCCCCCGGTCGCCGCCACGACGCGCCGAGGTCACGGCTTCCAGCGCGGCGTTGTAAGCGCGCGTGTCTGCGGATTTCCTCGCCGACGTCGTCACAGTGGCTCGGGCTCAACGCCTCTTCGAAGCGCAGCACGTGACTGCCCGACGCCTCGCGCCAGCTCGATGCGGACACGAGCGTCGCACCGGCGGCTTGCGCGATCAGCGCAAGGCTGCGGAAGGTGCCGGCCGAATGGCCGAAGAAGTCGACGCGCACACCGTCGCGGGGCCCCGCGTGCGGATCGAACGGTGCTTCCGCAATCAAGTGTTGGCGTCCAGCGCCTATCCCGTGCGGGTGGTAGAGTTTGAGCTCGATTTCTGAAGTCGCAGTTCCTTCGTCGACCAGGGCAAGCCTCGTGCAGAATCGCAGATGTCTCAATCCCGCATGTCCGTTCCACGGGAAAGTTGGTTGCGGAAACATCGTCCGCTACGGTTTCTACAAAAGGAGCTCCGGGAAACGGCGTCGATACCGGTGCGTCAGGTGCGGAAAGACGTTCTCTTCGACCAAGGGCACGCCCTACTACCGTCTCCAGCATCGAAGAGCTAGTTTCGACACGGTCGTCGCTCTCAGAGTCGAGGGCGTCAGCATGTCCGCGATTGCTCGGATCGAAGGGATCGCTTGGAACACGGTCGCCCGCTGGCTCGAAAGGGCAGCCCAAGTGTGTCGTCGATTCAACCACGGAAAGATCATCGGATTCGTGGTCGAGCAGCTGCAAGCCGACGAGATTCGATCCTTCGCCGGCCGCAAGAACCGGCGGACGTGGGTCTTCGTCGCGATCGAAGTTTGGTCTCGACTCTGGCCATCGACGGTGACCGGAAGACGAAGCTACCGAAACACTCTGGCGCTTGTTCGCGACGTCGCGAACCGGATGGTTTTCGCGCATCTTCGGTTGATTGTCACCGATGGATTCGATTTCTACGAGAAGGTTGTCCGTCGCGTTTTCGGGCCGGCGGCTCTCTACGCGCAGGTCCTCAAGACGTGCAGGAACGATCGCATCGTGAAGGTCGAACGAAGAGCGCGGATGGGAGCCACGTGGCGCTTCCAAGAAGCGCTCAATAGCTCCGAGGATTCGTCGACATTGAACACCTCTTTCATCGAGCGGCTGAATCTGACCATCCGGCAGAGCTCGGCATACCTCGCGAGACGAACGATTTCCCACGCTCGGTCGAAGGAAAAGCTCGAAGAGCAACTTGAATTGCTCCGCTGCTACTACAACTTCGCCAGGCCGCACCTGGCTCTGAAGTTCGGACGCGAGATCCGGACTCCGGCGATGCAGGCTGGACTCTTCACGCGGCGCCTGACGCTCAGGGAGATCTTCGTGTGCGCGCGGACATCCGTATCAATATTAATAGAATACGACGTGATTGCGTTCGGTGGCGCTCGTACGCAGGCAACTGACACGAGCATTCAAATGCCTCTGGCGGCGTAGCCCCGCTGCTCACATAGACATCATGCATATTTCCGAGCAGGTTTTCGACGAACCCCTGTTCTGGCAACGTTTCCCGCACGGCAGGACCTACGCGCGACGCTTCGCAGCGATGACAACTCGCTGCTCGATTCACGGCACGCCTGATCCAGTGCTCTGCCTTGCGTTGCTCGGAGTCGCTCTAACAGATTTTCCTCGCGACCGAAGTAGACCTCGTCTGGCGTGCGAGCTCCTAGAACGGCGCGGGGGACCTTTTCATTGTGCTCACGGACGTAAAAGGCGACGAGCCGCTGTACGGCCTCGGTCCTGTCGAGCGTGTTCAGGAAAGCCCAACGTGCTTCAATTGTCGCCAGAACGCTTCAATGAGGGAGTTTGAGGAAATGATGTCGATCTGAGCGAGCACACGACTCAGCGAACTTGAATCCTCGAGAAGCTGATCGACCTCGCCGAAGTTCTCCGAACCGCCGTCGGCGACGACGACCACGCGGGCGTTTGCTGATTCGCCGGGTAGGTACTTTGAGGCCTCGATGAGCAGCTCCCGCGTGGTGGCCGAGATTAGTGTGTCGCTCACCCGCCAAGCAAGAATCTTCCGGCTGAAATTGTCGATGACTGCCTGGAGGTAGATTCGGATGCCGGTCGTCATCCGGATCACGGTCGCGTCGATTTGCCAATACTCGTCCGGATGCTTCGCCCGAAGGCCTTCTTTGGACTTTGCGGGATGCATGCGCTTTCGGGGGCGCCTCCACCCGCGCTCGCGGATCATCTTGTGCCAGGTGCTTGCGGATGCGAAGAGCTTGCCAAGCCGGCGTGCGTAGAGGGCTAGGTTCTGGACCGCGATGTGGCGATAGGTCTCGGACTCGACGAAATCCCTCATCGTCGACACTTCTTCGCGCGTGAGCTGGCTTGGAAACGACTTCGGGCAATTCGGTTGATCGTCGAGCCCGCAGCCCTCCTCCTTGCGCCTCCAAGCGTGGTAACGACCCGACGAGACGCCCACGATCTTGAGCGTGGTGCCCAACGATAGCAGACCGCTCGCGGACGCGATCGCCCGAAGCACCGCGGATTTGGATTGACCATCAGGAACGCGATCGGCTTCGAGTTTACCTCGGCGGAGGTTCAGCAGCCTCACCAGCAATCCGATGATAGCTGCCAGCGCTTTGGTCCGCTGTCGTAGTTTGTCGACCCGCTCCAGGAGCTCGTAGACCTCTAGCTCCACGTCGACCGCAGCGACCACGGGCCGCACCTCGCCACGCGCCCACGTGCGTCGTGTCGATGCCCGGATCGGAACGTTTCGGAACAGATATGCGTTACCCGTCGCGGCGATGGCATCGCGTAGCCTATGGTCGTAGCTCCGGCGAACTCGGTGGGTTCTCGTCATGCCCAAGAATGGCAGGGAGCTATTCTCATGGCCAGCCGGCCGATCATGGCTGTCTGCGAAGGATCCCGTCGAACTTTCGCTCTCCGTACTCCACAATGATCGTGTGAGGAGCACGGCTTCTACGATGCCGATAGAGCAGCCTTCATCGGCTTCTCCATCATCTCCTCTCCCAACACCGTCAATCAACCATATAGCCCTCGTAGGCTTGCTAGCAAAGCAACCAACAGCAGCAACCGATGACAACAGCTAGAAGTTACAACGGCTGGGGCGACCTATTTGGAAAGGCAAGGATGATTTGGAAGGTGGAGGGCGGAGGTGCCATCCGGAGCGAGACAGCGAGCAATCGACTGAGGATTCTGGTTACTCCGCCCAGACGCGCAGGGAATTCGTTCGCCCCCTCTACCCGGTCCTGCGCCAGGCGACGAGGCCGAAGAGGCCCATGCCGAGGAGGGCCAAGGTGGTGGGTTCGGGTAGCGGCCTGCCGGAGATTCGGAACGCGCTCTGGGTCGGGCTGCCGGCAGACACCCAGCCTGCGTTGTTGTTTTCCTCCGCAATAGGCCCGGTGACACCTTGATCGTTCAAGTGCCAACCCACCTGCGAGTAAAGGCCGTTGCTGGGCAGCCCGGCGGATAGAGAAATCCAATAGGTGGTACCTGCCATGACCGACGGGTTGACACTCGAGGCCGCCGATTCGACGGCGCCCCCAAGCGTTTCACTCGTCAGGTTCGTAAACTGGTAGTTATCGATCACCGCGCCCGGTAAACCACCCGCATCCAGGTGGAGGAACATTTGCGCCACGTTCTCGTCGACCTGTGAGAACGCGTCACCCAAACTCAGAGCAACGTCGATATCGGTCACGATGGCATCGACCGATGGGATCCATGCCATCGCCCAGTTCAGGTCCGCGGGACTGCCCGCGACCTGGCCAGTATTCTCATCGAGGGACACGAAATGGGGTCCCTGAAAGGTATTGCCGGCGCCTAACGTCGTGTAAATCACGACCGCGCCAGCTGGAGCGCTGACAATCGCCGAGAAAACGACTGAAATGGCTAACACGAGCTTCGTCTTCATGACTTGTCTCCTCGAGAATACTTTATCCTCCGCAAAGACTTGCAAGAAGCGTGACAGAGCGCCTATCCCTTTGAAATCAATAGATTGTGAAGCAACGGTTCTCAAAGACTGTTAAGTTTTCTGACGCGCTTAATCGGTAACATCCGAGAAGAGCAGTGGTTAGGCGTATTTCAGAATCGTAAAAAATTCCGACGGTCTTGTTGCGGTTTTCGACGAGCTCCGCCGACGTCGAGCTCATGTGCCGTTCGAGGTCGTGGTATGGGAGGTGGATGCCGGTCCGCCGGGCGGCGGTGCCAGCACACCCTCACTCCCACTCCCACTCGCGAAGGCGGGCTCGCCCCGGACACCTTTTCGCGTCGGCGGCCCACGGAGAACCCGCTCGGGGCTCTCCGCGAGCTTCGTGATTTGGGAGTCGTCCACGTCGGTGCCCCACACGATGAGCTTCACGGGCCTTCCCAGCCGGACGACCGCGCTCACGGCCCGCTCGTTCGAAGTGCACTCCAGGTCATGGTCCTGGACGGGGTGCCACGCCGCGCTCTGCCTTCGGTGATCCGGATGAAATATCTTTCGCATTCAGCTCCGCCATCCATGGCCGTTCGGGGTTCGTTCGTTACAGTAGCGTGGCTCCTTTATCTCGACCCGCTCAGGTTCTTGAGTGCTAATTCCCGGAACTTGATGAACCAAAACAACCGCATCGACACATGGCGCTTGAAGCGCGCCTCGGAGTGGCTTGGGCAGATTATCAATGCAGCACACCGATCCAACCTTTGACATTGTTGGTCGTCGCCGTGGCTGGTTGGATCCAGCGCGACCAACAGGCCGCTATCGTCTATTGGCTCGAGGAGAACAGAGTCCTCAAAGCTCGTCTTCGCGGGAGGAAACTTCGCTTCACCGATGACGAGCGGCGTCGGCACGCGGTAAAGGGTAAGGCCCTCGGCCGGAAACTCTTGGCCGAAGTTGCCGGTATCGTCACGCCCGAGACGCTCTTGGCCTGGCACCGAAAACTGATTGCCAGAGAGCGGGACCACAGCTCGCGGCGCGAGAGGCCCGCTCATCAGCGAGCCGCTGGGGACCGACGACGTCATCGAAGCGGCGCACTGGAGCGGCTACCCAGCGACCAGTTCGACTGGCGGCCGCACGCGAAGTCTTTCACGGCGGGACAACTGGCGTCGCACATGGTCGACTGCGTCCGATGGACCGAGCCGATCTTCGGCGCGGACGAGCTCGACATGGACCCAAGTTCCTGCAGTCCCTTGAGTGCCACATCGGTAGCTGCCGTACTCGAGTCCTTCGATGCCGAGGTAGACAAGGCAAAGCATGTGATGGCGAGCGCAACGGACACGGATGCCACGCAGCCGTGGAGGCTCAAGATGCATGGAAAGGTATGGTTCGAAAAACCGCGGGAAGCCGTGTTTCGCGACATGACCTTGAGCCACCTGGTTCATCACCGCAAATCGTATCGAACCGCTCTGCGTGACGCGTTGCGAAATGCTCGGGGTGAACGATTTGCCCGACCGCCGCTAAGTCAGACAACCAGTTGTGGAGTTGGTGCCAACTCGGAGTGGTTGGGGATACCAACTCGCGCCGTCAGTATGACTCAAGCACCTGCGTCCGAGACGCAGTTCGGTGCCAGGACGAATGCGCCTGGCAGGTCCCGGCCTTCCCGGCGCACCGCGCCGCCGTAGACGAGATCGACAGCGCTTTGCCTCCCTAGCGCGCGAAGATCTCGCAAGTTGTTGGGTCCCGCGTAGCAACGCGAGACATGCGGCTGGCACTGCCTGGAGCACCTGGCACCAGCCTCGAACCGACTAACGCCCGCCAACCAGCCCACGCACCCGGCGTACTCGTCAAAGTGCCGATAGGCTTCCTCGAAACTCGTCCTCGTCCAAGCCGCCCAAGATGAACTCCGCGATCTGCCGCGCCGCTAGATGTTCGTCCATGATTTGTCTCCCGATATTACGGAGACGAGATCGGGGGCGCTAAACCTAGCGTCAGAGCCGCAAACTGTCCGAGAGTCCGACATTTTCGCTTTGCGCACTTCCCATTGAAGCGTCAGGATTTACGGATTCGGGTAGAAGCGGCGGTGTCGGGAAGTCTTACGGGGCCGATTGGTGTGGTCGCTGTAAGTGCTTGAGTCGAAACAGCCGGATGTTGTGGCATCGGGATTGCACCTCTCCCATAGCGCTCTTGTGCCCCAGCACTAGGAGGTGAAGGCGTGAAGACTTTGTCCGACGTTCGCACGGTCCCGGAACCGGTCCACGAACCCTCCACCCTTTTCTTGCTCGGCAGCGGGCTATTCGAGCTTTTGGGCCGCCTCTTCCTCTTCGGCGTCGGGCTCGTCAGATTGGGTCGCCGGTCTTACCGCCAGTAAAACGTACACGTGGACTGCTGACATGAGGCAGGCGTCGATGCGAACTGCAGGCCCCCCCTGCTTACCATGTTGGTACCGACGAGCGCGTTTGACAGTTGGGTCATCGACTTTGTGGTGCCCTCTCCGGACACCTATTTCGTGAACACCGACGGACGCTATCAACGATGTAACGTTTTCGGGTGCGTTGCCGTCTAGCTACCCCGGCGTGGACTTTTGTCGCGGAGATGACAGTGACGAGCGGGACCGATGTTACCGTGGCAGTCGAGACATCGGACCCTGTGAATCCACTTTTCTTCGATTTCGATCTGCTCGTGCTGGCGCAGCCACATCCAAAATACCAGTCAGAACTTCAGGACACGACGAACCGTAGCTTGAACGTCCTGACGATCGTTCAAGCCATCTTCGCGCCCCTGACACTCATCGTCGCCTACCGTGAGTTATTCGAAATGTCGCCTAGCGAAGAGCGCGAGGTCGCGCACGCACGGTGGGTCCGCTCACCGGTTGGATCGACGCTTTCTGTCGCAAGAAGCGAATAGTGGATAACGGCGCGCGCGGATTGGCGGTACTCGAGGACTGGGTCCGGGGCAACGAAGCGCTTCTACAGCTGGTCGGAATCGCGTCGCTGTTGCTGCTAGCCATGACGGTGGCGGCCTTGCCGGTCGTCGTGGCCAAACTACCCCAAGATTACTCACGTGGGGGCGACGGGAGTCGACCAGCCGAACCCGGAAGCGCCCTCTGTTGTGGGGCTTCGTCGCTCTCGTCAACAACGCCCTGGGCGTCGTTCTCATCTTGGCGGGACTGGCGATGCTCGTCCTGCCCGGGCAGGGAGTCGTCACCATCCTGATCGGCTTGGCGCTGACCAACTTCCCGGGCAAGTACGCCATTGAGCGCCGCATCGTCTGCCAGCCGGCAGTTGGCAAGACCCTCAAACGATCCGCGAGCTGGCGGGCCAGCCGCCACCGGCGCTCAAGGATCCGATCGGCGCCAACATCGATCGCGTCCAGATCGTCAAGGGCTGGCGCACCACCGCCGGTGAGCTCGAGGAGCGGTCTACGATGTCGTGGTCTTCCGACGATCGTACGATCGACGCCAATGGTCGTTGCACGACGCCGGTGGGCAATACCGTGGACGTCCCGGACGCCAGCTGGACCAACACCATCGGTGATTCCGAGCTCATCACGGTGTGGACGGATCCCGACTTCGACGCGAGTCCGCGCGCGTTCTACTATGTGCGGGTTTTGGAGATCCCGACGCCGAGATGGACGGCCTACGACGCCAAGTACTTCGGCATCGACGTCCCGGCCGAGGTGGAGATGGTGCACCAGGAGCGCGCCTACACGTCGCCCATTTGGTACACGCCCTAGTCGGGGGCTCCAAGGGAGGCAAACTGTGACCGGTGGCACGATGAACGGGATCGACGCACGAAATCGCTCATGCCGAGAGACGGCATTCGAGCGTGCGGCTCCAACGGAGCCAAAGAGCTCGAAGATGTATTTCCCGGCCACACAGCAGATCACGATGATGACGAACGCCAGGAGGAGACCCTTGGCGGCGACTGCCTTCCGCGTGGCGGGATCGTCCTCGGAGGTGAGACCGAGAAACACGGGGGTGTTGGCGAGAGGATTCATGATGGCGAAGAACCCCATTGAAGACGGTTCCGGAATACAGGATCAGCTCGTGCCTTGCAACCTCGCAGAGTAGCCGATGTCGCGCTCGCGGCTACGGATTCTAAATTTCATTGCCCATCGTGAAGCGTGTGAAGAAGTTTAATGAGCAAAATGCCGACAACGAATCCTTCTAGTCAATCGACACTTGAATCCATTTGCGCGGATCGTCATTCCACGTGAGCAATCGAATGCGCCAAGCCTGTTCCTGACGTACGGCGACCATGACATAGTTACCTTCCGGAATCGTTGTGCGGGTGCCGTCGTACTCCCAGACGAGCCGCGCGCGCCCGCGAACGATGCCCATGTCGCCCGAGACAAAGATCTCTGCCGCTTCTCGCCGCCACTCGGGGACGATGGTCGGCGGATAGTCCGGATCGAACCAAAACTCCCTGATAGCCTCGTGGCCCATCAACGGTGGGTCACCGTGATGCGGGACCAACGTCGCGTCTTCCGTGAACAACGCCATGACTCCGTCGGCATCGCCTCGTACCCACTCAGTAGCGTATGCCTGGTCTAGCGCTCGCAGCGCCTCGATGTCTTCCGGTTCATTTGCGAATGCGACCAGCGACAGGCTCCAGGCGATGTATGCAAACGCGATCGATATTGACTTCATCAGATTTCCTTTTGCGTCACTGCGCTTTCTTTCGAACGACATCGATAGATTCGAGCGCTTCGAGATACTCTTTCACGAACTCGAGCGGTATCGGCCCCAGTTCGGTCGTCAGCCAGTCGCGTATGTCGCTCACGGTGCGGGTTCCGTCGACGAAGTTCAGGGTTTCGTAGGCATACTGCCCGGCGCTACCGTACGTCCCTTCGTGGCGCCGTATCCTCAGCCCACCCATGGCGTCGGTGCCGTATTTGTCTTCAAGATAGGAGTAACCGAACGCTCCCATCGGACCCTCGATGTCCGGGTTGCGCTCGTAAACGGTATTGTTTCGGGTTACGCGTGCAACGTTGGCCACCTGCGGCACGTTAACGGTGCGTTGCAGCTGATCGAGAAAGTCGACCGCCGCCTGGTGATCGGCTTCGTTCAGCGTCGCGAAGGGCTCGATGCTATGGACCTTGCGTCGCTCCACAGTGAAATGAATGTCGGTGACGGCAACCTGATCCAGCGCATCGAGATCGCGACGGCGCTCGACAAGCTCGGCTGCCCTGCTCAGGGCATTGCGTTCCAGCATCTCGAGTACGACCGGCACGTCCTCATCCGACATGTTCGCGAGGAACCAGCCACTGACCGCGCCGATAAACGCGGCGCGCTTCAATTTCGTCGGGTCGATGTTCGCCGCGAGATCGTAATTGGTGTGAATGTAGCGATCCGGCCAGTCGTGAAGGTATAGCCCCGGGATCGCCCAAGTGCCTTCGAAGAACACGTCGTGGTCGCTGCCCATATCCAGGCCTTCCATCAGCGCCATCAGCGGATCCTTGCCGCCTTCCGCTGCGTTTAATGGGAAGTCAACGGTCGACCCGCTGGCGAACGCTTCGGTTTGCGCGTTGACGAAACGGCCGATCTCGTGGCCGAGATCGCTGATAAAGGACGGAACGCTGATCGGCCCGCCTGAGATACGGAAGATCGACTTGGTGACGGGCCCTCCGCCCACCATGTCCATGTGAACGTTCGCCTTGATTCTCGACACGTCCTCGTGCTGTGTCAGGTAGATGATGCTGCCCTCGATCTCCGCGGGCCACAGGAAACGAATCGTGCGCGAGGGCCGTGGCAGGATCCCGTCTTTCACCAGCGCGTTCAGGGTTCGTGCGACCTCGAGAATCGAGACGCATCCAGAAGCATTGTCATTGGCTCCCGGACGGGGGTGGTCGAGGTGACAGGTGAAGTGAATGTCCTCGTCCGCCTTGTTGGTGCCGCGAATCGCCGCCGTCGCAAACGAGAAGTTGCCCTTCTCGTGACGGGCGTCGACCTTCGCGTGCAGCAGGATTTCCTCGCCCGCCTCCATTCGTTGCTGCAACTTTCGAGCTTCGCCCAGCGAAATCATGAAACCGAAGGTCTTCGTCTTCGGGAAACTGTCGAGATGGCCCCAGCGAACCAGGCGGTCGTCCTCCAGCCACCACGCCGAGCGCTGGTTTGGTGCATAGGAAATGATCCCCGCCGCTCCCATCGCGCCGACCGCACGCTCAGCCACGGCGCCGGGTTGACTCGACGTCAGGACAAGCTTGCCGCGGATGTCCTTGCCCGCGTAGTCCGCGTCCGTCCGTCCGGCGCCAATATCGACGAGCGTCGTCGTCGCTTCACCCGACAAGCTGTCTTGCGCCAGGCTCAACGGCACGGAACCCCAGTCACCGAGGCGACGCACTCGCACCGTTTCACCGTTAACCTCGGCGAGCTCCCATAACTCGGCGGATTGCACGTCCCACACTGGGCGCGACTTCTGTGTCCCAAACATCGTATCGCCGTCGGCCGGGTACCGAAGCGTTTCAACGTCGTCCAGACCGTATTGCTCGAGCATGCGGACGATGTGCGCCGTAGCATGGTCGAACTGGGTGCTGGCGCGCATTCGGTGTTGCAGGGTAATCGTGTCGAGGTTACGTTTTGCGGCCTCGCCCGACGTCTCTTCGGCAATCTGCTTCAGCACGTTCTCCGGCACGAGGTCGGTCAGGCCCGCGAATACGGGCGGCGCCAGCAGCAGCGTCGCTGCAGCAATGATCATTCTGCTTTTCATGTTCGCGTCTCCTTATTGCACGGGCGCGACACGCGGTTGCCGTTGCAGCGCGTCTTTCAAATCCTGTGGCGCGTCGGCCTCACCCGATTTCAGCACAGTCGCGTGTGGTTGTGTATCGGTATCAAGGCCCAGGTGGCAGTGCGCTCAAAAGATTCTGTCGACGCGGGGTCCTGCGAGTGGGATGTAGTCCGGAATCAGTGGGAGCCAAAAGATGAGCCACGCTTCGTGAGAGGCGGCGGACGATTCCAGCCAGTCGCAGGCGATATCGACTTCGCCTAGTCGAGCATAGGCTTCCGCGAGCATCGCGCCGGGTAATTGTTCCGCAGGGCCGGAGGCCGCCACCTCTTCGACCAAGTCGCGGGCGAGTCGAGTGCGGCCGCTCATCGCGAGGACACTCGCCATGATGGCTTTTGGCATGTTGATCTCCTCAGCTTGGCGCAGGGCCTGTTCGACGTGCTCGAGGGCCTCTTCGAAACGCTTGTTAACGCCGAGGATCCAACTGTAGTAAGTGTGGAGCAACCACGATTCTGGATGTCGCTCGAGGGACGAAGAAAGCTGGCGCAACGCGCGATCCGTTTGCCCGTCGCGGAAATACACCGTCGCCAAATCTGCCGGACAACGGTGCTAGAGGATCCAGAGCCAGCGCCTTTTGCTCGGCTTCGATCGCTTCGCGATAGCGTCGCTGCGGCCAGCGCATGGCCATGAAGTGATTCCAGGCGAATCTAGTTTCTGCGGACGACAGGCGCAACCCGCTTAGGAAGACCTTACACGGCCTCGCCCGGCGAAACTACCGTGCAACTCCTTGATTCGATGGCGTTTCCCTGTCGGCGCCGGTTGTGTTGTGAGTGGGAGTGTAAGCATTTCCATACACTTTTACCAGTCGAGCCGCGAGCGCGTCGGTCGTAACTCATTCTAATGCAAGGGTATGAGTCATTGGCATCGTTATTGCTTCAGATAACATTGCGTTTGCGAGTAAGGCGCGTCGCACTCGACAGGAAAGAGCGAAAGTGACCGTTTTCTTAATAAACAGTGCCTTAGTTTCAGCGGCCCCATCGGGAGAAAAAAATTGATCAAACGAACTCGTCAAGTCGCAACGCTTGCCGCCGCCACAATGATTGCTGGCATGCTGAGCAGCGCAGCCACTGCCGCGCCAGTTCTGTGCCAGAACATTGCTGATAATCATATGATCCTTGACAGCTCGGAGGTGTCCGCTTGTTTGGACGCTGGAATCGGCAATATCAGTGGGAATCCGGGGAATGACCCCTTCCTGTTAGGTGTTGGAGCGGGCTTCACGCTGGCGAGCAAAGATGACGCCGCGAATCCGTTCAACATTATGACCACGCAGAACGGTTCGATGGGTACGTGGAGCTTCGATCCATCGTACTGGCTAGCCAATACCGGTGGTGCACTGGGATTCAAGTTTGGGACGGGTAACCAGCCAGATGAGTGGTTCGTATTTCAGCTGGTCCAGGGAGTAAGCTCAGGCAGCTGGGATTTCGTAAACGTCCACGGCGGTGGCGGCGGACTGTCGCACACTAACCTGTATA
Organism: uncultured Acidobacteriota bacterium; assembly: GCA_947259165.1. Classification (GTDB taxonomy): domain Bacteria; phylum Acidobacteriota; class Vicinamibacteria; order Marinacidobacterales; family SMYC01; genus CAMYKY01. The sequence goes on along the minus strand of CAMYKY010000112.1, from coordinate 15,417 downwards.
CCGATGGGAGCGGCGTGCCCGAGCCGACGACCCTCAGCATACTGGGGCTCGCTCTCGGTCTGATCGGCTTGTCTCGGCGGCGACGCCAGTAGCACTTCACTACTTTTCTGAACGGAAGGCCACGCCGGCATTCACGCGAGAGCGCCTTTCGGAAACCTGGCAACGTTTTGCGATCGATCGCTTCCCGAGCTCGAAGCCAAGCTTGCCTGGAGTCCGATCCGTTTGCATGCGAAACGCGTGGCCGCAATCCTCTCTATCTCGTCGATCTCAATCAGGATAACAACTTGCACGCGGCGTTGAAGCTGCGCGGCGAGGTTTTTCAGCTGGCGGACAAGGTCGCGGACGATGTCGAGTTGGTGGACGGCGGCGATACGTTGGCCTTGAGGCGGCCGGCGAGCTTTCGATCTTCTATCAGCACGCCTGGTTCGACTAGAGCATCTGCTGACCGTGAGCGCTGTGTCACTATCACCCCTTCTAATGGCGGAGCCGAATGAGCTTCCCGGAATAGCCCTTTCACTGCGCGCCGGCGGCTACCCCTTCGGGCTCGGGCACGACCTCGCAACCGTTCCGACACCGAAGCCGCAGCGACATTCCATGGAGGAGCTCCCCCTTTTTGTTCCGTCCCGTGAGTCGTAACTCGACGACGTCGCCATCGTCGGAGATATCGGCGAGACCGAACTGTTGGATTTGGATTAGACCAAAGAGGATTCTCCTAGCCGCCTTGCCGTGCGAGTACGGGCCGCCTTTGTGGCGAGCGTAACGGTCGAGTGGCGCCGCGTGCACGACGGGAAATCCGCGCTCTCCGCTCACTGCTTGCGTCGCGAAGTTCGAGTTCGTGCCGTCGTCAATCGCCACCATGTGCGCATCACCGCTCAGCATCACGAGACGCTCGACTAGTCCCAGCTTGCGAATACGATCGGCGATCACTCGACGCTCCCAGTCGTAGCGTCCCCAACCGTGGCCGCTCCCCGCCTCCGTGATCCAGGGAACGACGTTGACCCAGACAATGACCTCGTGATCCCGGGCCGAGATCTCGAGCTCGTCGAGGAACCATTCTCGCTGCGACTCTCCCAGCATCGTCTTGTCCGGCCCGTCGGGCTCGCTGTCCGGGGTGCGATGCGAGCGCACATCGGTCATGACGAAACGCACCCGACCGACGCTGAAGGCCTGGCGAAGGTCCGTCGGGTTCTCGTCCTCGTCACGCACGAGGGGATAGTGAGGCACGGTCTCGTCGTACGCGGAGAGAGCGGCCGGTTTTCCCGGATGGGTTCCGTCCGCGTCATTCGGTCCGTAATCGTGATCGTCCCAAACGTAGGCGATGGGCGTCGATCGGTACAAAGACGCCTGACGTTCGGACTCCATCACCTCGTCGAACGCGACGCGATAGTCGGCGACATTGTTGCTGCCGATATTCTCGTAGTGGAAATCACCCATGTGGATGAATAACAGCGGATCGAGCGACTCCATCGTCTCGAACACACTGCTGTTGGAGGAGGTGCGCGCGCACGAGCCGAAGACGAATCGAAACGACGTCGGGCCGGTGACGAAGGTTCGGAAGCGACCCTCGAGCGACGAGCTGTCAGCGACTTCGACTCGGTAGACGTAGTCGGTCGAGGGTCGAAGCTCGCGGAGTCGAAAGGTGACGACGCCACTGTGCGAGACGTGCGTCGGCGCGAACGTGCGCTCGCCCAGGACGAGTCGCGCCTCGGAGGGCCGATCGACTTTCGCTTTGACGACGGCGGACTCGCTTGTCACCGCGCCCGACCAGACCCATTGCGCCGGTCCCTCGGCAAGAGCAGCGCTCGTCATCAGAACGAGCAGAATCGTCAGCACTGACTTCATACTCCTCCCAGGATAGCGCAACGTACGCCGCTGCCCTACAATCTCCGACGAGTTTTGAAGCGTCAACGCATCAGCCAGTCGAAGTCGATCTCGAACTCGAACACGGTTCGCTCGTCGCTCCAACCGATGCCTGCCTCGAACAGCAAGAGGCGATCGAACGCGGTGTAGAAGGCGCCGATCATGAACTGCGAGTGCCATAGGCTAGAGTCTTCGCCCTCGAGGAACGCTCGGCCGGTATCGGCGCGGACCGTCAAGCCGAGATCGCCGGGCACGGTGAAACTCACTTGGGTAATAGCCCAGCGAAGTCTCACACCAGCGCGCACCATCGCGTCTCCGGCGAAGCGGTTCCAGTCGTAGGCACCGAAGACGTCTTCGCCGCCGAGGTAAGCGGCGTCGAAGTACGGATACTCGCCCCATGCTTTCCGGCCTCCGAACAACAGTGCGAGCGTGAGCGGGCGGGCCAACTGAATGTGCCCCGCGCCGTCAGCTTCGACGACGCCGTAGTCTCTCTCCACGTCCCAGAGCTCGGGGTAGTAAGTCCCGGCCGCGAGGAAGTCGAAGCCGCTGCTGAGCGTCGGGAGCTCGCGACGCGAGTCGTAGGTGAAGTCGGCTCGCAGACCGAGCTGTCCGAACGCGTCGAACCCGTAGGGGGACTCGATGGCGAGCAACGTGTCGTCGTCGGTGCCGCGAGAATTCACGAAGCGCGCTATCGGCCCGACTCTGACGACCGGGTTCGTCAGCTCGCCCCACGCCACGTAGCCGGCGGCAACGTGCTCGCGCTGGCCGGCCTTGAAGCGATCCGTGGGTCCGTCGCGCGACGTCTCGTTGCCGAGCCCGTAGTAACGCAGCTGCTCGAGACCGGAAACGCGGACGTCGGTCTCGAAGTGCGGTCCACCGCCGATGCGACGGAAATCCCCCTCGTAGGCGGCGAGAATCCTGTTGGACCCGATCGCGTAGGCGCCCCACAAACGATGGCGAGCGGCCCAAGGAAGCTTCCCGAAACCGAACTGCTTCATGTCGACGCCGCCGCCGAGAGCGAGGCCGAGGTCGGGGTGCCATTTGCCGAAAAAGATGGGCTGGTACGCCACGCCCCAATCGCGGTAAGGCGCGCCCGGCACTTGGAGCTTCCAGTTGGCTTCGAGGACGGGAGAGAAGACGCCGGTCACGTCTTCAGGCGTGAGCTGGGTGATGTAGCCGTCGCCGTCGGGATCCTCGAACACCTGAACGCTGCCACGCCTCGGTCCTTCGATGGCGTTGGTGCCGGGTCCGGTGATGATGCGCACTCGGACATCACGGTTGGCGGCGCCGTCGACGACGACGCGATCATCACCGCCGCGCAAATAGATACGGACGTCGTCGGTGTCGTCGCGGTCGAACCGGCGTTGGTAGTACGGCTCTTGCTCGTCGGCGAACGTGACGCGGACCTCGACCGCGCCGCCGTCGAAACGCTCGACACGGACGCGCTCGTCGCGATCGGTGGCGTGCACGTCGACTTGATTGGCGAGGAACTCGTAGAACACCTCGGCGTAGTCGAAGAGGCCGTCACGGCGGGCACGCAACGTTCGTTCGAGATCGTCTCCGCGGAGCGCGTAGTACGGAGGTGGCAGCCGCGACACCGCCCGGTGGATGGCGTCGTCGTCGATTCGTCGCTGGACATCTTCGGCGATCGCCATCCACACGCTCCGCTCGATGTCGTTCAACACGATGCGGTCGAAGTCGGCTCCGTTGAACGCGAGCTGATGGATCCCAGGATATTCGTCCTCGAACACCGTCATCTGCCCGCCACCTGCGCGAGCGATTGCCATTGCGAGCCCGTCGTAGTGAGAAAACGCTTGGTCGCGGTCTTCGGGAATGGGCTTCAGAAGCGGCTCGTTCGGGATACGCGCCCACCGCCACTGCCCATAGTGCCGGTCCCAATCGCCGATGAGGACGTCGAGCAGGCGGGCGCGGAGAAACGCGCGCGAGTCGGGGTAGTCCTCGCCGGCGCGAGTACGCTCGATGAAGTCGTCGTCGTCGTAAACCTCGATCGAGCCGAACGAGCCAGAGGTGGGAAATTCGTAGAACGTTCCCAGCAGGCCCGCGAACGCCTCGCGATACTCACCAAGGCGTGCGTCGTCCGGCATGACGACGAGCTCGACGTCCGAGTGCAAAACGCCGAGGACGTCCGCGAGCCCGAACGCGATCAAATCGGCGGCAGGCAATGCCGACGACACTTGGTCTTTGATAATGTACTCGAGACCGGTGTCGTTGAAAGCGTCGGGAAGAACGAGCAAGCCCTCTTTGTCGACGGAGCGGAACGTGTAAGCGCGGCCGTTTTCGCCCGCGAGCGCCAGCCCCAACGTTTGCAGCCCGCCGACGCGCATTACCGGTGTGAGCCCGCCGGCGGTTTCCTCGAGATCGAGCACGGCGACCTCGATGGGCTCGGCCCAAAGGTCGCGATAGTCGGCACCGAGGAGCCAATCTTGACCGGCGTGGGACGTGGCGTAGCGTTCGCCTGCGGTCACCCTCACCGTCTCGGATTCCTGTCCCGCGATCGTCGCGCCGGCGCCGAACATGACGGCGAGCGACAAAACGGCGGTCGTTTCCCACTGCGACATTTCAACCATCTTGGAAAATTAAGCCTAGGCTAGACGGCCCGCTATCCCCTATTCGTATTATCGGCTAAGCCCGGGAGACTTTTCCGAGGACGCACGGCCTCGGGTGACTTGTCTCGTTGACTTTGAGCTCCGCGTGCTCCCGGAAATAGGTGCGCGGCTGGCGCGGCCGCTGTGCGTGCGATGCGCTCGACACGAGCCAAAGAAGTGCTACCGATTCCATCCAGACAAGTCGTTTCATGTTCCGTTCCTCTCGGTAGCCAAGCATTTTGACCGATGCGTCGCGGTCTAGAACGCGAGCTGGAGCCGTCCCTGGAAAATCCGGACCGGATCCCACGATTCGCGGTCCGCACGGAGCACGTTGAAGGACACCCGGGTCGGAACCTAACCGCGCTCCGGTTTGAAGCCCCATGCGTAAACAACTCTAGAGCGTGGTCGATTCGCCAGCAACCGCGCTCGTACTCCGTTTCCGCCTCGTGCGAGGGCTAGCTAGCTGTTCTCGCGGGAAGCGAGAATGTCCTTCACGTTCTCGAAGAGCGTGGGGACATCGTGCAGAATCGCGTCCCAGAGTATGTCTAGGTCCAGAGAGAAGTACGCGTGAGCCACGAAGTCGCTCATCTCCGCAATCTCGCGCCAGGCAACCTCTGGGTGACTATCACGAAACTGCTTCGGAAGATTCTTGACTACCTCACCGATCACGTGAAGATTGAACAGGATCGACATGTACTAGCATCGCTCTGCCGCACTTCGGTAGCAACCAGGGTGTGTGAATCCATCCGCGTTGGAACCGCCTTCGACGTGAAGTATCTCGTCCAGTCGTCCGATCCTCGGCGTCAAGGTCGGGTGATTCCGAGTCGCTTCATCAGCGCGCGCAGAGTGCTCTCTTTCAAGCACAACTGCTCAGCGGCGTTTCCACGCCCCTTGACCTTCCCATCGCACGACTCGAGCACCGCCAGAATGTGGGCGCGCTCGGCGTCCTCGAGGCTCGCCGCCGCCGCTCTGGCGGTCGGTTCGGGAGCCTAGGTCCCGCGGGAGTACATCGAAGATCATCTCACTGAGACGATTACCATGGCTCATTTGTGCCACTACACCCGAGGGAGCCTGAGCACGATACCCAAAGGTCGCGGGTTCAAATCCCGCCCCCGCCGCCAGTTTTTCTAATGCTCTTCGTCCGGAAGAGAAACTCGGACTCGATCTCCGCGGACGGTCACAATGGCACCCTCCTCGAGAGCGGTCGCTTGTTCTTCGAGCAACCGCTGCATGAGATCGATACGCTGCTCCAGTCGAACATCAGGCAACCGCAAGAGGCCCGCGTGGGCGTGGCCTTTCTTGAAGACGAGCTCACCGAAGTCCTTGTCCATTGTGATGAGGATGCGCCGTTCGTTCGTGGCCCATTCGAGAATGACTTCGTCTCCAGGGTCCTCGCCCCGCTCTGAGGATTCGACGACGTCGTGTCCCTTGTCCCGAAGCCACTCAGCAAGGCGGTGGCCGGCACACCGATCCACCAGGAACTTCACTTCGTGACTTCGATGGTGTGGAGCGAGTCGTGCGCAATCACGGCGTGCGCATACGCGATACAGGCACGAATATCGTCAGCTTCCAAGTCTGGGTAGTCGTCGAGAAGGGTCTGTTCCGACTCCCCCTGCGCAAGGAGGCTCAGAATAAGCTCGACGGAGATGCGCATACCGCGAATAATCGGTTTACCACCGAACACATCTGGCCGTGCAGTGATACGCTTCAGAAGCTCTTCCTGCGCCATGGCTTCTCCTCCCGTCAAGTCATCGTCTATTTCGTATGATAGCAGAGCGGAGTCCGTAGCCACCATTGTGCGGGAAGTTTCTGCGTTTTTTTGTAGTTCATTCCGTGCAGCCGGAGCGTGTCGCCGTCTGTTTGCCTTCGCGATCAGGGGCATTACGGACCGCTCGAGGCCGGGCGAAAGCAAAGATCATCGAGAAGAAGAAAGGCGAGTTCGCCGAGCTCATGCAGGCGCTGGGGCAGCTGGCCGGCTCCTACGCGCACATGCCGCCCGAGGGTTTGCAGAAGTTCGCTGAGAATGCCGGCGTCGGGGAGGGGGAGGGCGCCCTTCAAGGTACCCTGGAGATTCGCTCCGGGATGTGCTTCACGCCGGCGATGTCATGGCGGTCTGGGTGGATCCCGCCGGCTACAGCATACGTCAGGTGGAAATTCATTCGGTGTACGAGGAGAAGCCAGTCACCGTAACGGTCGAGTTTCGCAAGGTGGCGGCGGACGGGCCGAGCTATCCGGCGCGCTCGACGCTCTCCTATCCGGACAAGGAAATCGAGCTCACCGTCGAGAACTACGACTACGAGCGGGTCCAGTGAATCGTGCTAGTTTGAAGAGATGAAACAACCGACACTGCTTCTCGTACTGATGCTGGGCACGACTCTTCACTCAGCTGCCCAGGAGGCCCCCGTGGTGGAGCCTCGAGTCGAAGGCGTATTGCGTCGCATGAGCGACCTGCTCGCGAGCTCGTCCAGCTTTGCCTTCAAGGCGGAAGAGATCGTCGACGAGGTGCTCGACTCGGGTTTCAAAGCGGAGCTCTCGCATACCCGCACCATCGCGCTGCGGCGACCGGGCCGCGTGGTGACCAACGTCGACGGCGACACCGCCCACCGCACCGCGTGGTTCGACGGCGAAACCGTCACCGTTTTGGATCGGCAGCACAATCGCTACGCCGTTTTGGACACGCCCAACGACATCGACCAGATGCTCGACTACGTCGCGGAAGAGTTCGACGTCGTGTTTCCTCTCGCCGACATCTTGCACTCCGACGTTTACGAGTCGCTGACGACGGGAGCGTCATACACGAGCTACCTGGGCATTCATCAAGTCGAAGACGTTCCTTGTCACCATCTGGCATTTGCCAACGAGTGGTTGGAGTGGCAGCTCTGGGTGGCGGCGGAAGGCCCGACATTGCCGCGAAAATTCGCCATCACCTACATGGATGAGCCGGGGGAGCCGAAGTACACGGCACGGTTTCTGAGCTGGAACCTGTCTCCCGAGCTCGACGACGAACTATTCGTGTTCGAGGCACCCGAGGGTGCTCACGAAATGGAACCGTGGAGCGTTGCTCCCGCGCAGGAGAACAATCGATGAAAGCCATGAAGGCCATGAAAGCCACGATTCACTTGCTCGGCGCCGTCGTCATCCTCGGTGTGTGCGTCGACGAAGCGTCTTCGCAGCGGAGGCGGCGGGGATCGGTGCGCCACGCGAGGCCAGACGGTACGGTCAACCGTTCCACGCGCGGCGGCGGGAGCGTGAGCTCGACCCAAACGACTCAGGGCGACCGTCGTACGACCCAAAACACCGCGACGAATCGCAGTGGAGACAGTGTGACCGGCACGCGTGAAGTCACTCGCGATGACGACACGATAACGGTTGACCGACAGGCTCAAGCTTCGACCGGCGCGAGTCGAGAGTCGAGCCGGGAGGTGGAGTTCGATGACGGTCGCGTCGAAAACGTGGAACGCGAGTCTCAAGCCACCGGACGCTATGGAGAGTCGGTCGAGCGAGACCGTGAGATCGATCGGGAGGGCACCGGCGTCGCCAGTTTCGAAGGCGAGGCCAAGACTAGCACCGGACGCGAAGCCGACGTCGACGGCGTGGCCGCCCGCGGATACTACGGCCGGGGGGGCGTGGTCGCCGACGTCGACACGAAATACCGGGGAGACTGGACGACCGTGGCCGGCCGCGGGCCCTATGGCGCTACCGTGGCACGGCTTCCCCAAGGTTATCGGCCCTACACGTACCACGGACACTCTTACTACTATCACGGCAGCGTCTACTATCGGCCCTACACGTGGCGTGGCGTCCCCTACTACTGGGCCATGCCGCCGCCCTACGGCGTCTGGTACTCGACGGTCCCGGTGGGGGCGATAGCGGTAGTCATTGCGGGCGCCACCTACTATTACGCCGATAACGTTTGCTACAAGGAGAGTCACCAGGGAGGCTCGGCAGGCTACGAAGTCGTCGCGGCCCCGGAAGGCGTCAAGGCGACCACCCTGCCACCGGAGAGCGCGACCGTTACCGTCTCGGGAACGACGTATCATTATTATAAGAACACATTCTATCGTCAGGTGGACCAAGGGTACGTGGTGGTGCGCATGCCGGCGGGCGTCACCGTGGTCGAGGCGCTTCCCGCCGAGTTCGAGATCTTGCAGGCGCCCAACGCCAGCGCCTATTTCGTCTACCAAGGGACCTACTATCTTCCGTACCTGCGCGCGAGCGGTGAAGAAGCCTATATCGTGGTGGACCCTCCACCACCCGCGGCCCCACCAGCCGCTGCTGTTCCGGCCTCCGGTACGGCGCAAGTGGAGCGCACGCTGAGCGTGCCGGCGGGCACGGCACTCGATATTCGCTTCGCCACCGAGCTGAGCTCGGCGACGAGCACGCCGGGTCAGCACTTCACGGGCTATCTCGCGACGGACGTCACCGTGGGGGAAATTCTTGCGGCGCCGCGGGGCAGCAAAGTCTACGGAACGGTGGTGGCGGTGGAGAAGGCGGGGAGCATGTCCGGCAGCGCGAAGCTGACGATCGACGTAACCGACATTCAGGTATCGGGTCGAGTCATCGCCGTCGCGACGCCTCCGTACAGTGTCCAAGGTCGGTCTGAAGGCAAGGACACGGCGCGTAAGCTGGCGGGTGGAGCCGGCATCGGCGCCGCGATTGGCGCGATTGCCGACGGCGGTAAAGGGGCTGCGATCGGCGCTGCGGTCGGTGCGGGAGTGGGGACCGCCGCCTCCGCGGCCACCGAGGGCGAGCAAGCTGTCATCGGCGAGGGGACGGTGATCCAGTTCAGACTCGAGTCCGCCTTGACCGTGCCCATCGCCGTGACCGTCACGACCGCCGACGCAACAGGTCTCTAGCATGGGCTTGAATCGATGACGGCGTTCGAGGAGTTCCTCCGTGGCAACCCGGTCGCCGTGCTCTCACTCGTGCTCGGGCTGGGCTACCTCGTCGGCAAGACGAAGATACGCGGGTTCGAGGCGGGCTCGGTTACCGGCGTTCTGTTCGTGGGACTCGCCTTCGGTCACTGGGGGTTCACGCCCGATCCTGTCGTGCAGTCTATCGGGTTCACGCTGTTCATCTTTTCCGTGGGCCTCCAGGCTGGACCGAGCTTCTTCAGCGTGATCCAACAGGATGGCCTCAAGTACCTCTCTCTTGCCGTGGTCATCGCTGGCACTGGATTCCTGCTCGCGGCCAGTCTATCTGGATGGCTCGGCTTCGAACCGGGAGCGGCGGCGGGTCTGCTCGCCGGCGGGCTCACGAGCTCCCCCACCCTTGCGGCTGCACAGGAAGCGGTGCGCTCCGGGCAGGTATCGATCGAAGGCTACACGCCCGATCAGGTCATGACGAACGTCACCACGGCGTACGCGATCACCTACATCTTCGGGCTCGCAGGATTGATTCTCATCATTCGGTTTCTGCCGCGGATGCTTGGCCTCGATCTGCCGTCGGAGGCCGCGAAGCTCGAAGCGTCGCGGCGTGGCGGCGTGGAGGATCGCGTCCATGCCTTGAACGACATCGTGGTACGCGCCTACCGCCTCGAGAACGAGAAGCTCGTCGGAGCTCGAGTGAAACAAGTGCGCGAGACCCTCCCCGGCCGGGTCAGCATCGAGAGAATTCGGCGCGGCGGCGAGCTCATCCCGGTCACACCCGAGACCGAGCTCGAGCTCGGCGATGAAATCTGTTTCGTCGGCTTCCTGGACGAGTTCGTTGCCCGGGCCGGCAGCGTCGGTCCGGAGCTGTCGGATCCCGAGCTGCTGGACGTGCACATCGAGTCGGTTCGCATCGTTTTACTGCGCTCGAAGGTCAAGAAGCTCACATTCACGACCAGCCTCGAAAAGATCACGGCTAAGCAGGGTTGCTTCGTCTCCAGGATCCAACGTATGGGCGTCGACCTCCCGCTCGAAGGGGACGTCGACGTGCAGGCCGGCGATGTCGTGCATGTCACCGGGCCCTCTTCGCGCGTGGAGGAGGTCGGGCAGCTGATCGGTCATATCGAGCGAGCGACCGAGCAAACCGATCTGGTGACCTTCGCGATCGGCATCACGATCGGCCTTCTGGTCGGGACGTGGACGGTCACGGTCGCCGGGATCTCGATTGGACTCGGATCCGCCGGAGGACTGCTCGCTGCGGGCCTCACGATCGGCTACTTGCGTGCCTTGCACCCGACCTTCGGCCGGGTGCCTGGTGCAGCCCGGTGGATCTTCATGGAGGCCGGCCTGATGACGTTCATGGCCGGCGTCGGCCTCCGCGCTGGATCCGGAATCTTGGAAACGTTCGCCCAATCGGGCCCCCCTCTCATCCTCGCCGGCATCGCCGTCACGTCGATTCCGGTGGCGATCGGCTATGGATTCGGTCGCAAAGTGCTGGGGCTGAATCCCGTCCTGCTGCTCGGCGCCATCACCGGGTCGATGACGAGCGGAGCGTCTCTGAGCATCGTGAACGACGAAGCCAAGAGTGGGATACCGTCTCTCGGCTACACGGGGGCGTACGCGTTTGCGAACGTGTTGCTCACCGTTGCGGGGAGCGTTATCTTGTTGCTTTGACCACGAGGGAGAATCGACATGAGAGTGATCGCGGTTGTCGCGTGGGCAATGGCCCTCACAGCAGCACAACCCGCCCAAGAACCGGGGGAGCTTCCAGACTTCGGCACGGTGCGAAAAATATTTGTCTTGTTGTTTCCTACGGTTTAGAAAGAACCGTTCGCTCGGGAATCGGATCCCCGAGCGTCCCGCGGTGGCGTGACGCCAGGAGTCGTTGTACGAGTGTCAGCTCGCGCTCCGCTATCCGCTAGCCCGCGCGAGCTTGCAGACTTCACTATCGAGTTTTCAGCGCGCGGGAGATACACTCGGAGCGGATCACGAAGTGTGTGGAAAGGTCTGAGTCGATGGAGGACACTGTGGGCAGCGGCGGGCGGCTCTTCGAGCCGATCCTGCGGACCAAGCTGCATCGGCCGCAGCCGAACGCAGAATTGATTGACCGCGATCGTCTGATCACGGTGATGAACGCGGCCCGGGAGGTGCCGCTGACCCTGGTATCGGCCCCGGCCGGCTACGGCAAGAGTGTCCTGGTCGCTCAATGGGCCGAACAGCTCGACAGGCCTATCGCCTGGTTGTCGTTGGATGCTAGTGACAGCGAGCTGAGGTCATTCCTCCAATACTTCCTCGCCGCCGTGGATACCGCGTTTCCGGGCGCCTGTGACACCACCCGTGAGCTCCTGGCGCCCGGGTCGCTGGCTCCTATGCCGGTCCTGGCCGGCTATCTGCTCAACGACCTGGACGCCATCGACGCGCCGTGCTCCATCGTCCTCGACGACTACCACCGGATCGAACCTACGTCGCCAGTGCACGGCCTGATGCTCCGGATGCTCGAGCACCCTCCGGCAAAGTTCCACTTCGTGGTTGCCACTCGTCAGGATCCGCCGTTCGACCTGCCGAGCCTTCGAGCCGCCCACCGCATGAACGAGGTGCGCCTGCAGGACCTTCAGTTCACTGGTCACGAAATGCGCGAGTTTCTGAACGCGACCGCGGATGACTCCGTGAGCGATGAAGCGATCGCACACATCGAGCGCGAGGTGGAAGGGTGGGTCGCTGGATTGCGGCTCGTGTCGTTGGCACTGCGACAAGTGCGTGACGCTGACGCTTTTCTGAAGAGACTACCCGGGCGCTTGCCGGAGATACAGGAGTACCTGCTGCAAGAGGTACTGGCCGGGCAGGCTGCCGAGGTTCGGGACCGTTTGCTGGCATCATCCATCCTCGATCGCTTCTGCACGAAGGTCGTCGACGCGGTCTGTGGACCGCCGGGCACCCACGACCAGACGTCGCTCACCGCCCCCGATCAACCTCTTCACGGTCCCTCTCGATGCGCGGGGCGGGTGGTTTCGGTATCACCACCTCTTTCAAGAGTTGCTCGTGGGCGAGCTGCAGCGCCTGCGCGGTCCGGAGCACGTCGCGGCCCTACACCTGCGGGCCAGCCAGTGGTTCGAAGGCGAAGGCCTGATCGACGAAGCGATCAAGCACGCTCTGGAAGCCGAAGACATGAGGCGGGTCGTACGGTTGGTCATTCGGCACCGACACGAAGCCCTCAATGAAAGCCAGTGGTACGTCCTCGATAGGTGGCTTGCACTCGTACCGGCAGGGACCGTGCAGCAGCACGCAGAGCTTCTGATGGCTCGTGCCTGGATTACCTTGAGCTACTACTACCTAGTCGAAGCCGTGCCGCCGATTCTGGCTGCGGTCGACTCGCTGGTCGGCGATAAATCCGGGGACGAGCAGGTACGCGGCGAACTCGCGGTGTGTCGCGGGTACGTCTTCTGGCTTATGGGGAACGGAGCTGAGAGCCTGCAACACCTGGACGTCGGTCTCGAGCGGACTCCCGTGTCGCACGTGGAGTTCCGGAGCCATGCCGAAATGGTCTTCGCGCAGGCGAAGCAGATGGTGGGCCGGAAGGAGGAGGGCCTCCGCTTCCTGGACGACCTGCTTGCGCCTTCTGAGTCGCTCGAAGCGATGCGAGAGGCGCGGCTGCTGATCTCCCGCGTGTTCATTCACGTGGTGGCCGGTGACCTGCTCGGCGCCGAGTTGGCGAACCGAAGAATGGGGGAGATCGTCAAGCGTGGCGCCCCGGCGTACGTGCGGATATGGACCAGCTATGTACAGGGAGTGATTCACCTGCAGCGCTGTGAGTGGGAAGCGGCGGTCGAGCATCTGGGGCGATCCGTCGCGAACCGGTTTATCCATCACGCGCGGGCTGCGGTCGACTCGATGGTAGGTTTGATGCTCGCCCATCAGGCGCTGGGGCAGGAGGAAGAGGCCCAAGCGACGTTGCAGACTCTCAACGAATATGTCGCTGCCCTCAGGGATCCCGCAATGGAGACCCTGGCGGTGTCCGCGGAGGCGCGCCTCGCCATCCTGCAGGGACAATCCGAAGCCGCGAGACGCTGGGTCGAAGCGAGCGAGCCGACACCTGAAGGGGCGCTGCTCTGGTGGATCGACATACCCTCGATCACCCGATGCCGGGCAACGATCGCCGTCGGGTCACCAGGTGGCCTCGTGAAAGCGGAAGCCCAGCTGCGGGAGTGTGCCAGAGTGGCCGAGGCCCAACACAATACCTGCCACTGGATCAGGGCCCTGACGCTGCTGGCCACGGCCAGCGACAGGCAGGACAAGACGGAACAGGCCCTCGGGACCCTCGAGCGGGCCGTGGCATTGGCCCGGAAGGGCGATCTCGTCTTGCCTTTCGTCGAGCTCGGCACACCCATGGTAGACCTGCTCGACAAACTCACCGGGGAGCGTGAATTCACCGCCCGGGTCGAGCGCCTCGTGACCGCCTTCGGTGCGCCCACGGACAGATCCACCACGCCCGAGTCTGCGAACGCCCAAACGGGGAGGCGCGAGAGGCGACGCGTGGTAGCTGGAGGGAACCGCGAGGGCCTCACCCGCCGCGAGCTGGATGTTCTGGAGCTGCTCGCCATTCGACTCCAGAACAAGGAGATCGCGGAGCGCCTGCGGATCTCGTCCCAGACCGTTAACAGTCACCTCAAACAGGTCTACGAGAAGCTCGGTGTTCACGGCAGGATAGAGGCCGTCGATCGCGCGGTGGCGGCAGGGATCCTCGACCGCTACCCTCCGGACTGACCTGGCTCGCGACCTGCCCGCCCAGGCTCGAGGTCCCCATCCCCTCGTTCCTGCCCTGTTTCTCCCTCGTTTCTGCCTTGTTTCTCCCTCGTTTCGAGGCATGTGTGGGGTGACGACCTCAGTCATACTGCGCATGACAGAGCATGGCTGAAGACGCGCTGCGAGCTTCCCATCGGATGCCCGCCGAGACACATGACCCGGGGGGAGGTCCCGTGAGTAGGTCAAATGACGTGACGGCCCTGGAGTTCGGCGGTCCCGCCACCTACCGCATCGTGGTCCAGGGTACGGTGAGCGAGGACTGGCGCCGTCGCCTCGGCGACATGGAGGTCATCATGTCGAGCCCGGAGTCAGCCGAGCCTCGGACGATCCTGCAGGGGAGACTTCGCGACCAGGCTGCGCTGCACGGGCTGCTCGACACCCTGTATGCCCTCCACCTGCCGATTCTGGAAGTTGCCAGGATCGCCAATGCAACTCGAAGTCCAAGATGACGGGAATCCTGAGGAGAACAAGATGAACAAAGCACGCTACAGACCCTGGCCTTGCATGCTACTGACGTTTGTCATCGCGCATTTCATGTGCCTGTCAGCGGACGCGCAAGTCAGCCAGGAAGACCGGGACTCGATCTCGACCCCAGATCAGGTCGAGAGCTCGATCGGCACCCTCGAGTTCTTCGACGGGATCCCCACCAAGGAGACCGCCAAGCTGCTCTACGACAACCTCGACTTTCTGCGCGGCGTGGAGACCTTCTTGAGCGGCATTCCGGCGGCCTCTGTGGAGGCTCTCCGGCGCGGTCAGGCGTCGCTCGGCGCCGGGAAGTCGAACCAGGCCTTGATCTTCGATGAGCTCATGGACAGCGAACCCCTGTTCCTCACCGGTAACACCGACACCGTCTACTGCAGCGTCTTCCTCGACCTCGAGAAGGATGGCCCGACGGTGATCGAAATCCCGCCCAAGACCGGCCCGGGAACGGTTAACGACGCCTACTTCCGCTTCGTGATCGACACTGGGGCCCCAGGCCCCGACAAGGGCGAGGGCGGCAAGTACCTGATCCTCCCACCCGACTACGAGGGTCCGGTCCCTGATGGCTACTTCACTGCCACGTCGACCAGCTATGTGAACTGGATGATCCTGCGCGGATTCCTCGTTGACGGCGAGCCGGACTTCTCGAGCAACCTGTTCAGGACGGGTCTGAAAGTTTACCCCCTCGCCAGCGCGGACAACCCCCCGGCGATGGAATTTGTCAACGGCTCCAAGAAGGCGTTCAACACCATTCATGCCAACTCCTTTGAGTTCTTCGAGGAGCTCCACGCCGTGATCGAGCG
>CAMYKY010000111.1 GCA_947259165.1 uncultured Acidobacteriota bacterium | reverse complement strand
GATTGGGCGCGCAACTGCTATCAGCGATTCGAGGGTTCGTAACCTCTCCCCCGTGGGGGAGAGGTCGACGTCGCGCTAGCGACGTCGGGTGAGGGGGATGCACCGAAGTTTCGACGTTTTCCCCGTATCAGATCTCGGCGAGCAAGTTAGTGTGGGCACGGGGAGGTTGCCTTCTTCATCTTCGACGTCGGAATACGACTTCGGGTGGCGCCCTCTCACCCGGCTCGCTTGCACGAGCCTCCCTCTCACCCAAGCGGGGGAGAGGGAATCGATTCATTCGCGAGGCGTCGCAAGATGCCGTTGGGCTCCTGGAGCGCTGCCTCGACGATCGCGTCCGCGCGCGCTTCGGTGTCAGCGACCGCGTAGATCCGAAGCTGCGGGGCATTCCCAGAAGGACGGATATGAGCGATATCGCCGTTCGAGAAATAGATGCGGAGACCGTCGATCGTGTTGATATCTTCGATCTGTCCAAACCCGAGCTCACGAGTGAAAAACTTCGATAGCGCTCCGGCGATGGCCGCGAAATCACCGGGCGTGAACCGGCGAAGAATCTCGAGGCTCGTGTCTCGCGGAAAGTCATCGATGAGGCCGGCTTTGCTGAAGCGCGGGGGAAGCTCGGCGACGAGCTCCGACAAGGAGCACTTTTTCTCCACCGATGCGTAGAGCGCACACAGAATCGGGAGAATGGCGTCGCGCGTCGGAAGCGGTCTCAAGGTGCGACCGTCTTTTTCGATCGTCGAGCCCGTGAGAAAACCACCGTTAGCCTCCCAGCCCACGACGGCGTCCCCTCTAGCTTCCTGCATCGCCTTGACGACGTACGGTGAGCCGATCTTCGTCTTGGTGACGTTCTCGAGCGCGAGATCCACCGCGTCATTCGCACTGATCGGAATCGCCACTGCGTCAGCGCCGAGATACTTGGCAACGATGATGCCGAGGACGTCTCCCCCGATAAAACGGACAGTACCTCCAGGGTCGACGCCGGCGACCAAAGGGCGATCGCTATCGCCGTCTGTGGAAACGATCGCATCGGCGCCACCCTCGTCGTCCGCCATTTGCTGAAGCTCGCTGAGTCTCTCGGCGGTGATGTCCTCGGTATCGATCGGGATGAAGGTTTCGCTCCTCCGCGTCGGGATCACCGATGCGCCGAGACGCGTCAGGATCTCGACGAGGAGTCCGCGGCCGACCGCCGAGTGCTGAAACACAACGATACGTTTCCCGACGAGGCCGCTCGCGGGAAAAAAGTCCAGGTAACGGGAGAGGTAGTGTTCGGAGCCGTCGCCGTTCACCGGGGGAAGAGGGCGGCTCTGCTCGAGCATCCCATCGTCGTCAAACGTCGATTCGTCTGGCGTGCGCTGGTATTCAGCGTCTCGGACTTTGGCGACAGAGGCGAGGATACCGGGTTCGTCTTCCTTGAGAACTTCTCCGCTCGGCTTGTTGAACTTGATGCCGTTTCGGTCGAAGGGAATATGGCTTCCCGTCACCATCACACTCGGCTGATCCCGCTCGAGCGCGTAATACGTCAGGGCCGGAGTCGGGATCTTTCCGACGTAGTCGACACGGGCCCCGGCATCTTCAATCGCGCGAGCAACCGCCACAAGGATACGGTCGGTACTGGGTCGTAAATCTCCCGCGAGCGCCACGACGCCGTCTCGAACCCCCAGGAAGTCGAGAAATCCACGTGTGTTGATATACGCCTCGAGGTCGGTGATGTCGGACACGAGACCGCGCAAACCGCTCGTGCCGAAGTTGAGCGCCGTTGGGTGCGCACCGCGGAACAAATCCGTCATGCTTTCAACCGCTCCAGGATCCTCGAGGCACCGTCGCTTTGTAGAGCGTTGCCGAGCCGTCGATAACATACGCTTCGCCTGGAGGGATGCAGACGGCCTCGCCCCTTCGAATGTGGTGAAGACCGATGATGGCCTCGCCTTCGGTAACGATGAGAATCTCCGGCCCGTGGTCGCCATCGTTTTCGTGCGGGCTTTCGATGCGCCGAAGCTCGAACTCGCGCGCGGGCGTCTCGTAAACCCATTCGGAACTACTCTTTTTCACCGCGGTAACCACTCGAGGTGTTTCGCCCTCGAACACGACCGTCTTCAAAAGCTCCGGGATGTCGACATGTTTTTGGGTGAGCCCGCCGCGGAGAACATTGTTCGAGCTCGCCATGATCTCGACACCCGCGCCTTCGAGATAAGCATGCAGCGTTCCCGCGTCGAGATAGATTGCGTCGCCCGGCTTCAGATGGACTAGGTTCAGCAAATAGACGGAGAACAACCCTCGATCGAAGTGACCCTCGTCGGAGAACTCCTCGTGACAACGCAGCACCCAATACTCGAGATCCTCTTTCCCGTAGCCGTTCGCGTCGAGCTCTCTCACCATGGGCTCGAGTAGCGCGTCGACTTCGTCCTGAGGCAGCGTCATGAGCTTCTCGTACGACTCTTTCAGAGAAGCAGCGCTTCCGAAAGAGGGTGGATCGCGCCGAAACCCGCGCAGCGCGTAGAAATCCGTGAGCGCGCACAAGAGCTCGGGTTTGTGATGGGGGTCTCGGTAGACGCGATGGGGCGCGTCGACAGGAACACCGTCAGCATTCTCACGAGCGAAACCATCGCGAGCTTGTTGCTCGCTCGGGTGCGCTTGAATGGAAAGCGGTTTTTGCGCCGTGAGAACCTTCAGGAGATACGGCAGTTCGACGCCGAGAACGTCGCTGAGAAGCCGACGCTCATCGTCGACCCGAACGTGCGATGGAAGGTCTCGATGCGTGCCCAGCCACAGCTCGGCGTAGGGCCGCCTCTCCAAGTTCTCGAGACCCAGGAGATCCGGGATGAAGTGCGCATCGCCCCACGCGTAGTGCTGCACGCCCGGCTCGAGTCGAAAGAGGGTCAATCGAGAACACCTGCCACGATGTGACGGGCCTCGACCTGAATGCGCTTCAGGTGGTCTGGGTCCCGGAAACTCTCGGCATAAAGTTTGTAGACGTCTTCAGTGCCAGACGGTCGTGCCGCAAACCAACCGTGATCGGTCGATACTTTGAGCCCACCGATCGAAGCGCCGTTACCGGGCGCTTCGGTGAGCATCTGAGTGATCGGGTCACCCGCTAGCTCCTTAGCCGAGACTTGCTCGGGCGAGAGTGCCTTCAGGCGCGCTTTCTGTTCGGGACTCGCGGGAGCGTCGATGCGCTCGTACACCGGCTCACCCAGCTCGGCGACGAGCTTGGCATACAACTCACCCGGGTCTTTGCCGGTGACCGCCATCATCTCCGCGGCCAGGAGCCCCATGATGATGCCGTCCTTGTCCGTCGTCCACACGCTTTCGTTCCGACGCAGGAACGATGCACCGGCGCTTTCTTCCCCGCCGAAGCCGAGCGAGCCATCGAGAAGACCGTCAACGAACCATTTGAACCCTACGGGAACTTCTACGAGCTTTCGCCCGAGGCGCTTGGCGACCCTATCGATCAGAGCACTCGAAACGAGTGTTTTGCCGATCGCGGGTCGAGCCGACCAATCGCGGTGCCCGAACAGATACTCGATACTCACCGCCAAATAGTGATTCGGGTTCAGCAGTCCAACACTCGGAGCCACGATGCCATGACGATCGTTATCGGTGTCGTTCGCAAACGCGATGTCGAACTTGTCGCGCAAATCGATGAGCTTCGCCATCGCGTACGGCGACGAGCAATCCATGCGGATCTTGCCGTCGCGGTCGAGTGTCATGAATCGGAACGTGGGGTCGACGACGTCGTTGACGACTTCGATATCGAGACCGTACCGCTCCGCGATGGGACGCCAGTACGCGACGCCGGAGCCACCCAAGGGATCGACTCCGATGCGAATACCCGCGCTTTGGATCGCTTCCATGTCGATGACGGCTCCGAGCTCGGCGACGTAAGTACTCACGTAGTCGTAGACAGTGGGGGCCGCGCGACGCCGCTCGATCGAGGAAGTCAGGAGCTCATTGGCACGTTGCTCGACCCAATCGGTAACGTCCGTATCCGCGGGGCCACCATGCGGCGGGTTGTATTTGAAGCCGCCGTCTTCCGGTGGATTGTGCGACGGTGTGATCACGATGCCATCGGCTCGCGCTTCCCGAAGTATGGCGTGCGAGATGACCGGCGTCGGCGTATAGCCGCCGTCGCGATCGACCCGAACGTCGACCCCGTTCGCAGTGAGCACGTCGAGCGCCGTCACCCGTGCGGACTCCGACAAAGCATGCGTGTCGACTCCGAGAAACAACGGACCCGAGATACCGTTTTGTTTCCGGTAATCGCAAATCGCTTGCGTCGTCGCGGCGATGTGCGCCTCGTTGAAGCTTCCCTTGAAGGAAGAGCCGCGATGGCCCGAGGTTCCGAACTTCACGGGCTCGCTCGCCGGTTCGGTAAAGTACGCCGTCACGAGCTTCGGAACGTCGACGAGGATCTCGGGCGGTGCTGTTTTACCGGCACCAGGGTGCACGCTCATGGGATCACCACGCCCCGGCGCCAATTTCGAAGATGAGACGGATGTCATCGAGACTCCCGAATCCTAGAGCTTGGACGCCAACACGAACGCCCCCGAACTGGTAGCCGAGAACGGCCCACCGAGCCTTCGAAGGGATCCTCGCACGAAGCTTCAGCCCAATCTCGGTCACAAAGTTCCACTGCGGCGGCTCGATGACAGTGACGTCCGCGGGTCCATCCTCGGTGTCGATGGTGATGTTCTTCTCGACGGCTTGGAACTGCCGGCGAAGACCGCCCGAAATGTAGTAGTCGGCAAAACGTGATGCCGACGGACTGAACAGGGCATTGATACTGGCATCGACTCCGCTGGCGGTGACCTTGGGCAAGATCCAGCCTTGGTCAATATCGAGACCCTTGAAAACGAGCGCAAGCCCGAGCTCGTCATCGACACGGAGACTGAACGAGAGCCAGCTCTGCGGGTTCTTCGCGTTTTTGAGATTCGCCTCGAAGTGGTTGTACTGATCAGGCTCCTGGTCCTCTCCGAAACCGTGATAGCGCATCATGGAGAGAAGCTCTTCGCCGTTGTCGCCCATATCGTCACAGACGGGAACGCGGTTTCCCCGGCGGAGCTGGTACCGGTACAAGTGCTCGTCACTAAACTGAAGCGACGAGCCAGCACGCGATACTTGTAGAAGTGAGGATTCGGGAGGGAGGACGCGGTAGGCATAATCGCGCGACTTGGTCATTTCCGGGTTATAGGCCGAGGTCAGGAGTACGCCCGCGCCCATGACGTCCCGCACGCCCCAGGCATCGTTGACCTGACGGTTCACGTCATAGCCGCGCGTGAATTGCCCGTCGACGTTTCGGTCGAACGCGCTGCCGTGCTTGCCTTCCTCGACGAAGACCGTCAGCGGGAATCGCGTGTCCGCACGGATCTCGAGCAGATTGGAGTACCAACGCGAGCCATGCGCGAGCGCCTCGGCAGAATCCATCCGCACGCGATAGCAATCGTCACGCCGCTCCAGGAAAAGGTGAAACTCCACCGCCTCCAAATCATGCTCGTGGCCGCCAAGCCCGAAATCCTCTGGGTAGTAGAAAAAGTATTTGAGGACCATATTGTCGATCTTGGCGAACGCTTGAGGATCCTCTTCTTCGGGCCGTGTCAACGGCGCCCCGCGGCGAATGAGCTCAGTGACCTGGTAGTAGACAACCGCGCTCTCAGACGCCGCATCGCACGGATGATTTGTCGGGACCGGGGTCGCGTCATCGAGCAACAGCAGCGGCTCGTCACGCGTAAACCAAAGCGCAGGCGCCGCTAGCTCCGCGATCTGGGGGAGGACGAGCGGCGAGCAACCGGCCCACAACACCCCCGGCGCGTCATCCCAACTCGCGCACTCGCACGGCTGAGCACCGTCAACCGTGGGGGCAGCCCAAACCAGGAACAACAGCCACGAACGGTGCATCCGAAGATTCTACAGCACCGCGCTCACCGCGCGCCCCCTCACCCGACGAGCTATCGCTCGCCTCCGTGAAACGCTCTCCCCCAACGGGGGAGAGGTTATTGATTTTGATTAACCTCTCCCCCTCGGGGGGAGAGGTCGGCCGCCGAAGACGGCCGGGTGAGGGGGCAACTCGCCTTCCGTTTTACCTAGAAAGCTGGGGCTTTGTTCCAGTCTGCGATGACGGTCGCGGGCGCCGTACGCTATGATGGTGTTCTTTTGCAAGGTTAGGAGCTCTTCAGAAATGCGTTTTGCCACCAAACAAATCCACGCTGGCGTCGAGCCGGACCCTACGACCGGCGCGATCTTGACGCCCATTTACCAGACCACGACGTTCGTTCAGGAGTCGGTGGACAATTACCTCTCGAAGGGCTATTCCTACTCTCGCTCTGGGAACCCGACCGTCCAGGCACTCGAAACGAAACTGGCCGAGCTCGAGGGCGGCGCGGTCTGCGCCACGTTCTCGACGGGCATGGCCGCGATCCATGCGGTGCTGCTCGCCTTTCTCAACGCGGGCGACCACGCGATCGTCTCCGACGTCGCCTACGGCGGCACCTATCGTCTGTGCACGAAGATCTTCACGCGCTTCGGCGTCGAGTTCACGTTCGCAGATACGTCGGACGACGACGACGTTCGCAAGAGCATCCGGGACAACACCCGTTTGATTCTCACGGAAACACCGGCCAACCCGACGCTCAAGCTCACTGACATCGCGGCGGTGTCGGAGATCGCGAAAGACAAAGGCATCCCCCACGCGATCGACAATACGTTTCTGACACCTTATTACCAGCGACCCGTCGAGCTCGGCGCCGATCTGGTGATTCACAGCACTACGAAGTACATCGACGGCCACAATGCCACCGTCGGCGGCGCGGTCATCTCCCGCTCGGCAGAGCTGGGCGAGAAGGTCAGCTTCGTTCAGAACGCATCCGGCACGATCATGTCGCCGCACGTTGCGTGGCTGACGCTACAAGGCTGCAAGACCCTCACGGTTCGAATGGACGCTCAGTGCGCCAACGCGATGGCGATCGCGAAGTTTCTCGAGACGCACCCGAAAGTCGAAAAAGTTTGCTACCCGGGCCTACCGTCGCATCCCCAACACGAGCTCGCGTCACGACAAGCTACGGGATACGGCGCCATGGTGTGGTTCGAAGTCGACGGCGGTGTCGCCGCCGGGAAGAAGATCATGGACTCGCTCGAGCTGTGGACGCTCGCCGAAAACCTCGGCGCCGTAGAATCGCTCGTGACCCACCCGGTCACCATGACCCACGCCGACGTCGAGGAGGCTGAACGCAAACGCGTCGGCATTACCGATGGCCTGGTACGACTCTCTGTCGGTATGGAAGATGTCGACGACCTGATCGACGATTTGAACCAGGCCCTCGACAAAGCGTAGGAGCGCCCACGGACTCGGCCGACTCGCTTCCAGATTGAAAATCGCAGAAATCGGCCGGTGAGATATTGCCGGTCTCCAGATTTGCCCCGATGATCTTCACGAGTCGATCCGATTCGGGATAGTCGAGCGGTCGAAGCAACACCGCGTTAAACAAACTGAAGCTGGCGGTATTCGCGCCGATACCGACGGCGAGCGTCAACAAGACCGCAGCGGCCCACCCGGGTCGGTGGAGCAACAATCGCAGGGCGAAGCGGACAGCTTGTATCAACATGGGACGACTCTTCCGGGGAATCCACCGTGAGCGCAGCGAGAACGAACGCGCGAGGGAGCTCGGGGTTGAGAGCAAGAGAATCATATTCTCCCTCACGCGTTCGATGGAACCTATAGCAGGCGTCGTGCCAACCGTCACGAATCCACTAAAGTGTTTAAATACAAAGGGTAAGCCGATTAACGTATTCTTGACAATCCAGACGAGAAGTTCAAATTTTGATCCTGCTGTACAATCTATGAACATGACGCCTCGAGCATGGATGAACCGCGACGAGCGACGCCTCGCAACAAGCCTGTCCGAGCTCGCCCGCTGTAACCCATTTCTGCCGGAGCGTATCGAGCGCGAGCGCGAAGTGCTCGGTGACGCGTTCGAAGATGTGAGCCTGGTGTGGAGCAAGGTGCTCGATCGAGAGAATCCCAACGTCGTGAAGATCGCCGAGCGGGGCGGATCACTCGCGAAGACGCTGCAAGCGCGTCTTGCTGACGGACGCCAGCCGAGACCTGATGAGGTGCAGCTCTATCAGGAGCTCGTGTTCTATCTTCTCTACGATCGTTTCGAAACCAGGTTCGAAAGCGCCATGACCGCGCCTGTTGTCGACTTCTATGGCGACTTCGTGACCCAAGCCCGCTTTTTTCTGTCGCGTCTCCCCGGCAGCTTGGCGGGTAGCATCGACGCCGAGCTTCCGCACTGGTTCGCTTTTCTGTTCCAGGTCCGGCGCGCATCGCACCACATCTTCGATTTCATCGTCGGAGCCTCGCTCCCCGCTGCCCGACTCCGAGGCGCCGTGTGGCAATCAATTTTCACGCATGATCTGAGGCGCTATCGACGATCGCTGTTCGGGAAAATGGCCGACGTCGCCACGCTGATCACGGGGCCCTCCGGAACCGGCAAGGAGCTCGTCGCTCAAGCCATCGGCCTCTCCGGCTACATCCCCTTCCAACCGAGTCGGAAACGCTTCGAGATCGATCTCGAAGGAGCGTTTCTTCCTCTCAATCTCTCCGCCCTGGCGCCGACGCTCGTCGAGTCCGAGTTGTTCGGGCACCGTCGCGGCGCGTTCACGGGAGCGCTATCGGACCGGAAGGGCTGGTTAGCGGTGTGCCCGGCTCTCGGTTCGGTCTTCCTCGATGAGATCGGAGACCTGGACCCCTCGCTCCAAGTGAAATTGCTGCGAGTGCTCCAAACGCGAACGTTCCAGCCCTTGGGAGCAACCAGCAGCGAAAACTTCGAGGGAAAAATCGTGGCGGCCACGAACCGGGATCTCGCCGCCGAGATGCGCTCGGGTCGATTTCGTGAAGATCTCTACTACCGCCTGTGCTCGGATCTCATCACGACGCCACCGCTCAAAGACCAACTTCACAAGGCCCCAGAGGACCTGAACGAGCTCGTACTGTTCATCGCGAGACGAGTCGTCGGCCGAGACGAGGCCGACGACGTGGCCGAGGAAGTCATCGATTGGATCACCCACCATCTCGGCCCGAAATACGATTGGCCCGGCAATGTCCGCGAGCTCGAGCAATGCGTCCGCAACATCGTCGTCCGTAAAGAGTATCGTCCAACGAGGAGCGCAGATCCGGCGCCGTCGTCCCTCGTCAACCTCGATTCCACGACCCTCACCGCCGAACAGCTCCTCGAAAACTACTGCACTGCGGTGTACCAACAAACTGGAAGCTACCTCGACACCGCCCGCCACCTCGGCTTGGACCGCCGCACGGTGAAGAGCAAGATCGACGGCTTCAAACGGCGCAAAACGGCATCCGGCAGTCGGCATCCGGCATCCGGTTGAAGCCTCGAGGGCGCCATCTCATCTCTGGGCGTATTGCGCCTCGCTGAATCGCGTCGGCTTCGGGCCGAGTCGAACCGTGCAAAACCGGTGGCTTCAATCGGGAAACGTCGAAACGAAACGGCTAGCCTACTGCGACGCGACGACCTGCAAGATCGACGTCGCGCTCTCGAGGCGTCAACCGAATGCCGGATGCCGCTCCGTGTCTATTTCTTCGCTGCCTCGGCTTCGAGCTCCGTTTCCAGCTCTTTCAGTCGTTGTTCGACTTCTTTCATTCGCTCTTCGATGGCGCCGAAGTCCATTTCTTTCATTCGCTCGATTTTCTCTTGCCACTCGGTGCTGTCGAAGCGATCCTCGAGCTCGCGCATCGCCTCCTCGAACGCTTCGATCGATTCTTCATCGAGATGAAAGCCCGTGCCGGCGATGAACACGTCATGGTCGGGAAGCGACTGCCCATCCGGCATGAATCGGTAGCCGCCGGCAAGGTCGATGACCGGTCGCTCGCGCGCGGCGATAGTGACAGGAAGGCTCTCGATACCGCCATCGCGGTACAGCTCGAGGGTTACGTTCTCCCCGTCATCTTTTTGTCGTACGGCGCGCGACAGGCTCCGGCCGTCGTCGACACGCTCGCCGTCGACCGCGGTCACGATGTCGCCAACTCGGATTCCGGCGGCCTCCGCGGGCCCCCCTTCCTCGACGCGCGACACCATCACGCCGGCATCCTCCGGGACTCCGAAGTGAGCTCGAAGCTCCGGCGTCAACCGCATCAGCTGGAGGCCAACGTAGCCTTGCCCGAGGCTATGCACAGTGATGGCACGGGTGTAGTTCCGCCTCTCTTGCTCGTCCTGCCGCGCCGCGAGTGCGGCGCTCGAAATCACGGACGTCAGAATCAACGTCAGAATGGTCGCCAGTTTCCTTTTCATGTAGAACCTTCTCCTCTATCTCGGGGTATGCGTGGTGGGCTGTGCTCTGGCCTGGCCTGACTTCCTCCCGAGTTGTGTCAAATCGATCACGAAATCCACTTGCTCGGTACCACCGAGCTCCAACACGGGCTCTGCTTCCGACGCCAAGGCCCGTAACTCAGCGAGCTCCAATTGGAGAGCCCGATACTCTTCACGCATCTTTTCGAGCCGCTCCGCGTCGTCACGGCGCTCGGCGCGCTCGCGCAGCACGGCGGGTCCGACCCAGAGGCCAATCACCACAGCGCAGACCGCGGCGGCCGCCCACAATCGGCTCCGTGGTTGTCGGCGCGCCCCCTCGTCGAGTCGCCCCACCACGCGGTCAGCGAACGCCGGGGAGGCCGTTCGGCGCGGCATCTTCGCCAACAATTTCGTCAGGTCCTCGTCGTTCATCGCGGCCATTCAAACACTCCCATTCCAGTAGGGCTCCAGCTCGCGGCGAAGCTGCTCGCGCGCCCGATGGATCCGGGATTTGACGGTGCCTTCACGACATTTCAAGGCGCACGCAATATCACGATAGGACCACCCTTCGATCTCCCTCAACGTCAAGGGAGACCGGTAACGCAGTGGCAGCGAAGCAATCGCCTCCCCCAGACGCTGGCCGAGCTCGACCGAAAGCAGCTCAGCCTGGGGGCTCGCTGGCTCTCGGTGGCCGTTCCCGTTGGCAAATGCGCGGAACAAGAACTCTCGCCGGCGTCGCGTACGCTCCTCGGAGCGGACGAGGTTGGTTGCGATCCGATACAAATAGGGCAAGAACTGCCCGCGTTCCTGATAACGGCTAGCATGCAGGTAGAGCTTCAAGAACACCTCCTGGGCCAGCTCCTCCGACCGTGCTCGGTCTCGAACGAGCACCGTTAAGTAGTTGACTAATCTATCTTTGTGACGATTCATCAACTCTGAGAACGCATCGCGGTCACCCGATTGCACCCGTTGGAGCAGCTCGGAATCATCGACCGACCTCATATCACTAGGATCAACGCCCGGGTCGTCGGAAAGTTCCCGTTTTTAGGGGGTTTCCACAACCCGCGCTTTTGGGTTACAATTCTCTTCCCCGGATTCATAATTAGCCTGTTTTTTTGTACTTTTATAAAGGCCCACGTTATGTATCTTCAGCACTACGGATTTCGGGATAAGCCGTTCAAGCTGACCCACGACCCTGCGTACTACTACGGGGAAGCTCACCAGGTTCCACTGAACGAATTGTGCTACTCGATCGAAGAGCGGCACGGCCTAGCCATCCTTCTGGGGGAAGCGGGCACAGGAAAGACGACCCTGATGCTCCGGCTCCTGCGGAGCTTCGCACGCCACCTCAGCGGGGTTTTTCTCTCTGACGTCGCGGTCGGAGAGGCATCGTTGATCCGGCAAGTCGGCCGAGCCTTGCTCATCCCTTTCAAACCTCAGGATTCTACCGACACGGTTTCGCAGTACCTGGATATTTTCCTCCGCGGGCAGATCACCAACGGCAAGACCGTGGTCGTTCTTGTGGACGAGGCCCAGGGCCTAACGGACGGGCAATTCGAAGAACTTCGCTACCTGACCAATTTGGAGCACAAGGGGCGTAAGCTCGTCGAAATCGTGCTCGCAGGCTTGCCGTCACTCGAACGTAAATTCCAGACTCCCGACTTCGAGTCCCTGAGTCAACGGGCCGTCGTCCGGTGCTGGGTCGAGCCTCTCGACCTCGAGAACACTGGCGCCTACGTGAGGCACCGTCTGGACGTTGTCGGAGCCCCGAATCCTTCGATGTTCTCGGGCGAATCCCTCGAACGGGTGCACCACGCATCGCGAGGGATTCCGCGCCTGATCAACATCGTGTGCGAACGGACGCTGCTGATCGGCTACGTCGATGAGGAACAAGTTCTCAAAGCGTCCCATGTAGACCAAGCGGTTGCGGATCTCAACCTCAAGCCAATTGGCGACGGGATCGAGCAGCACACTGGGGCGCTCGGCATCGAGGGGAACCTGTTGTTGCGCATGGCCGGCCAGCTCGACGCGATCACGAAAAAACTCGATGCCTTGGAAGCGGCTCAGGCGGAGCCGCGCCATTCTCGAGCAGAGCCCGGCGAGACCCCGAGGATTCGCCAGTGGCTCAGTTCGCTGCGGCAAAGTCCTTTGAAGCAAACCGTGCCGGATCCGACTCCAGCCAGTGGCAATGAGCAGTTCGACGAGCTAGACGACACCGCGGTGGTGACCCAATCGGCAGCTCCATCGGTGAAGACCGAAACGAATCACTAGCGCTAGCTAAGCTAGTGGACTGTGGCAGGCCCCGAAACGTCAAGAGAACTACACCGAACAGCGCAGGCTGCCGACCTACACTTGCCCTGCAGCCGCCAAGCGGCGCGGCGCACCCACGAAAGTGCTGCAATCCGAGGTCTTAGGCTGCTTCGTCGAGAGCGCTCGGCCAGGGCTGATCGGCGGTTGCGGGGGGCGCATCGACGACGCGTCGCACACGCCGGACCTCCACACGAGCTCCGGACAAGACCGCGTCCGCGATCCAACGGATGGCCAAGAAAACCGCCGCGAAACTCATCCAAAACACCGGGCTCGTCATCACGCTTCCACCTTTCCGACTCTCATGGTGTAAGTAAAGTATAGTGAAAGTCGAGTCGAGATCAACCGCAAAATAGCGGAAGTATCAAGGGCAAGACCACGACCGGTGGTAGAAAAAAAGCGGAGCCTCCAGGGCTCCGCTTTGAGGTGTAGGTAGAGTGGTGGAAGCTACTCGATCCCGACTTCCCAGGACTGTCCGCCCCAGGCAACGGTGAGCTCGCTTGCACTCATAGCAATCGTGAACACATCGGTAGCGGCCGCACTCCCCGTCTTCATCGGGATTCGGGCGACTTCGTCCCCAGCGATGTTTTTCTGGTAGCCGTCCAGACGCGGCCAGAGCTCTTTCGCCATCTCGGGCGGCGCTTGAGCATAGATTTTCCCGAGCTCGATGCCGAGGTTCTTGTTGACGCAAAGCGACCAATTGCCTTGTGCGGGAGCATGGATGTAGAGGCTGTACTTGCCAGCTGGAATCGCCTTGCCGCCAATCTTGAGATCGGTGGCTGTCTCCAACGTTGTCACCTGGTTTTCGCCAGCGCGCCAAATGCGATCCTCGGGAAGGCCCTCCATGAGCGCATCGAGGCTCCGTCCCTTCAAGGCCGGTCGGCCATAATCGATCACGACTTTCTTTCCGTGAACCATGGTCTCGACCTGGCCACGAGGCTGGCGCTCCTCTTGAGCAAAGCTAATGGCGGCGAGGCCAACTAACGCGGCTAGAACCGCGAGCGGTTTCGTCATTGCGGGAAACTCCTCCTGAATTGGTTTGCGTAAGCCCGAACCCGTGCTTACTGGGAAGGAGTATAGCGCGCCGGGAAGTGACCCGAAGTTGAGTGGCTGAAATGGGAAAGATGGACACCGTAAGCCGGCTTACCCTGATGGAATCCAGATCCGTTCCCGTTCCCGTTCCCGTTCCCGAGTAAGGATTCTTGAATCTCAAGAAAGCGAATCCGCCACCCGAGGCTCAACGCAAGT
>CAMYKY010000110.1:13888-23082 GCA_947259165.1 uncultured Acidobacteriota bacterium | reverse complement strand
CTCACAGCGGGCGGGCGCTCACCACGTGTTGGTTACAGGTGGCCTTTCTGCTGACGAAATCGTGGAACGCATCTTGGCCTATGCGCCCGATGGAATCGATCACATCGTTGAAGTGGCCTTCCACCCGAACATCTCGGTGGACGAGCGGGTGCTGAAACTTGGTGGCTCGATTGCGACGTACGCCACCGGCGACCCGACAGCAGCAATTCCTTTCTGGCCGCTCGTGTTCAAGAACGTTTGCTTGTTCTTCCTTGGGAGCGACGACTTTCCCGCCGCCGCTAAGACTACTGCGGCGCGCGCATTGAACGAGACGTTGGAGGGCGAGTGGCCAGGCTTCGAGGTTGAAGTGCAGTTTCCCCTGGAGTCGATCGCGAACGCGCACGAGGTGGTCGAGGAGCACAGGGCGGTGGGCCGAGTGGTAGTAACTCTCGAAGACCAGGCGGGTGCGGTATCAGGAGGAGTTGGCGCGGCGTCACCGAGACCGACGTGAGGTGATGAAACACGCGACGCTAAATTTTTGGTCTCGGCAGCGTCAACGCCGTATCGCCACTCATCGCCACTGGCTAGCTGTCCAACTCACCCCTGACCAGGAGGATTCATGTTTAAGGTCGTAGAAAATGGTACGAATCGTCTAGATATCGAGATGAGTGGCAAGCTAGACGTAGAGTTGATGAAAGTCGCCTTAGATGAACTAGAGAGTAAATCGGAAAATATCGAAACCGGCAAAATGTTGTATGTCGTTCTCGACTTTCAACTGCCAACGTTGGGTGCAATTGGAATTGAATTTTCTCGTCTGCCTTCGATGTTTGGGCTTATGAAAAAGTTCGACCGTGCAGCTGTCCTAACCGACAAAACTTGGCTAAAGAAAGCAAGTGAATTCGAGGGGGCGTTGTTCCCGGGTCTGGAAATCAGAGCTTTCAACATAGACGAAAAAGCGGAAGCCGAAGCTTGGCTGTCGTCGAAATGACTGTGAGCGAGAGTCAGCAAACGCGTTGCTGTTGGACGGCGCACGTTCAAGCACGCCATGAATGCTAGGAACGTCGTCGTCCGCGCAGTGCTGGTTGTCATTGGCTCGCCTGCGGTGTTGGTGCTGATCGCTGTTGTGACTTTCTACGCCCTTTTCCACGACGCGAATCGGACCAACGGCACAATTGTCTCCTCGGGCCAGCCCCGGGAGTATCTGCTCCATGTCCCAAGCAGCTACGACCGCGCCGTGCCGACACCGCTCGTCATCAGCATGCACGCCGCCGCTATGTGGCCGTCCGCTCAAATGGAAACGAGTCAATGGAACAAGGTGGCTGATGAGCACGGGTTTCATTGCCGTCTACCCGTCGGGAACAACGCTGCGGGGCGGCGGCACCGGTGTGTTACCCAAGGTCTGACGCATGGGGCCAGCCAGTGTGGATTTGGACGTCACATTCCTTTCAGATTCGATCGACGCGTTGGAAGCTGACTACAACGTGGATCCGACGCGCATTTGTGCCAACGGACTCTCGAACGGTGGAGGCATGTCGTTTGTGGTGTCGTGCAGACTGTCCCATCGGGTCGCGGCGGTGGGAGCCGTGGCAGCTGCACAAACGCTGCCGTGGGATTGGTGTGGGGATTCGAGACCCGTACCGATGGTGGCGTTTCATGGAACGGACGACCGAATGGTTCCCTACCAGGGCGGGCCATCGGGCGATCCGTTCAACCCCGTACGGTTTCCCGCCGTTCGGGACTGGGCGGCGAGTTGGGCTCGGAGAAACCGGTGCGAGCCGACCCCCATCGAATCTGGGGTGGCAGCGGATGTCAATCGACTCGAATACACCGATTGTGCTGACGACGCTGCCGTGGTGCTCTACACCCTGCGGGGAGGGGGCGATTCCTGGCTGGGCGGCAAGCCGATGCCGGAATGGATCGTCGGGCCAACTAGCCGCAGCATCGACGCATCGAGTCAGATGTGGGCATTCTTTCGCGAGCATTCACTTCCGTTCATGAGAAAGCTTCTGATACCGTCGTTCCCGTTCCCGCGGTCGGTTACGGAAACAACGACATCTCGGGCGGCATCGACGAATTCTGGTTGTCCGGTGACCTGCGAATCTCGCCGCGAGAGCAGGTAGACTCTCTCTCGTACGATTATACCGAGAGACGCTGCCGTTTTCGCCGGCGCCCATGACGATGGTCAAGGAGATGATGGTGAGCGAACAGACCCCTCGGCACACCATCTGTTCGAAGACTGGGTGGGCCGTGCTATCAGAGTCCGAGAATGTGGGGTGGTGGGTAGGGTGAGTGGAGCGCGAGTCCGGAGCTCAGGTATTTGCGACCGTTCTGGAGACGAAGGCGCCCGATCCAACGTTGGGTCCAGCAAGGCAGGCTGTCATGCGACAGGTGCTCCAACAGCTCGGCGTTTTGGAGCTCAGCGAGTGAGATTCATGCGGATATGGGGTGTATCCGGACGACGACGCTAGTGTGGTCCGGGTTTTGGGAGCGGTCGGACTCGTTGACGTGGGCGGGATTTACATCGTGGACGACACGTACCCACAGCCGAATTGGCCGGACGATCACCCGACGAAAGTCGCGCGGCTGACGGAGACTTTGCTCTCTCATCCAGACTTTCGAGCCGCGCCGTTGTCGTGGTCGTCGGGCATCATCGCGACGAGAACGCGGTGACGAGTCGGACCTCTCGAGTCGCTGGCGGCTCTGCCGGGGTGGCGGGCACGAGCACGTCTTGCCTAGGATTCGTGTCGAAGGAGCCGCAGAATGAAAAACCTCTATTTGGCAATGGCCATCGTAGGCGGCGTGATTCCCTACGTGTTCTTCATGCAGCACTTCTCGACGGCGGGTTTCGGCCTTGGCGAGTTTGTAGGAGCCTTGTTTGCGAATCCCGCGTCCGGTGGCTTTACCGCCGACTTGCTCCTAACGTCGATGATCTTCTGGATCTTCATGTTCCATCAGCGGAGTCGAAACAAAGCGCCGGCACCGCCGATGTTCGTGGTTCTCAACCTTCTGATCGGCCTGGCATGCGCGTTCCCGGCTTACCTCTACGCTCGGGAGCGCCAACAACTGGCCGAGTAGGTCCCGGGGGGCTGGGCGGACAAGCCTGTATACTAAACAAACAGTGTATTCGGAGGTGGGTATGTGGATCCTCGTCGCTGTTGTTGTGGCGACACTCGTTGTTTTCGTCGGCATCTTCACCGTTGTGCCGGGAGTGTCGATGCGAGAAGTGCCGGACACCCAGCGGTTGGCGATTTTTCGCTTCGGCACGTTCAGGACGCTTGGTGGGCCGGGACCGACGAAGGTCATGCCCGTGGTGGATCGCGCGATCGCGCTCAGTGTCGATGACGTCGGCGCCGCCTTGGAGGAAGGGCGGGCGCAATTTGGCAGGGTGGACGTTCCCGTGCGTGCCTCGGCATTCTTCGAAACTGGGGAGGCGGTTCGGATCATCGGTTTCGATCGGGATCAGGCTGCCGTTATCGTGAAGGCCTGATAGGGTTCTCACCATGGTCCAGGTCGCCGTTGTTCAGGCCGCCCCCGTGTTGTTCGACCGGGACGCGACGCTCGACAAAACCGCGGAGCTCGTCTCCGAGGCGAAAAACCTGGGTGCGGAGCTTGTTCTACTCCCCGAAGCGTTCATTCCAGCGTACCCGAGAGGACTCAGCTTCGGGATCGTCGTGGGGCAACGGAGTGAAAAAGGACGCTCGACCTGGCAGCGCTACTGGGAAGAGTCGGTCGAAGTTCCCAGTGCAGCTACCGAGCGACTCGGTGAAATCGCCCGGGACGCTCGGACCTTTCTCGCGATCGGTGTTATCGAAAGAGATCCCAGTGGCACACTCTACTGCACCGTTTTGTACTTCGGTGCGGACGGCACGCTTCTGGGGAAACACAGGAAACTCAAGCCAACGGCCGCCGAGCGGCTAATCTGGGGGGAAGGAGATGGGAGCACGCTCACCGTCGTCGATGCGGGATTCGGCAAAGTCGGAGGGCTCATCTGTTGGGAGAACTACATGCCTTTGGCGCGGATGGCGATGTACGACCAGGGCGTTGACGTCTATCTGGCGCCGACAGCCGATTCCCGCGATACGTGGCAGTCGACGCTTCGCCATATCGCGCTCGAGGGGCGGTGCTTCGTTCTCGGCTGCAATCAATACGTCACCAAATCGATGTACCCCAAGGACCTTGCCGGCATCGAGGACCTCGATGCGCAACCGGAGGTGATGTGTCGTGGCGGAAGTGTCATTGTTTCGCCTCTCGGAGAAGTGCTCGCAGGGCCTTTGTTCGACAAAGAGGGAATTCTGAGCGCGGAGCTGGACCTGAAAGAGGTCGCACGCGCGAAGTTGGATTTCGATGTGGTGGGTCACTATGCACGCCCGGACGTCTTCAAGCTGCGTGTCGATGACCGACCCTCCCGCTCGGTAACGCGCGAGTCCGATTCCACCTGAACGATCGAGTTGTTACTCTAATGGAGTGAAGAACCTCGCCATCGTTTGCGGGCTCGGTCTGTCCGTGTTCGCTTGCGCACCGCCGACGAATTGGACGGATCTGGGCTCGGTCGATGAGCTGAAAGACGCGTTCAACCGCGACCAAGCCCATGTGCGCCTCGTGCTCATTTTGTCGCCGACGTGAGGCGCATGCGTTCAAGGCGCCCGGTGGGTGCAAACGAACATCCTGGAAGCGATGCCGGAGGCGGAGCTTCGCGTTTACGCCGTCTTTTTCGAGATCACTGCTGGAGACGAAGGTGCGAAAGCCGAAGTGGACCCGCGAGAGCTCCTCGACGACCCTCGGGTGACGCTTTATTGGGACGAGCGCAGGGTCACGGGTTTGTGGTTCGACCAGAACGTGACGCGGCTCGGAAAACGCACCGGTGAGGAGGGGCGCGTCGAATGGGACGCGTTCATTCTTTACGGCAGGGATGTCGAATGGACAGAAAAGCCGCCGCGCACGGTCAGTTGGGGGCGGCCGGTTATTCAGGAGAAAGCACGCCTGCTCCGAGATCTGGAGGGAGCGTTGTCCCGATTTCCACGCTGATGTCCGCAGGTGGTTGCTTGGGCGCGATGAGCTTGAAAAGCGTGGGGAAAACGACGCCGGTTACGATAGCCAAAAGTATGACGGCCGCGCTCGTGGCCGCGTCGATCACCTGAATCTCGCGTCCGAGCGCCGCGATCGCGACCAGGAGCGTCAAAGGGGTCGCGAGCAGGAAGACGGGACGAGCTTCGCAGCGAGCGACGCTGCGCCGAGGACGACGAGCGCCCGTCCTAGTGTGGAAACGTCGCCCAAAGCCGACCACTCGAACGTGACCCCTACATTAATAAAGAAGATTGGTACGAAGAAGCCTTGGCCGAGAGCCACGAGCTTGGTTTGCAGAACTCCGGTTTCTCGGAACACGTAGGCGAGCAAGATCCCGGCCAGAAACGCACCGAGGATGGCTTCGAGTCCCACCCATGCCGCCAGCGCGGTCAGTCCGAGCATGAGCACGAAGCCGAATCGAACACCCAGCTCCGACGGATCTTCTTCGCGAACCCATCGTCTAAAGCTATGCGGGAACCACCAAACCGCAAGTCGCATCGCCGCGAGCAGCGCGAGGGCGACGAGAAACAACAAAAAGACTCGAACCGCGGCCGACGCGAGCTCAGGGCCGACGCCGTGTAGGTGGACCAGGTCGTAGGCGGTGAGCGTCAGCAGCGTCAGAAATTCCCCA
The DNA here is from genome assembly GCA_947259165.1 of uncultured Acidobacteriota bacterium. Taxonomy (GTDB): domain Bacteria; phylum Acidobacteriota; class Vicinamibacteria; order Marinacidobacterales; family SMYC01; genus CAMYKY01. Next base: position 17,408 of record CAMYKY010000110.1, on the reverse strand, counting down.
ATCGACCCGACGAGAAGAAGAATCTGACCCCAGCGTGTCTTCGAGGCGTCACTTTCCATGAGCGCGACGAGGAGAACCCCAACCGACATCGCGCCAATGACGAGTGCCATGAACGGCGGCATCTCCAGACGCCTCGCGATGAACATCGCGAGCACGAGGACGAGAGCCGCCGCGAGAAACGCAATCAAAACGGTTTTCCGCCCCTCGCGCTCGATTCGATTGAAATCGATCTCCATCCCAACGAGGAACATGAGATAGATGAAGCCGAGCTCTGCAAGAAAAGCTGTCGCGGTGCTTTGGTGAACCAGCCCCGCGGCGCCGACGGCGAGACCGAAGATAATCTCGGCGACGGCAGCGGGAACGTGAACTCGCGACGCCAGGAGGGGCATGAGAAACGCCCCCGAGTAAAAGACGACGAGAGAGAGGGCCTCAGCTAGCTCCATGCACCCGCTCGTGGTGAGACAACGCCAGGACCGAGCAAGGGCACCTTGTGATGATCTGAAGTGCAGTATCGGGGTTGAAAAACGATGTCTTCTGACCCGCACGGTGTGAAATGACGAGAAGGTCCCCATCGCCCGCGAAGTTTGCGATCTCTTTGGCCGGGTTGCCCTCACGGACGATCTGTTCGATCTTGATGTGGTAGAGCGAGCCGACTTCCATGACGGTCTTGAGCGCCTCCTTCTGATCGTCCACCGCTTCCTGGCCGACGATGAACGTCGGCGGTGCCACCATCACCGCGGCGATCTCCACGCTGAGCTGTCGGGATAAATCGATTGCAAGCTCGGCGGCGAGGACTGACGCATCGGGATCGAGCACCGGAAGCAGTATGCGCCGGTAGGGCTGGCTTCCCGCAGCGAGCAACATCGGGCACGCGAGCGCATCGAGCACCTCCGCAAACGCCGGACGGCTCACGCCAATACGGGCCCAGAAGCCCGGGTCTTCTTTTGGCAGGATCAACAAGCCGCAGTCGAGCCCGGGAAGGTCGCGGCGGACCACGGTCAGGAAGCTATCCGTAGCGTTGAGCGTTTGCGTTTCCATCTTGCCGCGCGCGAGCTCTAGCTGGGGCGCCGGCGCCGCCTTCGGAGTGAGTGCACGCGTTGCGCGCGAACGCGTGCTATCGACGACATAGGCTACCTCGTCCCAATAAGTCGCGGTTTGCTCGGTCTGCGCGTAGACCACGGTGCGTACCCCGAACTGAAGAGGAAATCGCGCGACGCCTTCTCGCAAGTAGTCTGCGATGTAGGGAAGGATCTCGGGCTCCCCGGTCAGCAGCAGTCGATCTCCTTCGCGGATGACCACGTGACCGTGAGGGACGACGTAGCTATCTTGACGATAGATCGCGGCGACCAGCCAGCGTCGCGCGCGAAGGTCTTGGACACGGGCGTCGACGGCGGGGGAGCTTCTCAAAACGGGAATCTCCAGGATCTCTCCGGCGCCCAGCCCGACTCCGCTTGCGACTTGGTACGCTCGCTCGATACGGTTTTTGATGAGTCCCGCGACAGCCTGCGGGCGGCTCACTAGCTCGGTGCCCGCGCTTTTGAACCACTCTTCGTGCTCGGGACGGCGAACGAGCGCAATCGTCATCGGAGCGTCGGGGATCGAGCTCGCCACGCGGCACGCCTCCGCGTTGACTTCGTCCTTGTTCGTGACGGCCGCGAGCCACTCGGCGCCGTCGAGGCCTGCCTCTTTCAGATTGAGAAGGCTGGTGCCGTCCTTCGTGAACACGCGCACCTCGCGCTCGGGGAGCTCTCGTTGGAGTCGAGCGAGACGTTCCTCGTCGCTATCCAACACGACGATGTCCCAGCTATCCGACAACGCTCGCGCGAGCGCCCGCCCGGTCTGTCCGGCGCCAACGATGACGAGGCGTCGCCTCGTTGGACTCGAATCTTCGGACGTGGATTCAGCGGCATTCGTCGTCTCGGACTCAGGCATGGCTGGATCTTACCTGAATTAATAGCCGACAGCGGCGCTCGTGCGATAGGGCTCGACCCCACCGTGGAGCCGAGAGTGCTTCCAGTCCAGCAAAATACCGCTTGGCCGACCGAAGTGAGAGCTCATGAAGCTCTCGAGCGCAGTCGTGACGTCGTAGCCGCGCGCTTTCAGACCCTCGGCAACGTTGACGGGAAAGTGACCGTCGATGAGCACGCCTGGGTGGGCCTCCCGGTGAATGCGCGGGGTGGCGATCGCTTCCTGGATCCCCATGTCATGGTCCACGAGATTCAAGAGAACTTGCAGGACCGAGCTCATGATCTTACGAGCTCCGGGCGAGCCGACTGCGGCCAACGGGCCATCGTTGTTGAAAAGCAGGCAGGGCGCTGCCGCGTGCAACGCGCGTTTGCCCGGAGCGATCGAGCTGATGTGCCCGGGTTCGGGGTCGTACCACATGAGTCCGTTGTTCAGAACCACGCCCAGTCCCGGCACGGTGACGCCGGAGCCGAATCTTCCGCCCAGAGTTGCCGTCAACGCGACCATGTTCCGATCCTTGTCGACGACGTTCAGGTGAGTCGTGTGCTGACCATGTGAGTCCCCGGACCCCGTCGCGGTCGGCGGGGTGCCGCTGTCGAAACGCCATGGATCGCCGTGCACGAAGGGCTCGAGCGGAGCGCCGTCGAGGGAGATCAAAGCGCGCCGCTCGTCGACGTAGCGGTCATGAAGGAGTCCTTCGAGCGGGACCGGCAGACTACCGGGGTCGCCGAGAAATCGAAAGCGGTCGCTGTACGTCATTCGCAATGCCTCGGCAAGAAGATGGAGCCTTTGCACGGAGTCGACAGGGGTTCCCTCGAGGTCGAACCCGGCCAATAGCTTCAGGGCAAACGCGACCGTCGGGCCGCCACTGTTCTCCGGCAGGCACGCGACGCGGCAGTCCCGATAGGCAACCACCAGAGGCTCGAGCGTCCGAGCCTCATAGCTTTCGAAATCGGCCATGGTGAGGAGGCCGTCGTGCTGCTGGAGAAAGTCGACCATGGATTCGGCCAGCCTTCCTGTGTAGAAAACCTCGGGACCTTCCTCGGCTACTACGCGCAGTGTTTCTGCCAGCTCTGGTTGTCGAAGGTGCTCGGGGCGCGCTCCGTGGAAGCTTGGCTCCTTGGGCGTCCCATCCGGGTGGAAGAAAATCTCCATCGACTTGGCGAACGGCTTGAGTCGCGATGCAGATGCGGCCGATTGCACGAAGATGTACTCGTCGACGTCACAGCCTTCGCTGGCGAGGCGAATGGCGGGGCCGAAGAGCTCACTCCATGGCAGAACACCGGCAGCGTCGTGGAGCCGGCTCAACGCTGCCAACGCCCCGGGGACGGTTGGCGAGCGATAACCCGTTTCCGACATGTCACCTTCCGTCGCCCGCCAGCCGTAAAGCCCCAAACTCTTCGTGGCGTGGTCGGCGAGCTCGAACATGTCCGCACGGGTTTCGCGGGGGGCCACTGCGCTACCGTCGTAGCAAGTGGTTTGCTTGCGACTCGCGTCATAGGCGAGCGCATAAGCGCACGCGCCGAGGCCACTCATGAAAGGTTCGACGACGCCG